>CALMQI010000161.1 GCA_937871935.1 uncultured Burkholderiales bacterium
GCGCGCCCTGCGCCTGCGCGCGCAGCAGCGGTGCCGCCGGCCGCGTGGCGTGGCCGAGCGCTGCGTCGAGCTGCAGGCTGCCGCCGTGCCACACCGCATGGGCGGCCAGCGGCACGCTGCAGCTGCCGCCGAGTGATCGCGAGACGGCGCGCTCGGCATGCGCGGCGAGCCAGGCGTCGCGGTCGATCAGGCCCGCAAGCGTGGCGCGCAGCGATGTGTTCGATTCGCGCACTTCGATGCCCAGCGCACCCTGGCCGGCCGCCGGCAGCATCTGCTCGACGGCAAAGCGGCTGCGGATGCGGTCGGCCAGCTGCAGGCGCATCAGCCCCGCAGCGGCCAGCACGATCGCGTCGTACTGGCCTTCGTCGAGCTTGCGCAGCCGGGTGTCGAGGTTGCCGCGCAGCGGCTCGATGCGCAGGTCGGGCCGCAACGCCAGCAACTGCACCACGCGGCGCAGGCTCGACGTGCCTACGCAGGCGCCCTGCGGCAGCTCGGCCAGGCTGGCGTAGCGCGGCGAGACGAAGGCGTCGCGCGGATCCTCGCGCTCGAGCACCGCGGCCAGCACGAAGCCGGGCGGCAGGTCCATCGGCACGTCCTTCAGCGAATGCACGGCGAGGTCGGCGCGGCCTTCCTCGAGCGCGGTCTCGAGTTCCTTGACGAACAGGCCCTTGCCGCCGACCTTGGACAGTGCCCGATCGAGGATCTGGTCGCCGCGTGTGGTCATGCCGAGCAGCTCGACGGCGAGCCCGCAGCGCTGCTGCAGCAGCGCCTGCACGTGCTCGGCCTGCCACAGCGCGAGGCGGCTCTCGCGGGTGGCGATGGTGATCGGACGGGTCATAGGCCGGCGATTATCCGCCGCGGCATGCGCAGCCAGCGCCGGGCCGCCGGCTCAACGCGTGGTGGTCACCGGCCGTACGGTCTTGGGGTCGCTGCGCGCCAGCAAGGCTGCCTGCGACTGCCCCGAGCGCTCGATGGCGGCGCGCGTGGCGGCCAGGTCGCCCACGCGCAGCGAGTCGCGCCAGAACGTCAGCTGCTGTCCGACGGCCGCACAGCCATGCGGCGCGTCGCCGAGCGCGAGCTTCATCGCCTCGCCGCCGGCGCGCACTTCGTCGCGCAGCGACTGGCGCGCGTCGTCGGGCCAGCCCAGGCGGGCGCCGATGGCATGGCCCACCAGTGCATCCTGCGCGTCGCGGGCGGCGCGTGTGATCAGCCGCGCCAGGCGCTCGCACACCTGTGCGCGGTTGGCATCGCGCACCGCCGCCTCGCTGCAATGGCGCGCGGCGGCGCCGCTGGCCGAGACGGCGTAGGTGCCGGTCAGCGCCAGCGCCTGCTCGATGACGAGCTGGCGCTGCAGCGGCGGCGTGCCGGCGGGCAGCGACTCGTCGATGCGGGCGGCCACCTGGCTGGCGCGGGTGTCGTAGCGCGAGGCCTGGCTGGCGCGGAACAGCGCCTCGTCGGCCGCACTCGCGTCGCGCGCCGCAAGTTCGAGCCAGGCCGCCGCGTTGTCGGGGTCCAGCGTCGAGAGGCGCCGCGGCGACAGGCCGGCGCAGGCTTTCGGCGCACCGAACTGCAGGTCGCAGGCGAGCTGGCCGAGCTGCACGATCCACGGGTCGTCGCTGCTGCGCGCGGCCTCGAGCAGCCGGTCGCTTGCCTGCGGCGCCTGCACGTAAGCCGAATCGGCGTTGGCCTTCATGCGCGCCTCGCAGTCGGCGCCGGGGCGGCAATCGGCGATCGGCGTGCGGTCGGTCTGCTCGCGCTTGCGCACCACCTCGAGCAGGCCCGCCACCGACGACGAGGCGGCGTCGCCACGCGTGGCCAGCGCGTCGATCGCGCGCTGCGTCGCCGATGACCGCTGCTGCGCCAGCTGGGCCTCGGCGTCGGCCTCGGTCGCCGTGGTGGCATCGTCGACGCCGCACAGCGCCCCATCACCGGACCGGCGCACTGCCGCAGGTGCGGCAGACGTGGGGGTCGACGGCTCGGCGCGCGCCGCCGATCGCGGCCGCTCGGCGACGAACACCGGCTCCGGCAGGGCCGGCGCCGACGCGGCCAGCACGACCACCGGTGCGCGCACGGTGGCGTCGCGGATGTCGAACCACATCCACGTCGCCACACCCCAGAGAGCCAACGCGATCAACCAGGCGGCGCGCAGCGCCAGCCAATTGGCCTCAGGACGCATGCGGGCGGGCCGCGATGGCGTCGCGCACCGAGGACAACTGCCGCCGCGACACCGACAGCCACTCGCCGTTGTGCAGTTGCACGGCCCAGCCGAGCGGCTCTTCCTCCGACGCATGGCGTTCGAGAGCGCGCACGGCGCGCAGCGCGACCAACGCGTTGCGGTGGATGCGGATGAAGTCGGGCCGCAAGCGCTGCTCCAGGTCGCCCAGCGGCTCGTCGAGCACCCATTCGCCGTCGGCGGTGCGCAGCGTCACGTACTTCAGCTCGGCCTTCAGGTACAGCACGTCGGCCACCGGCACACGTTGCACGCGGCCGCGGTCGCTCACCACCAGCACCGGCTCGCCGGCGTCGCCGCGCTCCAGCGGCGGCGGCTGACGCGAGCGAGCCACGCGCTGCAACGCCGCCTGCAGCCGCTCGCGGCGCACAGGCTTGGTGAGGTAGTCGGTGGCTTCCAGCTCGAAGGCGCGCAGCGCATGTTCGCCATGCGCGGTGACGAACACCACCGCCGGCGGCTTGCTCTGCTGCTGCAGCTCCTCGGCCAGGTGCAGGCCGTCCATGCCGGGCATGGCCACGTCGAGCAGCACCACGTCGCAGCGGTTGTCGCGCAGCCACTGCAGCGCGCTCGGCCCGTCGGCCGCCTCGCCGGTGACACTGCAGCGCGGCTCGTCGCAACCCTGCACCAGCGAGCGCAGCCGCGTGCGCGCGAACAGCTCGTCGTCGACGATCATCACTTCGAGCGGGGCGCGGTCCATCGGCGTGCTCACAGCGGTACGGTCACGCGGGCGTGGAACTGGCCGTCGCCGCGCCAGGTTTCGAGCGATGCGCCCATGTCGTGCAGCAGGCTCAGACGCTCGCGCACGTTGGCCAGCGCGATGCCGGCGCCCGGCATCGTCGGCACGTCGGGCAGGCTGTTGCTGACCAGCACGCGCGCGGTGCCGTGCCGTGCCGTGACCTTCACGCGCACATGGCCACCGCGCAGCGACGCCTCGATACCGTGGCGCACGGCGTTTTCCACCAGCGGCTGCAGCACCAGCGGCGGCACACGCGCCGGCGCCGTCGCGGCGTCGACGTCCCAGCTCACCGCCAGGCGTTCGCCGAAGCGGATCTGCTCGATCGCGAGGTAACGCTGCGCGAGTTCGATCTCCTCGGCCAGCGTGACCGACGCACCGTCCTCGGCCAGCGCCGAGCGAAACAGCTGCGACAGGTCTTCGAGCACACGCTCGGCGCGTTCGGGGTCGATCTGCACCAGCGCGACCGCGGTGTTGAGGGCATTGAACAGGAAGTGCGGGCGGATCCGCGACTGCAGCTCGGCCAGCCGCGCGCTCGCATCGGCCGGCCGCGCCGCCTGCGCCCGCAGGTCGAGCCAGGCCCAGGCCAGCGCCGAGAACACCAGGCCCGAGAGCGCGGCGGCAAACACCGGCCAGCCACCCGGCGAGGCCATGCCCAGCGGCAGCAGCAGCGCCCAGCCGGCCACGGCCATGACCGCACCGAGTGCCAGAGCGCCGGTTGCACGCTGCCACGACGGCAGGCGCGGCCACAGCGGCCGCAGCGCACACATCGTGGCCAGCCAGAGCAAGGTGGCGGCCAGCGCCGGAAACGCCAGCACGGCCAGGTTGGTGAGCCAGGCCATCAGGCCGGGCGACGCCACCAGCCCTGCCGCGGCCACGCCGGCCTGCACGAACAGCACCACGCGCAGCACCAGGGTGGGCCGGCACAGGTCGTACAGCTCGGCGACGCGGGCGCGCTGGCGCACCGGATCGAGCACCGGCGGTTCACCGAAGCGGCTGGCGCCGAACACGCTGTTCGCGCGCAGGTCGCCCGGTCGCGTGGACTGCGGCCACAGACTCGTCGGACGCGACTCGGGCGTCGTGGCAGGCACTTCGGGGTGGGTGACGGTCATGCGCGAAATGGGGGCAGCACTACAGCCGCACCGGATAATACGGGCCATTCCCCGGCGCAAGACACCATGTCTGGTAACCCTCTCGACAAGAAATCACAAGGCTGGTCGGCCCTGTTCTCCGAGCCGATGGCCGCGCTGGTGCAGCGCTACACCGCGAGCGTGGAATTCGACCGGCGCCTGTGGCGTGCCGACGTGGCCGGCAGCCTGGCGCATGCGCGCATGCTGGCGGCGCAGCAGATCATCGACGCCAAGGACCTGGCCGACATCGAGCGCGGCCTCACGCAGATCGCCGCCGACATCGAGGCCGGCCGTTTCGAGTGGAAGCTCGAGCTCGAGGACGTGCACCTCAACATCGAGGCGCGCCTGACGCAACTGGTCGGCGACGCGGGCAAGCGGCTGCACACCGGCCGCTCGCGCAACGACCAGGTGGCCACCGACGTGCGCCTGTGGCTGCGCGGCGAGATCGACGCGCTGACGCCGTTGCTGGGCAGCCTGCAGGGCGCGCTGCTCGGCGTCGCCGAGCAACATGTCGACACCGTGATGCCCGGCTACACCCACCTGCAGGTGGCGCAGCCGGTGAGCTTCGCCCACCACCTGCTGGCCTACGTGGAGATGTTCGCCCGCGACGCCGAGCGCCTGGCCGACGTGCGCCGGCGCACCAACCGGTTGCCGCTGGGCGCCGCCGCGCTGGCCGGCACCGGCTACCCGATCGACCGCGAGGCGGTGGCGCGCGAGCTCGGCTTCGAGGCCCTGTGCGAGAACAGCCTCGACGCGGTGAGTGATCGCGACTTTGCGCTCGAGTTCGCCGCCTTCGGATCGATCCTGATGATCCACGTGTCGCGGCTGGCCGAGGAGATCGTGCTGTGGATGAGCCAGAACTTCGGCTTCATCGATCTGGCCGACGGCTACTGCACCGGCAGCTCGATCATGCCGCAGAAGCGCAACCCCGATGTCGCCGAGCTGGCGCGCGGCAAGAGCGGCCGTGTGGTCGGCCACCTGATGGGCCTGCTCACGTTGATGAAAGGCCAGCCGCTGGCCTACAACAAGGACAACCAGGAAGACAAGGAACCGCTCTTCGACACGGTGGACACGCTGGCCGCCACGCTGCGCATCATGGCCGAGATGGTGGGCGGCACCCTCGACCCGGCGACCGGGGCGAGGACGGGTGGGTTCCGCGTGAAGGCCGACGCGATGGAGCGTGCCGCGATGCGCGGTTATGCCACCGCCACCGACCTGGCCGACTACCTGGTCCGCAAGGGCCTGCCGTTCCGCGACGCGCACGAGGTCGTGGCCCAGGCGGTGCGCCTGGCCCTGCAGCGTGGCGTCGACCTGGCCGAGCTGACGGGCGAGGAACTGCGCGCGGTGCATCCGGCCATCGGCGATGACGCACGCGAAGCGTTGACGTTGCGTCACTCGCTCGCTGCCCGCTCGAGCCGCGGCGGCACCGCACCGGCACAGGTGCGCGCGCAGATCGAGCGCCACCGCAACCGGCTGGCCTGAGTCCGCACGGCGGCCCGAGGGCGAGTGCTTCGCTCGGGCGGGACGGCGCGCAGCGCCAAGGCGCGCCCGCCCGGCAATCTGGGCCGCGATGGCCGGCCAATTCGGCGCTTTGCGGCGCCAGCGCCTTCGTAGACTGGTCTGGTGCCGGGCTGCGCCCGGTGGAGCACGGCCTTGTCGTTTGTTCAGCGGATCAGCGTCCTGCGCAGCCGAGGTCGATCCTCAGCGGCCTGGGTGGGTGTGTACGTGGGCGCCGAGCGCGTCGTGGCAGCGTTGTGCAGCGGGCGCAGCCACGGTCGGCCCGAGGTGCGCGTCGCCCCGGTGTTCGACGGCGAGCGGGCCGCCCACGACCTTCTGGAGTGGCAGCGCCGCGAGTATCGTCACAGCGCCACCAACCTGCTGCTCAACAGCGGCGACTACCAGATCCTGCCGCTGGACGCGCCACCCGTGGCGCCCGAAGAACAGCGCGGCGCCGTGCGCTGGCAGATCAAGGACCTGATCGATTTTCCGGCCGACGAGGCCTGCATCGATTGCCTCGCTGTGCCTGGCGCCACACTGGGCGCCGAGTCGCGGCGCCTGTTTGCCGTGGTGGCGCCCAAGTCCAAGGTGCAGCCCTGGATGCAGCGCTACCGCCAGGCGTCGCTCGACCTGCGCGCCATCGACATCCCGGAGATGGCATTTCGCAACCTTTCGGTGCTGGCCGCAGGTGACTCGCCGCATGCCTTCGTGCATGTGGGCCTGCATTCCACGCGTCTGGCCCTGATCTGGCAGCGCGAGTTGTGCTCGTTCCGCAAATTCGACCTGTCGGCGCGAATGCTGGAGAACGCGCTCGACGAAGAGCACCCCTTGATCATCGAGCGGCTGGCGCTGGAGGTTCAGCGTACCGTCGATGCGTTCTCGCGCCAGTTTCATGGCGCGGACCTGTCCACCGTCTGGTTGTCCAGCCTGCGCCAGCCGGATGCATTGGCGGCGCAATTGGCGCCGTTGTTGCCGCAGAAGGTGCAGGTCTATCACCTGGCCGACCACATCACGCTGCAGGGTTCGACTCCGGCCACTGATCTGGAACGCGGCATCGACGTCACCCTGGCCATCGGCGCTGCGCTGCGCGGGGACCTGACGTCATGACCCAGCAGATCAATCTGATCGACCCCTTGCTGCTGCCGCCGACGCGGCGGCTGACGGCCCGCCGGGTGGTGGCGGCCTGGGCCGCTGGCGCCTTGCTCGTGCTCTCGCACCTGGCCTGGGAGCGCAACGCCTTGCGCCAGGCGCTGGTAGCCGATACGGCGGACGCGGGCGAGGCGCCCGCAACCCCGGATCTGACCCTCGCCGCGGGCGACGCGGGCTTGCAACGCCGCATCACGCAGCGCGAGGCGTTGCGCCGGATGCTGCAGCGCTCGGGGCCCGCCATGCCCAATGGCGCCGCCTTGTTGAGCCAGGTGATGGCCGCGCTGCCCGAGTCGATGTGGCTGACGCAGATCGACATTGCCGGTGCGCAATCGATCCGCATTGCCGGCGGCGCCACCGATCCGGCGGCTTTGGCGAATTTTGCCGATCGGCTGGCGCGCATACCAGCGCTGCGCGGCGTGCCCATCGAGGCGATTCGCATCGAGCCGCAAGAGGCCGCGGCCGACAACGACGCCAACGCGGCGGCACACGTTGCGCACCACAGATTCGTACTGGGCAGCGCACAGGCGGCCGGTGAGGAGATTCGATGAGCGCCGCCGGTCCGCTCTCGAGGCGCTCGTTCCCCCTCGGGGGGAAGGCGCGCAGTGCCAAGGGGGCCGATTGAGCCTGCCCGCGTCCACTCGCCGGCTCGAGGCGCTGTGGCAACTGGCCATGGCACGCATCGACGCCATGTCACGCCGCGACCGGCTGGCGCTGCTGGGCGTCGGCGCCGGGTTGTTAGTGGCTGCTGAGCTGTTGGTGGTGATGCCGATACGAAGCACACGCATCACCATCGCCACCGCGGCGGCCGAACAGCTGCGCAGCGAAGAAGAGGCGACGAGTCAGGCGCGCGAGGCGCGTGATCAAGCACTGGCGCTGCAGCGCTCGACCCTGGCCAGCCTGGAGCGCGAGCTGGCCGCGATGGGGGTGGGTACCAACGGTGGCCAGTCGTTGAGCTTTCTGCTGTCGCGCACCTTGCGCGGCGCCGTGCGCCTGGTCTCGTTGCGTGAGTTGAGCACCGAATCGATCGAACCGGCGGCCCACGAGCCGCACTCCGAGGGCGCGGCGGTGACGCTCACGCCCAACGCGCCGGCGCCGGCGACCCCCTTGTTCCGGCACCGCTTCGAGGTGCGTCTGAGCGGCCAGGTCGCCGCACTGAACGCCGCGGTGTCGCGGCTGGAAGACGACACGCGGCCGCTACGGCTGGAGCGCGTACGACTCGAATCGAGCGACGGTGTCTCGGTGCAAGCCACCGTAGTGCTGGCGGTGATCGGAACGGAGCGCCTATGGCTGTCGATCTGATGCGCGCGCTGGCGCCGTTGATCGCCTTGGCCGCCGCACCCGCCACCTGGGCCCTGGGCAGCGCGGCGCCGTTTGTGCCGCCGCGTACGGCCTCGGCGCCTGCGCTTGCCGCCCCTGCAGCGAGCGGATCCGCCGCCGCCGAGGCCGTTGCACCCGGCACCGAAGGCCTGGCCGGTGTGCGCCTGGGCGTGCAGCCGATGGCCTTGATCGACGGGCGGTGGTGGCGTGTCGGCGACTTGCCGCGCGGCGCCCGGATGCAAACGGTGGACGCCTGGGGTGTCACGCTGCGCCACCCCGACGGCAAGCTCGAACGCCTGATGCTCCACGGCGCCAGCAGCGTGCAGCCGCGAAACGATGTCCGCCCGAAAGGACAGACCCGATGAATCCTCACTACCCTTGTTTGGCTGTGGCGCTGAGCATGGCCTTGCTGTCGGCCTGCCAGATCGGCCCGCTGCAGGGCAAGACGCAGGCCACCATCGACGCCGAGCTCACGCGGGCGCGCGCCGAACGCCCGCCGCTCAAGGTGCCCGAACGCATCACCCAGGCACTGCTGCCGCCGGTCAGCGCCGACCGTCTGGCCGAACCGGTGTTGCCCGAACCGCGCTTCGATCTGTCGGTCACCAACGCGCCGGCGGCGCAGGTGTTCCAGGCGATTGCGACCGGTTCGCGCTACAGCGTGTTGTTGCCGGCCAATCTTTCGGGCACCGTCAGCGTCGGCCTGAAAGAGGTGAGCGTGCGCGAAGCACTCGACGCGCTGCGCGAGTTGTACGGCTACGAGTACCGCATCGAGGGCACCCGCGTCTTCGTGCAGCCGCTGGCGCTGCAGACGCGAATCTTCCAGGTCGCCTACCCGGCCGCGCGCCGCACCGGTCGCAGCGACACGCGGGTGGTCAACGGCTCGATCAGCAGCAGCACCGGCGCTGCCGGCGCGGCCACGCAGACCAGCACCGCGCAAGACGGCAGCCATGTCTCGACCACCAACGACAGCGACTTCTGGAAGGAACTCGACGCCGCGCTCAAGGCGATCGTCGGCACCGACGGCGGTCGCCAGGTGGTGATGGCCCAGCACAGCGGTGTGCTGGTGGTGCGCGGATTTCCGCGCGATCTGCGCGACGTCGAATCCTATCTGCGTGCGGCGCGCATTGCCATCGAGCGCCAGGTGATGCTGGAGGCCAAGATCATCGAGGTGGCGTTGAAGGACGGCTTCGAATCGGGCATCAACTGGTCGGCCTTCAATGCGGCCGGCAACCACCGCCTGTCTGTCGGTGCGGACGCCGGCCGCGTCAACGTTCCGGGCAGCATCGGCCGCGCCGCGGGCATCGGCACCGGCTCGTTGGTCACCGGAGTGGACAACAGCACCGTACCGCCCACCGTGACCCCCACCACGCTGGGCCAGCTGCTGTCCAGCCCGCTGGCTTCGGGCGGCAGCGGCGCGCTCGGGCTGGCCTTCACCTCCAACAGCTTCACCAGTCTGCTGGCCTTCCTCGAAACCCAGGGCTCGGTGCAGGTGCTGTCGTCGCCGCGGGTGGCCGCCACCAACAACCAGAAGGCGGTGCTGCGCGTAGGCACCGACGACTTCTTCATCACCAACATCTCGACGTCGACCTCCTCGACCGCCGCCGGCTCGGTGACCACGCCGTCGATCCAGGTGCAACCGTTCTTCTCGGGCATCTCGCTGGACGTGACGCCGCAGATCGACGAGAACGACATGGTCACGCTACACATCCGGCCTTCGGTCAGCGTGGTGACCGAACGCACGCGCATCGTCAACCTCGGCAACCTGGGCAACTTCACGCTGCCGCTGGCCAGCTCGAACATCAACGAGGCCGACACGGTCGTGCGCGTGCACGATGGCGTGACGGTGGCCATCGGCGGCCTGATGTCGCAAAGCCAATCTGACGACGACGCGCGGGTGCCAGGCGCAGGTGACGTGCCGGTGGTGGGCAACCTGTTCAAGCGCACGCAGCGTTCGCTGCACAAGCGCGAGCTGGTGTTCCTGCTTCGCCCCACCGTGATCCGCGGCGACAGTCAGTGGCAGGCCGATCTGGCCGGCACCGAAGCGCGCCTGCGCGGGTTTCCCGGCCAGCTGCGCGAGCGGTTCGCGCTGCCGGTCATGCCCTCGGGCGGGAGCAAGGAGTGACGATGTACCTTGACCACTTCGGCCTCAAAGAGGCCCCGTTCGGCATCACGCCCGACACCGACTTCACCTATGCCGCGCCGGCGCACCGCAGTGCGCTGGCGACCTTGCTGCTGGCGCTGCGCAGCGGCGAAGGCTTCGTCAAGGTGACCGGCGAAGTCGGCACCGGCAAGACCTTGCTCTGCCGCACCCTGCTCGACACCCTGCGCGACGAGGCGGTCACCGCCTACGTACCCAACCCGCGCCTGACACCGCGCGAGATGCTGCATGTCTTGGCGGGCGAACTGGATCTGCGCGTCAACCGCCGCTGCGCGTCGCGCGACCTGTACGTCTCGCTGGAGGCCGCGCTGGTGGCGTTCGCGCGCCAGCAGCGGCCGGTGGTGCTGTGCATCGACGAGGCGCAGGCCATGCCGGTGGCGACGCTGGAGGCGCTGCGGCTGCTGTCGAACATCGAGACCGGCAAGCGCAAGCTGCTGCAGATCGTGATGTTCGCGCAGCCCGAACTCGACGCCACGCTCGCCGGCGCGTCGTGCCGTTCGATGGCCAGTCGCATCACGTTCGCGGCCGAGCTGGGCCCGATGGGGCGGGGCGACTTCGAGCGCTACCTGCGCCACCGCCTCGCCGTGGCCGGCTGGCGCGGCCCCGACCCCTTCACGTTTCTCGCGCGGCGCATGCTGTGGTGGGCGTGCCGTGGCGTGCCGCGGCGCGCCAACATCCTGGCGCATAAATGCCTGATGCTGGCCTATGGCGAAGGCGGCCACCGCGTCGGCCTGCGCCATGCCTGGTACGCGCTGCGCGACAGTCGCCTGGGCGGCAGCAGCATGCCGCTGCGCGGCCACCGCGCGCAAGGAGTTTCGGCATGAGCGTTGTACACAGAATGCTGCAGAACCTGGACGCCCGCGGTGCCGCACCGTCGGTGCCGGGGCTGAGCCCCGGCCCGGCCACGACACCCGCTTCGGCGCGCTGGCGCTTGCCGCTCATCGGAGCCGCGGGCGCCGCGGCGATCGCGTTGACGGCGTTCGGCGACTGGCCAGCCACACTGGGGCTGGCCGGCACGGCGCCCGACATCAAGGTGCCGGCACCGGTGGCTATTGCGGCTGCGCCTGCGGCGCCCGCCGTGACGGCGGTGGCGCCCAGCGAGCCCGTAGTCAACGACGCGCCCAGGCCGGATCCGACGAACGGGCCCACAGCCAGCGCGCCGCCGAGCCCGAAGAAGCCGGCCGCGGGCGACGCTCGCCGCGCACGTGCGCCAGCCACCGCAACCCAGTCACCGATGGCGCCGCGCCCCAGCAGCGGCGCAAACCCGACAGCTATGGCGCGCGTGGAGATGCGCGTCTCGGCCGGCCATGCCGAGTCGCGCGCGCAACTCGCCTATCGGCAGGCCGTGGCCACGGCGCAAGCCGGGCAGCGCCAGAGCGCCTTGCGCCTGGCACACGAGTCGATCACGCTGGACCCGCTGCATGCGGCGGCGCGCCAGCTGGTCGCAGTGCTCGAACACGAACAGGGCGACACCGACCGCGCCACCGGCGTGTTGCGCGACGGACTGGCCATCGATGCGCGGCAATCGACGCTGGCCTTGTTGCTGGCACGATTGCTGGTCACGCAAGGCAGCGCCGACGCGGCCCTGGCAGTGCTGGACAAGCACGGCGTGGTCGGCAGCGAGGCCGACGGTCTGCGTGCCGGCGTGTGGGCCCAGCAAGGTGAATTCAAGACCGCGTTGCTCGCCTACGAAAGCGCCTTGCGCCAACAGCCGGGCAATGCGATCTGGTGGTTGGGCCTGGGCGTGGCGCTGGAGTCCGACGGTCAGGCGCAACGTGCGCGCCAGGCTTACGGGCGCGCGCAATCGCTGGGGCTGCTGCGAGACGATCTCGCGGTTTACGTCGACCAGCGCCTGCGCGCCCTCGAATAGAGCGCGGCAGAGCCCGGCCGCAACCCCCAGGAGCTGCCCATGGACAGGCCCTCAGCCCCGGTCTTCAACCCGCAGCGCTTCCGGCTCGGTGACGTGCTCGCCAGCAAGGGCCTGGTCACGCCGGAGCAGTTGAACAAGGCGCTCGCGCTGCAAAAATCCAGCGGCCGCAAGCTCGGCCGCGCGCTGATCGACCTGAAGTTCGTCACCGACACGCAAATCTGCGAGGTGTTGGCCGACCAGCTGGGCATCGACTTCGTCGACCTGACCCGGCGCGAACCCGACCCGGTTTATGTCAAGCAGTTGCCCGAGGCGCTGGCCCGGCGCTTTCGCGCTCTGGTGCTGGGTGCGCGCGGCGAAGGGCTGGAGGTCGGCATGGCCGACCCGGCCGACATGGTCACCTTCGACCAGCTCTCGCGCGCCCTGAAGGCGACGCTCCACCCGGCGGTGGTCGCCGAGGATGCCTTGTTGGCCACCATCGAGCGCATCTACCAGCGCAAGGACGAGATGGCCGGCCTGGCGCGCGAGGTGGTGGCCGATGTGGGCGACGGCGTGCTGACGCTGGCCGCGCTGGAAACCTCGAGCAGTGCCGAGGACGCGCCGGTGGTCCGGCTGCTGCACTCCATTTTCCAGTCCGCCGTGTCGCGCGATGTGTCGGACATCCACATCGAGCCGCAGGAGCGGCAGTTGCAGATCCGCTTTCGAATCGATGGCGTGATGCAGGTGCAGACCTCGCCCGACGCGCGCATCGCCGGCGCGGTGGTCCAGCGCCTGAAACTGATGTCCAGCCTGGACATCTCGGAAAAGCGTTTGCCGCAGGATGGTCGCTTTCGCATCAAGGTCGGCGCCACCATGCTCGACGTGCGCATCTCGACACTGCCGACCCAGTTCGGCGAGTCGGTGGTGATGCGCTTGCTGGCGCAAAACGCCGACCGCTTGCAGCTCGATGCGCTGAACATTCCCGAACCGATTCTCAAGCGCCTGCGTGCCGCGCTCAACCTCTCGGCCGGCATGGTGCTGGTGACCGGCCCCACCGGCAGCGGCAAGACGACCACCCTGTACGCGGCGCTGGCCCAGCTGAACAACCTGGAAACCAAGATCATCACCGTGGAAGACCCGGTGGAGTACCGACTGCCCGGTCTCAACCAGGTGCAGATCAACGAAAAGGTCGACCTCACCTTCGCGCGCGTGTTGCGCTCGTGCCTGCGCCAGGACCCGGATGTCATTTTGGTGGGCGAGATGCGCGACCAGGAGACCGCCGAGATCGGCCTGCGCGCCGCGCTGACCGGGCATCTGGTGCTTTCCACCCTGCACACCACCAGCGCCGCCGGCACGCCGCTGCGCCTGCGCGACATGGGCATCCCGCCCTACATGGTGGCCCTGGGCGTGCGCCTGGTGCTGGCACAGCGCCTGGTGCGCACCATCTGCAGCCATTGCCGTACCGAGGCCACCGTGCTGCCGCACGAGCAAGAGTGGCTGAGTGAGGACGAGGTCTTTGCCAAGTCCGGCCATAAGCCGATGCACGGTGCCGGTTGCGGTCACTGCCACCAGACCGGCTATGCCGGCCGCATCGCCGTCTACGAAATGCTCGAAATGACGCCGGCGCTGGTCCACCTGGCCAACCAGGACGACCCGGCCGGCTTCGCCGCCGAGGCGCAGCGCGCGTTCGCGCAATACACCCTGCGGCGAAGCGTGATGGCGTTGGTGTCCGAAGGCCGCACCACCCTGGCCGAGGCGATGCGCATCGGCAGCGGCATCTGAGGCGCCGCACCACGCCATGCCGCAATTCAGCTGGTACGGACGCGACGCCCAGCGGCAGCCGCAAAGCGGCGTGCTCGAATCGGCCAGCCCGATGCAGGCCGCCGACGTGCTGGCCGGCATGGGCATCGTGCCGGTGGCCATCGAGCTGCACGACCCGCCCGCCGATGCAGGCGCAACCCTGTCGCGAATGCTCAACCGCGGCGGTGTCGGTGAGACCGAGCTGCTGCTGTTCTCGCGCCAGATGCACACCTTGTCGCGCGCGGGCGTGCCGATCCTGCGTGCACTGCAGGGCCTGCAGGAGTCGGCCACGCACGCCGGCCCGAAGACCCTGCTGGGCGAGCTGCGCCAGAGCCTGGATGCCGGGCACGAACTGTCGCAGGCGATGGGCAAACGCCACGATGTCTTCGATCGCTTCTACCTGGCCATGGTGCGCGTCGGTGAAGGCACGGGCCGCCTGACCGAGGTGTTCGACAGCCTGTACAGCCACCTGGAGTTCCAACGCAGCATGCGCGAGCAGATCGCCTCGGCGCTGCGCTATCCGAAGTTCGTGGTCGCCGCCATGGTGGCCGCGATGGCGGTGATCAACGTGTTCGTGATCCCGGCGTTCGCCAAGGTGTTTGCCAACCTGAACGCCGAGCTGCCGCTGATGACGCGCATCTTGCTGGGCACCTCGCGCTTCGCGCTGGACTATTGGCCGGCGATGGTGGTCGCGGCACTGCTGGCCGTGGTGGCTGCACATGGCGTGCTCAGCACCGAGGCCGGCCGGTTGACCTGGGATCGCTGGAAACTGAAGCTGCCGATTGCCGGGAAGATCGTGCGCAAGGGCGCGCTGTCGCGCGCCTGCCGCAGCCTGTCGCTGGTGCTGCGCAGCGGCGTGCCGGTGCTCGAGGCGCTACGACTGGCTGCCGCGGTGACCGAAAACGCGTTCATGGAGCGCTCGATCCTGGACATGCGCACCAGCGTCGAACATGGCGAGAGCGTGCTTGCGGCCTGCCGCAAAGCGGGGATCTTCACGCCCATCGTGCTGCAGATGGTGATGGTGGGCGAGGAGTCCGGCACGCTCGAGCAGATGCTCGACGAGGTGGGCCTGATGTACCAGCGCGAGGTCGAGTACGAACTGAAGACCATGTCTCAGCAGATCGAGCCGATTCTGATCTTCACGCTGGGCGCCATGGTGCTGGTGCTGGCGCTGGGCGTGTTCATGCCGATGTGGGATCTGGGCAAGGCTGCCCTCAAGTGACGGCAGGCCGTGCCGATACCAGAGCCAGACGCGCCGGATGCCGCCACCTTATTCGTCATCCGCCGCGACCGAGCGTTTCAGGAGCTTGAATCATGAACCGACAATCCCGTGGTTTCACGATGGTCGAACTGATCGTCGTCATCATCATCCTCGGCATTCTTGCCGCGGTGGCGCTGCCGCGCTTCACCAACCTGCAACGCGACGGCCGCATCGCCAAGCTCAACGCCGCGCGGGGCGCCGTGGCATCGGCGATGGCCCTGGTGCATGGCGCCGCGATGGCGCGCCACAACCAGGTGCAGCCGGCGTGCCCGGGCGCCGGGTTCGGCGGCAACCCACCCAACATCAATGCGGCGGGCAACGGCAACCTGTGTACCGAGAACGGCCGCGTGCAGGTCGCGCTGCTGTACCCGGCGGCCACCTTGGCAGGCATCGTGGCCACGGCCGGTCTGGTGCAGGTATCGGGTACGCCCACGGCCGCGCAACTGGCGGCCGACGGCTACCAGACAGCAGCCGCCGCCGGCGGCTTGTCGATCCGCCTCATCGGCGGCAGTGCCGCGGCCAACTGCTCGTTCACCTACACCGCGCCCGCCACTCTGGGTGAGGCCCCGCTCGTCAGCGCCTCGGTGACGACCGGCTGCTAGGCGGCGCCGGCCCGGCAATGATGCGCGGCTTCACCACGATCGAGCTGGTCGTGGTGATGCTCGTGATGGGCTTGCTCGCGGCGCTGGCGCTGCCGCGACTGACCGACCGCGTGGCCCTGCAAGAACGCGGCGTGCAAGACCAGTTGCGCGGCATGCTGGCGCACAGCCGGCGTTTGGCGGTCACCCAATCGCGCGATGTGTGCGTGCTGCTGTCGCCCAACCAGGCGCGTGCGGTGTACACCGCAGCCAACGCGTGCTCGCCGGCACTGGCCGTGGCCGACCCGGGCGGCAACGCCGGCTACGTGATCGACATGCCGCCCGGCGTGACCCTGGCCGGCGCCGCGCTGGTGCGCTTCAATTCGCGCGGGCAACCGGTGCCGGCCGTCAACCAGGTCATCAACGTGGGCACGCTGTCGCTCACCCTCCACCGTGAAACCGGGCTGGCACTGTGAGCGGCGCCCCCGGCGCAGCACGCGCGGCTTCACGCTGATCGACGTGCTGGTGCTGATCGTGCTGCTGGGCACGGTGGCCGGCTCGTTGACCGTGTTGTTCTCGCGCCTGGCCGCGCAATCATCGAACACGATGCGCGCGCGCCAGTCGCTTGCGCTCGCGCAGTCGCTGCTGGCCGAGGTGCGCATGATGCCCTTCACCTACTGCGACCCGCAGGACGCGCGCGCCGCGCTGGCCACTGGCGCTTTCGTCGGCGGCACGGGTTGCGCGACCACCGTCGATGCGATGGGCCCCGAGCCTGGCGAAACGCGCACCAACGCCGCCAATCGCTTCGACGGGCTGACCGACTACCAAGGCCTGGTCATGCCCGGCCCCGGGTGCGCAGGCGGCGTGTGCGACATCAACGGCAACCTGCTCAACGGCCCAGGCACGCCGCTGGCCGGCTGTTCGGCCCGCATCACGATGGCCGCGCAGGCGCTGCCCGGCGTGGCGGCGCTCGACGGCAACGGGCGGCCACAGGCCTTGCGCATCGTGGCCACCGTCACCTGCCCCGGGCAGGCCGATACGATGGTCGAAACCGTGAGGGTGCGCCATGCGCCACGCCGGATCTGAGCCAGTCCGTCAATCAACCTGGGCGCGCGATCGGCGCGCCCGGCGTCGCGCGCACGGCTTCACGTTGATCGAGATGATCGTCTCGCTGGTCTTGATCAGCGTGTTGGCGCTCACCGCGGCGCCGCTGCTGCGCCTGCCGATGGTGGCCTGGATGGATGCGTCGCGGCGCGCCGACCTCACGCAATCGATCGACATCGTGCACGCCAAGCTGGCCGACGACCTGCGCCGTGCGTTGCCCAACAGCGTGCGCGTGCGCCAGGTTGGCGCGCGCGTGTTGCTCGAGACACTGGAGGTGCGTGCCGTCGGCCGCCACCGCGCCGGCCCATCGGGCGCCGCGCAGGTCTGCCCTGCCGCCTGCACCGCACCGGGAAACAACGACGCGCTCGAGCCGGGCTGCAGCGAAAGCTGCTTCACCAGCCTCGGCCCGTTGGACGGCGACGCGCCGGTGCCGGGCAGCGATTGGTTGGTGGTCAATGCGCTGGGGCCGGGCGTTGCCGCGGGCGACCCTTACTTTGGTGGCAACGTCGCGGTGGCGGGCGGCATCAAGAGCCGGCTGCTCAACATGACACCCGCCCCCGACGGCAATCGGCTGCAGATCACCGCGCACAACTTCCCTGCCATCGCCGCCAACCGGCAGTTCTATCTGGTGGCCACACCGGTGACCTGGGATTGCGACCCCGGCGCGCAGCGACTGACGCGCCGTTGGGGTTACCCGATCAATGCGGTGCAGCCGATTGCTTTTGGCGCCGCCACGGCAGCGTCGCCGCTGGCCACCCGCGTGGCGAGCTGCACCATCGGCTACACAGCGGCCGGCAGCAGCGGCCGCGGCGGCGTGGTGCAACTGCAGTTGCGCCTGTCGGCAACCGCCCTGGACAGCGGCGCGCCCGAAGTGGTGGAGCTGGCGGCCAGCTACCCGGTGAGCGAGGGACCATGATCACAGTCGCAGGCCATCGCGCGCGTCGGCAACGTGGTGTGTCGGGCGTGCTGATCCTCGCGGTGCTGATGGTGCTGGGCGCCGTGATGACCTACTCGATCGGGCTCGTCACCTCGGTGCACAGCGGCTTCGCGCGCGAGC
>CALMQI010000162.1 GCA_937871935.1 uncultured Burkholderiales bacterium
GACAGGGCATCTACGCCTATGTGGCCCTGTCCTCCGAATGGGCCAGTCGCGCGGGCGCCGAACTCGAGGGCTCGCTCAAGGAGCAGGTGCGTCACGCCATCGGCGGGTTCGCGGCTCCTGACGTCGTGCACATCACGACCGGCCTGCCCAAGACGCGCAGCGGAAAGATCATGCGCCGCATCCTGCGCAAGATCGCCGCGGGCGAATATGACGGCATGGGCGACATCAGCACGCTCGCAGAGCCCGAAGTCGTCGAGAAGCTGATCGAACAGCACCGCGCGCGCAGTTCTTCGCGGGGATAGCCTCGCAATCTGCATGGCGCGAACGGTCTGATTTCGGGTGCAGGCCCCCGTTCCGGACCGTGCGTGTGCCTGCTGCGGCGCCGTGCGATGCGGTCCTGAGCGCTGCTGGCGCGGGGCACGCGCGGTTGGGCGAAGCCGCCCAGCGTGTGCGCGAACTCGCGCAGCGCGTATGAAGTCATCGCATAAGCCCAGATTATCATTGCTGAGCTCGAGCGCCATTCCTACACTTGTCCATGTGCTGAACTTCTGAGCGCCCTCCTACCGCGACCCTTGCCGCGCGATCTGTTCGCGTGGTGCGGTGGGTTCCAGAACCAGCTTCGAAACCACCATGCGTGCCGTGACACGGCGCGGCTTCAGCGTGCGGCGGATCCTCTCCCCCCTGCCGGCTCGCTCAGCCCCGTACGACGCGACGTGTGTGGCGGCATCCCGCACCGGCCCCCTTCCGGCGCATTGCCAACGGTTCCACAGCTCGTCTCTCGGCGGAGGGTCCCCACGTGAAGCGCTACTCCCATGCCGTACTCGCCATGCTGGTCGCCACTGCGGCCATGACCGCACCCGCTCACGCTGGCCTGCGCGTGCCCCAGATCGTCTTCCCGGCGACCGCGCTCGCCTCGAACCTGGGTGCCCAAGGTGAATCGATCAACGTGCTCACCCAGCAGCAGGAAGGGCTGGTGTGGGGCTCGACGGTCTCCACGAACTCGACGATGACCATCCAGTTCGAACTCCCCGGCAACCCGCATGGCAACGAGATGGGTATCGCCAAGCTGGATGCGACGGGCAAGATCCCCCTGGGCCTCGTCCCGGTGTTCCCCGCGTCGGCCGGTCCGGGCTGGTTCGCGGTCGCTTCGTTCCGCACCGGTGGCGGGGTGGTCGTGAACCTGTTCGATGCGAGCGCCAACCTCATCGCCAACGCGCCGCACATGCCGGTGCACCTGGGCTCGATGAGCGAGAGCATCAAGACGGTGATCGCGCGCAACCCCGACATGCAAGCGGGCGACGTGGTCGTGCTCAACGACCCGTATCACGGTGGCACCCATCTGCCCGACGTGACGGTCGTGACGCCGGTCTACCTCGACGATGCCGATGCCCGTCCCAGCTTCTACGTGGCCAGTCGGGGTCATCACGCCGACATCGGCGGCATCACGCCCGGCAGCATGCCGCCGTTCTCGAAGACGATCGCCGACGAGGGCGTGCTGTTCGACAACTTCCTGCTCGTGCGCGGCGGGCAGATGCGCGAGCCGGCGCTGCGCGAGCAACTGCAGTCCGGTGACCATCCGTCGCGCAACCCGGATCAGAACATCGCCGACCTGCGTGCCCAGGTCGCGGCCAACGAGAAGGGCGTGCAGGAGCTCCGTGCGATGGTCACGCAGTTCGGCCGCGAGACGGTGGCGGCGTACATGCTGCACGTGCAGGACAACGCCGAGGAATCGGTGCGCCGGGTCATCACCGCGCTGCACGATGGTTCGTTCGAGCTCGAACTCGACAACGGCGCACGCATCGTCGTCAAGGTGACGGTCGACGCGGCGCAGCGTGCGGCGACGATCGACTTCACCGGCACCAGCGCGCAGCTGCCCAACAACTTCAATGCGCCCAAGGCAGTCACGGTGGCGGCGGTGTTGTACGTGTTCCGCTTGCTGGTCGACGACGACATCCCGCTCAACGCCGGCTGCCTGAAACCGCTGCAGATCGTCGTGCCCGAGGGTTGCATGCTGAATCCGAACCCGCCGGCGGCCGTGGTGGCCGGCAACGTGGAGACCTCGCAGAGCGTGACCAACGCGCTGCTCGGCGCGCTCGGCGTGATGGCCTCCAGCCCCTGCACGATGAGCAACTTCACCTTCGGCAACGACACCTATCAGTACTACGAGACGATCTCCGGCGGCAGCGGCGCCGGCGCGTTGTTCGACGCCAGCGGCCGCGTGGTGGGTGGCTTCCCCGGCACCAGCGTCGTGCAGACCCACATGACCAATTCGCGCCTCACCGACCCCGAGGTGCTGGAGTTCCGCTTTCCGGTGCGACTCGAGAGTTATGCCCTCCGCGCCGGCTCGGGCGGGGCCGGTCGCTGGCGCGGCGGCGACGGCGGCGTGCGACGCATCCGCTTCCTCGAGCACATGACGGCCAGCGTGCTCAGCAACGGCCGGCGCATCGCGCCGTTCGGCATGGCCGGCGGCAGCCCGGGTGCGCTCGGCATCAACCGCGTTGAGCGCGCCGACGGGCGCATCGAGCCGCTGACGCACATCGGCTCGGCCGAGATGGCGCCGGGCGACTGCTTCGTGATCGAGACTACCGGCGGCGGGGGCTACGGCGTGCCGGAGTGAAGGGCCGGAGCGCTGTGCTACTCGTCGCGGTAGCCGCGCCAGCGTTTCATCGCCTCGCGCATCAGCTCGGTCTGGCCCTTGAACCTGGCGCAACCGTCGCAGATGCGCCAGTGGATCTGCAAAGCCAGCTTGTCGGCCAGCGGCAACTCGCGGTCCTGGCTTTCGAGCACCAGGCGGGTCACTTCGCGGCAGCTTCGTTCAAATCGCATCAGGCGGTCCGCCCAGTGCTGGCGAACCAGCTTTGTTGCAGGCATTCGCGCAGGCGCAGCCGCGCGCGGTGCAGCAGCACCCACAGGTTCGTCGACGTGATCGACAGCTCCTTACAGATCTCGTCGGTGTCCAGATCCAGCCACTCCCGCATCATGAACACGCGGCCCTGCGTGGCCGGCAGGTGCTCCATGCAGGCCTCGAGCACCTCGAAGAACTGGCGCTGGCCCAGGCACGCCTCGGGGTTGCCCCAGTCCTGCGGCTGCTCGCGCCAGTGGTCGTTGGCGTCGAACAGCAACTCGTCGACGTCGGTCTCGTCGTCGTGGCAGAGAATCGTGGCCTCGCGGCTGTGCCGGCGCAACTGATCGATCACCTTGTGCTTCAGGATGCCTACCAGCCAGGTCTTCAGCTGCGACTGTCCGCCGAACGACTGGGGCTTCTCCAGCGCCGCCAGCAGAGTGTCGGACACGGCGTCCTCGGCCCAGGCGTCGTTGCGCAGCTGCGAGCGGGCGTAGCGCAGCAGCTGCGGTCGCAGCGACTCGACCTGTCGGGCGAACTCGCTCATGCTAGGGTTTGGGTTCGGCGGGGATGCCGGCGAGTGTAAGGAATTCACCGCCGGTCCGACAGACGACGCGTCGCCGCCGAGAATCGCGGTGATGACCCGACAACCCTCAAGGAGCTGACCCATGAACAACCGACTGATCGCCTCTTCGGCCCTGGCTTCGATGCTGGCGCTGGGCCTGGCCGGCCAGGCCGTGGCCCAGGCCAAGGAGAAGGAAAAGTGCTACGGCATCGCCAAGGCCGGGCAGAACGACTGCGCCAACCTGGCCGGTACGCACTCGTGCGCCGGGCAGAACAAGGTCGACAACGACCCGGGCGAGTGGAAGTACGTCGCCAAAGGCACCTGCAAGGACATGAAGGGCATGACCGAAGCCGAAGCCAAGGCGCAGAAGAAGTAATCGCCTTCGTTCCGAGGCTGCTCGCCCCGCCCCGCCGAGTGCCCGCGATGAACGCCCCTTCTGCCGGCATCGGCTGGCGTCAGCCGCATTACGCCGAGCTGATCGAGCGGCGGCCGGCGATCGGTTTCATCGAGGTGCACTCGGAGAACTTCTTCGCCGATGGCGGTGCGGCGCTGGCGGTGCTCGAGCGCGGCCGCACGCTGTATCCGGTGAGCCTGCACGGCGTCGGGCTGGCGCTCGGTTCAGCTGCCGGGCTCGATGCCTGGCACCTGGACCGGCTGGCCCGCCTGGTGCAGCGCATCGATCCGGTGCGCGTCAGCGACCACGCCAGCTTCGCGCGCGGCAGCCTGGCCGCCGGCACACCCGTGGTGCACGGCAACGATCTGCTGCCGATCGCTTTCACCGAGACCTCGCTCGACATCATGGTGCGCCATGTGCTGCAGGTGCAGGAATGTCTGCGCCGGCCGCTGGCGGTCGAGAACCTGTCGGCCTACCTGCGCTGGGCCGACGACTCGATCGACGAGGCCGAGTTCTTCAACGCTTTGACGCGGCGTGCAGGCTGCCAGTTGCTGCTCGACGTGAACAACCTGGTCGTCAACGCGATCAACCAGGGCGCCGATCCGGTGGCCGCGCCTTGCGCGTTCATCGACGCGATCGACGCGGCCAGCGTGGCCGAGATCCACCTTGCGGGCTACGACGACAGCAGCGCGCTGGTGATCGACGACCATGGCAGCCGCGTGCATGCGCCGGTGTGGCAGGTGTACCGCCACGCGGTGGCCCGCCTCGGCGCGCGACCAACGCTGATCGAGTGGGACACCGCGATCCCGCCGCTCGACGTGCTGCTCGACGAGGCCGCGCTGGCGCAGCAGGTGCTGTCACCGCGTGCCGCCGAGGTGTTGGCATGAACGGCCAGAACGGCTGGCAGCGCGAGGCGATCCGCCAGCAGCAGCTGCTGCGGGCGCTGTGGCGGCGCACCGACGACCGGTCGGTCGCGCTGTGGGTCCGCGAGCCGGCCTCGCGTTGTGCGCAGTCGCTGGCGGCCTATCGCGGCAACGCGGCGGCGGTCGCGGCGCGCGCGCTGGCGACGACATTTCCCACGGTGAGCCAGCTCGTCGGTGACCAGTCGTTCGAGCAGCTGGCGCGCGCGGTCTGGCACCGGCACCCGCCGCGCCAGGGCGACCTGGCGGCGTTCGGCGCCGAGCTACCGGCCTTCATCGAAGGTGATGCGCAGCTGGCGTCGGAGCTGTACCTGGCCGACGTGGCCCGGCTCGACTGGGCCGTGCACGGTCTCGAGCGGGCCGCGGATGCACCCGCGCAGCCGTCCGGCTTGTCGCGGCTGGCCAGCGACGACTCAGCCACGCTGCGCCTCGTGCTGCGTGCCGGCGTGGCGCAGATCCGCTCGCGCTGGCCGCTGGTCACGATCTGGCAGGCTCATCGCCGTACCGAGCCCGACCGTTTCGAGGCTGTCCGCGCGGCGCTGCGAGCCGGGCAGGGCGAGACCGCCTGGGTCTGGCGTGACGGCTGGCGCGCGACGGTGGACGCTGTGGGCGAGCCCCAGGCGCGCTTCGTCGAACGGGTGTTTGCCGGCGATCCCGTTGACCGCGCACTGGCATGCGCCGGCGATGGCTTTTCGTTCGAACAGTGGCTGCGTGATGCGCTCGCGCGGCAGTGGCTCGACGCCGTGGTCGGCGTCGACGACTCTCATGTTTCAGGAGATTCCCGATGAACATCGCATTGGTCAGAACCATCAGCGAGCCCTGGCAACGCAGCCTGCGCCTGCTGGAATCGCTGCAACCGGTCGCGTTGCTGGCGGCGCGCATCTACGTGGCGCTCGTCTTCTTCCGCTCGGGATTGACCAAGATCCGCGACTGGGACGTGACGCTGTCGCTCTTTGCCGACGAATACAAGGTGCCGCTGCTGCCGCCGGAGATGGCGGCTTGGCTGGGCACCGGTGGCGAGCTGCTGCTGCCTGTGCTGCTGATGCTCGGCCTCGGCGGCCGGGTCGCGGCGCTCGGTCTCTTCGTCGTCAATGCGGTGGCGGTGGTCAGCTTGATGGAGGTGGCCGAGGCCGCGCTGCAGCAGCACGTGTTCTGGGGCAGTCTGCTGCTCGGTCTGTTGCTGTGGGGGCCTGGCCGCTGGTCGCTCGACGGCTGGTGGCTGGCGCGCCAGCGCGCTGCGTAGCCGGGGTCGGGACGGCGCCGATCACACGCGCTGGCAGAATCGCCCGCATGAATGCTCGCCTCACGCGCCGCCGCCTGCTGCTGGGCAGCGCCATCCTTGTGCCGATGGCCGCGGCCGGCCAGAGTGCCTGGAGCCGCGTCGAGCAGGCCGCGCGCGGGCAGACGGTCTACTTCAACGCCTGGGCCGGCAGCGAGCGCGTCAATGCCTACCTGCAGTGGGCGGCGGGCGAGCTGCAGCGCCAGCACGATGTCAAGCTCGTGCACGTGAAGATCACCGACACGGCCGAGGCCGTGCGTCGTGTGCGCGCCGAGAAGGCCGCGGGCCGCACCGACGGCTCGGTCGACATGGTGTGGATCAACGGCGAAAACTTCCTCGCGATGAAGCGGGAAGCCTTGCTGTTCGGGCCGTTTGCCGAGACGCTGCCGTCCTACCAGTACGTCGACACCGCTGGCAAGCCGACGACCAGGATCGACTTCTCCGAACCGGTCGACGGCCTGGAGGCGCCCTGGGGCATGGCCCAGTACACCTTTTTCGCCGACCCCGGCCGCGCCGGCACGCTGCCCACGAGCGTGGCAGAGCTGCTGGACTGGGCGCGCCGGCACCCCGGACGTTTCACCTATCCGCGGCCGCCGCAGTTTCTCGGCACCACCTTCCTCAAGCAGGTGCTGGTCGAGTTGACGGCCGATCGCCAATCGCTCGCACGGCCGGCGACGACGGAAGCGATTGCCGCCGTCACGCCGGCGCTTTGGCGCTATCTCGACGCCTTGCACCCGCACCTGTGGCGCCAGGGCAAGCAGTTTCCGGCTTCGCCGGCCGCGGCGCGGCAGATGCTGGCCGACGGCGAGCTCTTCATCGGCACGGCGTTCAACCCCAACGAGGCGGCCAACCAGATCGTCGCCAAGGCGCTGCCGGCCATGGTGGTGAGCTACCAGCACAGCGCCGGCACGATCGGCAACACGCACTTCCTGGCGATCCCGTTCAATGCACGTGCCAAGCAGGGTGCGCAGGTCGCGATCAACTTCCTGCTGTCGCCGGCGGCGCAGGCCCGCAAGGCCGACATCGCGGTCTGGGGTGATCCGACGGTGCTGGCGCCGGGCAAGTTGTCGGCCGACCAGCGGCAGACGTTCGATGCCGCGGCGGGCGTGCCGGGTGCCGTGCTCAAGCCCGCGCCCACCTTGCCCGAACCGCACGGCAGCTGGGTCGATCCGCTGGAGCGCGAATGGTCCCGCCGCTACGGGGTTTCCTGATCGACTGTCGCCGCCAGCGCGGCCGATGAGCGCAGCGCCGGTCGGGCTGGCTTGGCGCGTAGGCCGGCAGGCCGTGCGCGCGCTGTGGGGCATGCTGTTCGTCGCACCGCTGGCGGTGGGGCTGGTGCTGGGCCTGGCGCAGGCCGCCGATGCCGGTGCCTGGCGGGCGCTGGTCGCCGACCCGCAGACGCTGCCGTCCTGGCGCCTGAGCGTCGGCACGGCAGCCGGCTCCAGCCTGCTGGCCCTGCTGATCGCGATGGTGATCACCACCCACCTGCACGGCAGTCGCTGGTGGCCGCGGGTGTCGTCGGCGCTGGCGCCGATGCTGGCGCTGCCGCACGCCGCGTTCGCCATCGGGTTTGCGCTGCTGCTGATGCCCAGCGGCCTGGCGGCACGGGCGCTGGCACTCGCCACGGGCTGGGTCGATCCGCCGGACTGGCGCAGCGTCAACGATGCGCAGGGCCTGGCGCTGATGGCAGTGCTGGTGCTCAAGGAGTTGCCGTTCCTGCTGTGGAACCTGGTGGCGCTGCTGGCGCGGCCGGAGTTGTCCGCGCAACTGCAACGTCATGTGCTGCTGGCCGGCACGCTGGGCTATCGCGCGCCGGCGCTCTGGTGGCGTGTGCTGTGGCCGATGCTGCTGCCGCGGCTGGCGTGGCCGTTGCTCGCGGTGCTGGCCTACAGCCTGTCGGTGGTGGATGTCGCGCTCGTCGTCGGCCCGTTGTCGCCGCCGACGCTGGCGGCGCTGGCCTGGCAGTCACTGCTCGACGGTGACCCGGCGAGCCAGGCGCTCGGTGCGGTGCAGGTCGTCGTGCTGGCCGTCACGCTGGTCGCGCTGGTGGGCGTGGCCTGGCTCGTCGGCGCGCTGTGGCGACGTGCCGCCATGCGGGTGGCGGTCGGCGGACACCGACCGGTTGGTGGACGACGATTCGATGGCAGCTGGCCGACCCGTGCGCTGGCACTCATGATCGCGCTCGTGTACGCACTCGTCGCGCTGTTGCTCGTGCTGGCCGCCAGCGCCGGGCCGTGGCCTTTTCCCGCGCTGCTGCCGTCGTCGTGGGATCCGCTGGCGGCGCTGCGTGCGGCGCTCTGGCCGACGCTGGGCTTCAGCGCAGGGCTGGCCGCGGCAGCGTCCGTGCTGGCGCTGGTGCTGGCCATCGGCTGGCTCGAGGTGACGTCGCCGCGTGTCGATGCCGTGCTGACGCCGGTGCTGCTGGCGCCGCTGGTGGTGCCGCCGCTGCTCTTGCTGATCGGCCTGTATCGCGGCGCGTTGTGGCTGCGGCTGGACGGCAGCGTGTGGGGCCTGCTGTGGGTGCACGTGATCGTCGTGCTGCCGTATGCGTTCATCGTGCTGGCGCCGGCCTGGCGCAGCTATGACGCACGCTTCGAGACCACCGCGCTCGCGCTCGGTCGCAGACGGCTCGCCTTCTGGTGGCGCGTGAAATGGCCGATGCAGCGTGCGCCGATCGCTGCCGCGCTGTCGGTGGGTTTCGCGGTGGCGCTGGCCCAGTACCTGCCGACGCTGTTCATCGGTGCCGGCCGCTTCGCCACGGTCACCACCGAGGCCGTCACCTTGTCGGCTGGCGGCCAGCGCCAGTCGGCGGTGGTCCACGCGCTGTGGCAGGCGTTGTTGCCCATGCTGGGCTTTGCGCTGGCCGCAGCGGTGCGCCGGCCGCTGGCCAACCGCCTGCCGGCGGCGCATTGACGGGTGGCATCGCAGCGATGGCGCTCGAGCTGATCGATATCGCGTTGTCGCTGCCGGATCGCCCGTTGATCGTCGGGCTGCAGGCACGCGTCGAGCCGGGCGAGGTGCTCACCCTGATGGGTGAAAGCGGCTGCGGCAAGAGCTCTCTGCTGGCTTACGTGGCCGGCAGCCTGCAGCCGCCGCTGCGCGCCACCGGCACCGTTCGGCTCGACGGGCACGACATCAGTACGCTGCCGATCGAGCAGCGTCGCATCGGGCTGTTGTTCCAGGACGATCTGCTGTTTCCGCACATGACCGTTCAGCAGAACCTGTTCTTTGCCGCACCGCCGGGGCCGCGCGCGTCGCGTCGGGCGCGCATCGAGGCGGCGTTGGCCGAGGCGGGCCTGGCCGGCTTCGGCGATCGGATGCCGCACACGCTGTCGGGCGGACAGCGTGCGCGCGTCTCGCTGCTGCGGGCGTTGCTGGCCGAGCCGCGTGCGGTGCTGCTCGACGAACCGTTCTCGCGACTGGACGCAGCCCTGCGCGCGCAGATGCGCGAATTCGTCTGGCAGCGGCTGCGTTCGGCCCGGGTGGCCGCGGTGCTGGTGACCCACGACGCGGCCGACGTGCCACCGGGCGGGGCGGTGATCGATCTGGGGAACTTGCGACCCGGTGCCGCCACGGGAGCCGCTGGCGATGCTTGATCGCGCGGCCACCGCGTTGCTGCGGCCGCTGCTCGACGGCATGGCGGTCGGCCTGCGTCGCATGAAGGTCGGCGCCGACACTCTCACCTGGGCTGGCTTTGCCATCGGCATCGGGGCCGCGACAGCGATCGCGTTCGGCGCCTACGCGACCGGCCTGCTGCTGATGCTGGCGAGCCGCCTGTGCGACGGGCTCGACGGCGCCGTGGCGCGGCAGACGCAAGCCACCGACCGCGGCGCGTTCCTCGACATCGCGCTCGACTTCGTCTTCTATGCCAGCGTTCCGCTAGCCTTCGCAGTGGCGGATCCACCAGGGCGAGCACTGGCGGCGGCCACGCTGCTGGCCGCCTTCGTGGGCACCGGTGCGAGCTTTCTGGCCTATGCGGTGCTGGCCGAGCGCCGCGGCATGGCCAGCGTGGCGTATCCACGCAAGGGCTTCTACTACCTGGGGGGTCTGACCGAGGCCAGCGAGACGCTGATCTGCTTCGTGCTGATGTGCCTGCTGCCGGGCTGGTTCTCGGTGCTGGCCTATGCCTTCGCCGCGCTGTGCGCGGTGACGTTCGTGACGCGCATCGTGGCCGGTTGGCGCGCCTTCGGCTGATCTGCTGTAAGGTGCGCCCCTCGCCGACGACCGATACGCCGACAAGTGCGCGCACGCATGAAAGGCACGACCTTCGATGAACAAGAAGAAGCTGCTGACAGGGGTGATCGTGGCGGCCGCCGTGGTCGCGTTCTTCGTGTTCGATCTCGGACGCTTCCTGAGCCTGGACTACGTGAAGGCGCGGCAGGCCGACTTCAGCGCGCTGTACGAGTCGCAGCCGGTCGCGGTGATCGCAGGCTTCTTCGTCGGCTATGTGGCGCTGACCGCGCTGTCGTTTCCCGGGGCAGCGGTGCTGACGCTGGCCGCCGGTGCGATCTTCGGCCTGGCGGCCGGCACGATCATCGTGTCGTTCGCGTCCAGCCTGGGTGCGACCTTCGCGTTCCTGGCCTCGCGCTTCGTGCTGCGCGACAGCGTGCAGGCTCGCTTCGGTGCGCGGCTGGCCGAGATCGACAAGGGCGTGGCGAAGGAGGGCGCGTTCTACCTGTTCACGCTGCGCCTGGTGCCGTTGATCCCGTTCTTCGTGATCAATCTGCTGATGGGTCTGACCAAGATGAAGGCCGGCACCTTCTACTGGGTCAGCCAGCTCGGCATGCTGGCCGGGACCGTGGTGTATGTGAATGCCGGCACGCAGCTGGCGAAGATCGACTCGCTCAAGGGCATTCTGTCGCCGGCGATCATCGGGTCGTTCGTGCTGCTGGGGTTGTTCCCGTGGATCGCGCGGCGGCTGCTGGCGCCGTTGATTGAGCGCTTCACCGACTGGTGGAGGGCCCGCCCGCACTATGCGCGCTGGGCCGGGCGCAAACCGCGGTCCTATGACCGTAACCTCGTCGTCATCGGCGCCGGTGCGGCCGGACTCGTCAGCAGCTACATCGCCGCAGCCGTGAAGGCCAAGGTCACATTGGTCGAGCACCACAAGATGGGCGGCGACTGCCTCAACTATGGCTGCGTGCCGAGCAAGGCGCTGATCAAGACCGCCAAGCTGATGCGCCAGATGCGGCATAGCCAGCAGTACGGCATTCACAGCGCCGAGGCGACGATGCACTTCGCCGAGGCGATGGATCGCGTGGCGCACGTGATCCGCGAGATCGAGCCGCACGACTCGATCGAGCGCTACACGAAGCTGGGTGTCGACGTGGTTCGGGGCAGCGCCAGGATCGTCGACCCCTGGCATGTGCAGATCACCGGCGACGACGGCACCACGCGCACGCTGTCGACCCGATCGATCGTCGTGGCGACCGGCGCCGCGCCGTTCGTGCCACCGTTGCCAGGGCTGGCCGACGTGGGCGTGCTGACCAGCGACACGCTGTGGACGTTGCGCGAACTGCCGGCGCGGCTGGTCGTGCTGGGCGGCGGACCCATCGGCTGCGAGCTGGCCCAGGCCTTCGCGCGACTCGGCTCGCTGGTCACGCAGATCGAGATGCTGCCGCGCATCATGGTGCGCGAAGACGAGGAGGTGTCGGCCTACGCGCGCCAGGCGCTCGAGGCCGATGGTGTGACGGTGCTCACCGGGCACAAGGCGCTGCGCTGCGAACGCACGGGCGCGGTGAAGGCCATCGTCGTCGACAGCGCAGGTCAGGAGAAGCGCATCGAGTTCGATGCGCTGCTGTGCGCGGTCGGCCGCGTCGCGCGCCTCAAGGGCTACGGGCTGGAGGAGCTGGGCATCCCGGCGCAGCGCACGATCGAGACCAACGAGTACCTGCAGACGATCTACCCGAACATCCTGGCCTGCGGCGACGTGGCCGGGCCGTTCCAGTTCACGCATACGGCTGCGCACCAGGCCTGGTATGCCGCGGTCAACGGGCTGTTCGGTTTCGCCCGGCGCTTCAAGGCCGACTACTCGGTGATCCCGTGGGCCACCTTCATCGATCCCGAGGTGGCGCGGGTGGGCCTCAACGAGCAGGAGGCCAGGGAGAAGGGCGTCGCCTACGAAGTGACGCGCTACGGCATCGACGATCTGGACCGTGCGATCGCCGACTCGGCCACACAGGGCTGGGTCAAGGTGCTCACGGTGCCGGGCAAGGACCGCATCCTGGGCGTCACCATCGTCGGCGAGCACGCCGGCGACCTGCTGGCAGAGTACGTGCTGGCGATGAAGCACGGCCTCGGGCTCAACAAGATCCTCGGCACCATCCATACCTATCCGACGCTGGCCGAGGCCAACAAGTACGCCGCCGGCGAGTGGAAGCGCGCGCACCAGCCGCTGGCGCTGCTGCGCTGGGTCGAACGGCTGCATGCCTGGCGTCGCGGCTGAATGCCGTGATGGGCGCTCGTACCGCCGGGTTATCCTGCGGCCGATGAGGCAGGGGGCGCTGGCGATCGCGTGTTGGCTGTGCGGCCTGGTCGCCGGCGTGGCGGCCGCGCCCGCGGCCAATCTGTTGACCGACCCGACCAGCGCCATGCCGGATCCCGCGCCGCCCTGGCGCGTGGTCGGGCTGCCGCGGCAGGACAAGCCGTTGACGCGATATCGCGTGGTCGAAGCCGACGGCGCGCGGGTGCTCGAGATCGACGCACAGGCGTCGTACGGAAACCTGGTGCACGAATGGCCGACCGGCATTGAGGCGCGGCAGCTGGCGTGGCGCTGGCGCATCGACCTGGACAATCCGAAGACCGACCTGCGCAGCAAGGCAGGCGACGACCACGCCGTCGCCGTCTGCGTGATGTTCGAGATGCCGCTGCAGGGGGTGCCATTCTGGGAGCGCCAGCTGCTGCGGTTGGCGCGCGCGATGTCGGGCGAGGCGCTGCCCGCGGCGACGCTGTGTTATGCGTGGGATGCTCGGCTTTCGGCGGACGCGCAGCTCGACAGCCCCTACACGCGGCGGGTGCGCTGGCTGGTCTTGCGTGGTGGCGGCGAGGCGCTCGGCAGCTGGCGACGCGAGGAGCGTGACCTGCGCGCCGACTTCGTGCGGCTGTTCGGTGACGAGTCGTCGCAGTTGCCGCCGGTGCGTGCCGTGTTGGTGGCCGGTGACGCCGACAATACGCAAGGGCGCAGCCTGGCCCGGCTGGGAGATCTGGTGCTGAGCCGGTGAGCGATCGAACAAGAGGACTCTGCAGACGATGAAGCGACTGGTGCTGCTGGGAGGCGGGCACGCCCACGTGCAGGTGCTGGCCGCGATGGCGCGCGAGCCGATGCCCGGCGTGCACGCGGTGCTGGTGACACCGTTCGCACGCCAGATCTACAGCGGCATGATGCCGGGCTGGGTGGCTGGCCACTACGCGCTCGACGATTGCGCGATCGCGCTGGAGCCGCTGGTGCGGGCCGCGCAGGCCGAGCTGGCCTTGTCCAGCGCCACGGCGCTGAACGTCGCCGAGCGCACGATCACGCTGTCCGACGGCCGCGTCGCCGAGTACGACGTGCTGTCGATCGACACCGGTGCGCAGCAAGATCGCGACGCGATCGCGGGTGGCCGCACGCATGGGCTCTTCATCCGCCCGATCGAGCACTTCGTCAAGCTCTACGAAGGCCTGCTCGCTCTGGCGCAGACGCGGGTACTGGACATCGTGGTGGTCGGCGGCGGCGCAGCCGGCTTCGAGATCGCACTGGCGCTGCAGCATCGCCTCGCTCCCGCCGGAGCCGGCGCAGCCGCGCAGGCGCGGGTGTGCCTCGTCACCGGCGACGCCAGCGTGCTGGCCGGGTTTGGCGAGCCCGTGCGTCGGCGGGCGATGGAGGCGTTGCGCCGTGCGCGGATCACCGTGATCAACCAGCGCTGCGTCGAGATCGGCGATACCCACGTGTTGCTCGACAATGGCGCCCGTGTGGTCTGCGACGTGCCGGTGATGGCGTTGCCGACGGTGGCGCCGTCGTGGTTGGCCAACAGCGGACTGACGCTCGATGCGCAGGGCTTCGTGGCCACCAATGCGATGTTGCAGAGCACCTCGCATCCCCAGGTGTTCGCGGCCGGCGACGTGTCGACACGGCAGGACATGACGCTGCCGCGCAGCGGCGTGTTCGCGGTGCGCGCCGGCCCGGCACTGGCGCTGAACCTGCGCCGTGCGCTGGCCGGCGGCCAGTTGCAGGAATGGCGCACCACGCCGCGTTCGCTGTATCTGCTGTCGTGCGGCGGGCGCCGCGCGATCGCGTCGTGGGGCGACTGGTCGGCACAGGGGCGCTGGGTCTGGCTCTGGAAGGACGGCATCGACCGGCGCTTCATCGCGCGCTACGTGCTGCCGGGCGCGAGCGGCAGCAGCTGAACGCTATTCGCGCGGGCGGAACTCGATGACCATCGTGGCCGGCACGCGGCCGTCGGTGTCGCGCGGCAACTCCCCGGTGCGGTCGATCGCCCGCAGCACCGCGTCGTCCCAGATCTTCTGCCCGCTCGACTTGACCAAGCGCCGGCCGATGATGGTGCCGTCCGGTGCGCTGCGCACCTCGACCTCGGCGGTCGGATTGCCCGGCACGTCGTCGGTCAGCAGGATGTGGGGCTTGATGCGCGCCCTGATTCGGCCGGCGTAGCTGGCCGATGGGCCGGCGTCGCGCGCCGCCGTGCCCGTGGAAGTCGGTGCGCCGGTGCCCCCGGCCTCGCCGAGCGCGCGCTTCAAGTTCTCGTCGCGCAGCTTGGCGATGCGGACCTCTTCTTCCTTCTGGCGCTTCAGTTCGAGCTCGCGTTCGCGCTTCGCCTGGAGTTCACGCTCGCGCTTCAGTTCGAGTTCGCGCTCTCGCTTCAGCTCGAGTTCGCGCTTCTGCTGAGCCGCCAGTTTCTCTGCTCTCTCGCGTTCCAGCCGCTCAAGTTCCTTGCGCTCTTGCTCCTTGCGCAGGCGCTCGGTCTTTTCACGTTCGATGGCGATTTCCGCCTCGGTGGGCGAGGGCTTGGGTGGCGGCTCGGCGGCCTTGGGCACGGGCGGCGGCGGCGCCGGCTTGGGTACCGGCATCGGCGCCGGCGTTGGTGCCACCGCGGCCGGTGCTGCTTGCTGCGGCACGGCCGCCCACAACTCGGCGCTGACCCCGGCGGGCGTCTGGCTGCGCCACGACACACCGAACGCGAGCGCGACGATCAACCCGACATGCGCCACGAGTGCCAGCACCGTGCCCTGGCGCATGCCGTCCACGCGCTGCGGCATCAGGCTGTCGTGGCGCTTGAGGGTGCTGTCCATCGCCATGCCGGACGTCAGCTCGCTTGACGCACGGTGAGGCCGACGCGCTGGATGCCGGCGCGCTGCAGCATGTCCATCACCTTGACCACCTGCTCGTACTTGACGTTGCGATCGGCCGAGATGACCACCGGCGTCTCGGCATTGCCACCCTGCATGTCCTTCACGCGTGCGGCCAGCTGCTGCAGGCCGACCACGCTGGACTCGCCCTGATCGACCTTGATCTTCAGGCGCTCGTCGACACCGACGACGATTTCCACGACGTGCTGCGGGCGCTGTTTGCTCTTGCCCACGGAGGGCAGGTCGACCACACCGGTGGTGATGAGCGGCGCGCTGACCATGAAGATGATCAGCAGCACCAGCATCACGTCGATGAACGGGACCATGTTGATCTCGCTCATCGAGCGGCGGCGGCGCGAACTGTGGGCGATGACAGCCGGCATGGCGGATCAGCTCGGCCGCGGCGCCGCCGACGGCGCGCCGGCGTTGCGCTGCAGGATGTTGAGGAACTCCTCGATGAAGGTCTCCAGCTGCGTGGCGATGCGGTCGATGTCGCGTGCGAAGCGGTTGTAGGCCACCACCGCCGGAATGGCGGCGAACAGGCCGATCGCAGTGGCTACCAGCGCCTCAGCGATGCCCGGCGCCACGGTGGCCAACGTCACCTGCTGCAGGTTGGACAGGCCGACGAATGCGTGCATGATGCCCCAGACGGTGCCGAACAGGCCGACATACGGACTCACCGAGCCAACCGAGGCCAGAAACCCAAGGTTGCCTTCGATGGTGTCGAGTTCGCGCTGGAAGCTCGCGCGCATGGCGCGCCGCGCACCGTCGAGCTGGGCCACCGCATCGAGGTGGCGCTCGCGCAGCTTGAGGAACTCGCGCATGCCGGAGGCGAAGATGCGCTCCATCGACGCGCTGGCATGCTTGGCGCCGGCGGCCTGGTTGAGGGGCGGATTGCTGCCACGCGCTAGATCAGCTAACGCATCCTGCCGGTCGGCGAACGCCGCGGATTTTCTGGCCTCTTGAGCCGCATACCATTCGTCAACTTGTGCCGGTGCCAATCGTTCGGCGGCATCACAATTGCGCTGCGCTCTGATGTGGGCTTCGCGTGCGCGGATGAGCTCGGTTTCTTTTTTCTCGACGGCGATCCTGTTGTCATAGGCCATCTGGACTTTTTCAGCGTTGCGGTTGCTCTCGTTGCGATACCGTTCATGATCTGACGCCCGCTGAATTTCAATCAAACGGTTTTCGATGTCGGCGATCAGCGCCACGAGGCCGCCAGACGCCATGAACAGCCCAGCTTGCTGGGGATGCACGCGCATGACTTGCGTGACGAAATAGATGAGCGTGGTGGCTGCGGCGCCGATGGCGAGATTTTGCAGCAGGAACGCAACCCAGAGCGAGCAGAATGATTTGTTTTCCAACACCGCCGCGATTTCCTCGCGCACACTGAAGCGCTGGGGCGTTTGTTCGATGCGCGGCGCTTTGGCGGTCGCGAAGAACGCCCACAACCCCGTAACCAGCATGAAGACGCCGACGCAGAGGCCCAGAAGCCGGAAACCATCGGTCAGACTATTTTGCGAGCCAAAGATGAGCGGCGCCGAGAACGCGGAGAGGACCCCGCCCAGCCGCGCAGCGAACATCTTGTAGCCGGTGAGGGAGGTGCGTTCCTTGTAAGAATCGGTCATCTCCGCGGCCATTGCCGAATAGGGCACTTCGTAGATCGTCACCGCCGCGTTTGAGGCCATGAAGGCGGCGACGAGCAAGCCGACGCGGAGCACGAGGGGGGCGTCTGGGGGCACGAAAAAGACGGAGGAAAACGCCAACCCGAGCAAGGGCGCGCCAATCAGAAGATAGACCCTACGTCGCCCCACGCTGGAGCGTGTGCGGTCGGAAACGGCGCCCATCAAAGGATCGGCGAAGGCATCAAGCAGGCGGGGAATGAGGAGGGCGAGGCCCGCAATCGCCGGCGGAATGTGCAGCGCTTCCGTACAATAATAGAGCATGAAGGCCATCTGCAGCACGACGAACGCCGCTATGGCGAGTTCGCCGATGGCCCAGCCCGCCTTGATCCCGAAGGGCAGTGCGGTTGAAGTCTCGCTCATACTCAGCCTCGCACTCGAACGCCCCATGGGTGGGGGCGCGTACGGTCAAGATGCGTGCAGAAACGATCAAAGGCAATCAAAAAACTTGACGGACCTTGCGGGACTTTGCTTGGGTGGTCGGCGTGGAATGCGGTTGAGGCGCCGCATGGAGGCCGCGAGAGACGATGAGCACAAAACCAGCGCCGGCGGCTCTCGATCATCTCCTCGATCCGGAGATGGTTCCGATTGCGTGTCGGATGCGCGAGCGCATGGCGTCCCGTGTTCCGATGGCCAGTATCGAGCCATCGCTGATGCGCTCGCGCGCCGCGGCTGACTTCGCTGCGTGGAACGAAGAACCGCCGCCGATGGCGGAAGTGCGCGACCTTACTATTGACGCCGCTCGCGGTGTGCTGGCGCGTCTCTACGTGCCCGCGGACGCGAGCGAAGCCGGCGGTCTGCTGGTTCACTTCCACGGCGGCGGCTGGGTGATCGGCG
>CALMQI010000163.1 GCA_937871935.1 uncultured Burkholderiales bacterium
CTTTCCAGTTCGGCTTTGAGCGCACCGGGTGCACGGCCCATGACCAACCCGCGTTCCAGCTTTTCCAACGCATCCAGAGCGTCGCGGCCGCGTTTGGTTTGGCGCGCGCGGCGCTGCGCCGGCCGCACGTTCCGCGCTTGCCGCCTCGGCCCCGACTGCCCGTCTGAAGCTCGACGCGCTGGAGCCGGTGGCCACGCGTTCGTCCGCAGCCGATGCGGCGGTGCAGGAAGCCGCGTTGCGCGTGGCTGCGATGGCCGCCAGTGCGGCGCTGGCCGAGCAGGCGGCCAGCGCGGCGCAGGCGAACGCCAACACGGCGGCAGAGCGTTTGCGCGCCGTCGAACAGGCGCTCGAGGCCGTTCGCGCCGAAGCGCAGCGCGATCGCGACCAGCTCGGCCAGCTGCGCAGCCGTCTGGCCGGCGGCGATGCGTTGCGGCAATGGGCGCCGTGGCTGGCGGCCGGCATGGCACTGCTGGCTGCATTGGCGGTGTGGCTGTGGCTGAAGCTGCGTCGGGTGCAGCGCCTGCAGCAGGCGCAATGGTGGGCGGCGGCACAAGCGGCCAGCCGCCAGCCGCCGCTGAATCCGCCGACGCTGCAGCCGATGACGCTGCCGCCTCAGATGGCACCCACGCCACCGGCGCGACCGATGTTCCCCCCGCCCGCACCGGCAGCGCGGCCGTCGGGCTTCGGCTCGTCGGCGACGCTGTTCCCGGATTCGGCAATGGCACAAGCGCCGCGCGATGTGTCGATCGAGGAGCTGATCGATCTGGAGCAGCAGGCCGAGTTCTTCGTCGTGCTCGGCCAGGACGACGCGGCGATCGATCTGCTGATGGGGCACATTCGCGGCAGCGGTGGCACCAGTCCGCTGCCGTACCTGAAGCTGCTCGAGATCTACCGCCGGCTTGGCGACCGCGAGTCGTACGAACGCACGCGTGCCCGCTTCAACCATCGCTTCAATGCCTATGCGCCGGACTGGGACGCCGACCTGCAGCACGGCCGCAGCCTGGAGGAGTACCCGTCGATCATGCGGCGCCTCGAGCAGTGCTGGCGCACGCCGATCGATTCGATGGCCGAGCTGGAGTCGCTGATGTTCCGACGCGATTCGGGCGAGTTGTTCGATCTGCCGGCGTACCGCGAGGTGCTGTTCCTGTACTCGATGGCGCGCGACCTGCTCGACCACGATGGCGGTCCGCCGACCGCCATCGACGTGTTGCTGCCGCTGGGCGACAACACCTTCGAGGCCACCACGGCACATCCGCACCTGATCACGATGTCGGCGATGTCCAATCTGACCGACCTGGCCGAGCTCGGTCGTGCCGCCGAGGCACCGATCACGGTACTCAGCGCCGCCTTCAAGCCCAGTCAGCCGCCGGCGCCGCAGGCCGGCGAGGGCCGGGTCGTCGATGTCGACCTGACCAAGCCGCTGCCGATGGACGCGGCACCCGACGATGTGGCCCCGCGCGGCGACGAGCAGCGCAGCGACTTTCTCGACCTGCCGCCCGAGCCAAGGCGCAAGTAGCGCGCTACAGACGCGACAGGCGCTCGAGCGCCTGGGTCAAGGTCTCGTCGCGCTTGGCGAAGCAGAATCGCGCCAGCTTCTGATTGCGCCCGTCGTCGTAGAACGCCGACAGCGGGATCGCGGCGACGCCGATCTCGGTGGTCAGCCAGCGGCAGAAGCCGATCTCGTCGAGTTCACTCACGGCCGAGTAGTCGACGCACTGGAAGTAGGTGCCTTCGCTGGCCAGCAGACGCAGCCGCGTGCCCGCCAGGCCGGCGCGGAACAGGTCGCGCTTGCGCTGATAGAACGCCGGCAGCTCGAGGTAGGGCGCCGGATCGCGCATGTACTGGGCCAGCCCATGCTGCACCGGGGTGTTGACGGTGAAGACATTGAACTGGTGCACCTTGCGGAACTCCTCGGTCAGCGCGTGCGGTGCCAGCACGTAGCCGACCTTCCAGCCGGTGACGTGGTAGGTCTTGCCGAAGCTCGACACCACCAAGGCGCGCGCGGCCAATTCCGGGTGGCTCGACGCGCTGGCGTGCGGCACGCCGTCGAAGACCATGTGCTCGTACACCTCGTCGGCGATCAGCAGCGCGTCGGTCGGCCGCAGCAGGGTGGCCAGTCGGTCGAGAGCGGCGCGGGTCCATACCGTGGCGCTGGGGTTGTGCGGGGTGTTGACGATGATCGCGCGCGTGCGCGGACCGATGGCCGCGCCGATCGCGTCGAAGTCGGGACGGAAGCTGCCGGCCCGGAGCGCGACGCGAACGACCTTGCCGCCGGCCAGTTCGATGTTCGGCACATAGCTGTCGTAGCAGGGCTCGAGCACGATCACCTCATCGCCCGGGTGCACGACCGCCAGGATCGCCGTGAGGATGGCCTGCGTGGCGCCGGCGGTGATCGTCACCTCGGTACCAGGATCGTAGGCGTGGCCGTACAGCCGCTCGACCTTGGCGGCGACCGCCTCGCGCAGTGCCGGCACGCCGGCCATCGGGGGGTACTGGTTGAGGCCGGCGTGCATGGCCTGCTCCACCGCCCGCAGCAGGGCCGGATCGCAGTCGAAGTCCGGAAATCCCTGACCGAGGTTGACCGCCCCGCGCTGCTGGGCCAGCGCGGACATCACGGTGAAGATGGTCGTGCCCACCTGGGGCAGGCGGCTGCGCAGGACGGGGGTGCGGGGTGCGTGGGTCTGCATGGCGAGGCTCGGCTCAGAGGTCGTAGTGGACAGGGTTGCCGCTCATGGCACGCTGGATCAGGCTGCCGGTGAGGCGGTCCGACAGCGACTCGACGAAGGTCAGCACGAACTGGCGCAGGTAGGCGCCGCGTTTGAATGCGACGCGGGTGACGTTGCTGCCGAACAGGTGGCCGACCGGCCGCGCCACGAGGTCGCCACCGGGCGGGTCGTCGCGCATCGCCAACTCGGCGACGATGCCCACGCCCATGCCGACGCGCACGTAGGTCTTGATCACGTCGGCATCGATCGCCTCGAGGGCGAAGGTCGGCTTCAGGCGCGCACGGGCGAAGGCCTGGTCGATGCGCGAGCGGCCGGTGAAAGTGGGGTGATACGACACCAGCGGCTCGGCCGCGAGCTGCTCCAGCGTCGGCCGCTCGACGGCGGCCAGCGCATGCTGCGCCGGCACCACGATCACGTGCTGCCACTCGTAGCAGGGCAGCGTCACCAGGTCGTCCACCTCGGCCAGGGCCTCGGTGGCCAGCCCGATCTCGGCCACGTCGTCACGCAGCATCTGCGCCACCTGCCGGGGCGTGCCCTGGTGTAGCACGACCTGCACGCGCGGGTACTTGCGGCGCAGCGCTGCCACCGGCTCGGGCAGGAAGTAGCGCGCCTGCGTATGCGTGGTGGCGATCGACAGCGTGCCGGCTTCCTGCTTGGAGTACTCCTCGCCGATGCGCTGCAGGTTGGCGACCTCGCGCATGATGATCTCCACCGCGCGCAGCACCAGTTGGCCGGGTTCGGTGACGCGGCGCAGCCGCTTGCCGTGGCGTTCGAAGATCTCGAGGCCGAGTTCCTCCTCGAGTTCGATGATGGCCTTGCTGATGCCCGGCTGCGAGGTGTAGAGCGCCTTGGCCGTCTCGGTGAGATTGAGATTGCGGCGAACGGCCTCCTGGACGAAGCGGAACTGGTGCAGGTTCATGTGCCTGTGCCCGTGGGTTGGAGCGACTCGCATGCTGCGCGCGCCATCGCCTCGATCACCGCCGGATGTTCACCGATGGCCCCCTGCAACGACCACTGCACGTCAGGATGGCGTGCGCGCAACTCGCCGACCAGGCGCGGCAGATCGCGTCGCACATGGCCGCCGGTGCCGAGGAAGAGCGGCACCACGCCGACCATCCGGCAGCCGCGCGCGACCAGCGCCGCCGCCGCATCGGGCAATGCCGGCTGCATCAGCTCGAGAAACGCGAGCTCGACCTGCAACTGCGGCTGCAGCTCACGCACTCGGTCGGCGACGGTGCGAAACGGGTCCGCCCAGGCCGCATCGCGGGCACCGTGACCGAACAGCAGGAGACCTTGCATCAGCGAAACCTCACCAGCCAGGTGAACGCGGCCAGCGACAGCGCCAGGTAGACCAGCCCGGGCGTGGCCGCCGCGACCCAGGGCGTCCAGTTGCGCAGCATGCCGAGATGGCCCGATACGTTGTTCAGCAACACGAAGCTGATGCCCAGCATGATGCCGCCGAACACCTTGAGGCTGATGCCGCCAGAGCGCGCGTGCAGGTAGGCGAAGGGCAGCGCGAGCGCCACCATCACCACGCAGGCCAGCGGATAGAGGGCCTTCTTCCAGAACTGGATCTCATGGCGTTGCGCGGCCTGCTCCTGGCCGCTCAGGTGGTTGCTGTAGCGCCAGAGCTCCACCGTCGTCATCGTGCTCACCGGCAGCACCGCCGCCGCCACGACATCGGCGCCCAGGCTGCTCGGCCAGGCCAGCGTGGGTTGCTGCGTGACCTTGACCGCCTGGCCGCTCGCGGCCTGCTCCGGCGTGGGCCAGTCGGTGCGCTCGGCGTCCTCGAGCTGCCAGATCGAGTCCGCGCCGACCTGGCCGCGCCGCGCCTGGATGCGCACCCGCAGGCGGCCATCGGCGTCGAGTTCGAAGATGCGGATGCCTTCGAGTTCGCCCCGCGCGCCCGTGCGCGCCACGTTCACCGACACCAGGCGTTCGCCGTCGGGCGTGCTGCGGCGCTCCTTGAGCCACGCGCCGGTTCGGCCGAGCTGCAGGCCGCCGCGAAAGCCTGCCTTCATCAGCACCGCCTCGCGCTCGGTCACCGGGGCCAGATAGTCGCCGATCACAAAGGTGCAGGCCGCGAACAACACACCCAGCAGCGTCAGCAGACCGAGCGCGCGTGCGGGGCCCAGGCCGCCGGTGCGCAGGATCGTGTACTCCGACGACTGCGCCAGCCGTGCCATCGAGTAGATGGTGCCGATCAACACGCAGATCGGGAACAGCTCGTAGAAGTGTCCGGGCACCTCGAGCGCCGAGCCCGCCGCCGCGTGCCACACCGTGTAGCCGTTGCGGCCGATGCCCTCGAGCTCATCGACGAAATCGATGAAATAGAACAGCGACAGGAAGGCGACCGCGACGAACACCACCGACCAGACGATGTCACGATAGAGCAGCCGGCGCACCGTCCTCACGTCGCGCCCATCCGCGCCCAGGGGCGCCAAACGGCGGCGTGGTCGCGCCACCAGATCAGCATCAGGCCGATCACGAACACGGCGCCATGGATGGCCGTCAGCGCCGGTGCCAGCGCGACGCGCGAGCCAGCGACCCAGGCCTGCGACAGGTTGATCAGGTTGTAGTAGACGACGAAGCCGAGCAGCGCGAACAGCAGATTCCAGTTGGTCGCCCGTCGTGGGTTGATGGCGGCCAGGCCGACGCCGAGCAGGAGCAGGTTCGCCGCGCCGAACAGCAGGCCGAAACGCCAGGCCAGCTCGGCCTGGTGCTTGGGCACCGGGTCGAGCAGCAGGTCGAGCGTGGACATCGTCCTCGGCGCGCGCGCCGCCGCGCGCCGCATGCTGTGTTCGTCGGCCAGGATCTGGTAGCGCTGGAAGCTCGCCAGCGTGTGCTCGCCGGTCCTTTCGTCGGCCTGCGCGCGCTGACCCCTTTCGAGCACCAGGAAGCGGTCGTTGCCGATCACGCTGATCTGACCGCCGCGCGCCGAGATCAGCGATTCACCACCTGCTGCGTTGGCCAGCACGAACACGCCACGTGCAGTCATCGCCTCGTCGCTGGCCTTGTCGACGAAGAAGACACGGCTGCCGTCACGCGAGGTCTGGAAGACGCCCGGTGTCACCCGGGACAGATCGGAACGCTGTTCGTACCGGTCGCGCAGCTCGGCGCTGCTGCGGTTGCCCCAGGGCCAGACCACCAGCACCAGCACCGCCACCAGCAACAGCACCGGCCAGGCCATGCGCAGCACCGGTGCGACGAAGCGGACCAGGCCGACGCCGCTGGCAAACCAGATCGTCATCTCGCTGTCGCGGTACATGCGGCCGAGCGTGACGACGATCGCGATGAACAGGCTCAACGCCAGGATCGTCGGCAGGTGGCTCAGCACGATGTAGCCCATGAGCAGCACCACGTCGGCCGGTGCCACGGCGCCATTGGCCGCCAGGCCGAGCGTACGGATGAGCATCATCGTGATGACGATGGTGAGGATGACCACCAGCGTCGCGCCGAAGCCGCGTGCCAGCTCCTTGCGTAGCGTCGAATCGAATAACATCGTGCCACCTTCGAACCAGAGCGAATTATGGACTTCAGGAATCAGGTGACCACTGCGAATGCGGCGGCGCGCGCCGAGGCCGATGCGTTGTTGGTCGTGATCGCCGGACACCGCCTGCCGACGACACTGCCGCGCGTGCTGGCTCAGCCGCTGGAGGCCGCGGTCAAGCAGGGTGATCTGGCGCTGAAGCCCGGCCGCTCCTGGTTTGCCGGCCGGTTGGCTGGCGTGAAGGCGCCGCGCACGCTGGTCGCGGTGGCCGCCGACGGCTCGGCCCGGGCTGTCAAGGCCGCGCTGGCGCAGGGCCTTTCGACCATCAAGGGCCTGGGGATCAAGCATCTGGCGGTCTGGCTGGCCGGCGTCGACGGCGTCGGCGACGCCCATGCCGAGGCCCTCACGGCGGCGGCTGGCGACGCGGCCTATCTGTACCGCCATACCAAGCCCAGCGCGGGACCGGCCCCGCGCCTGTCCAAGGTGACTCTGCTGTGCGCCGCCGAGTCGGCCGCCGCCGTCGCCCAGGGGCTGCGCCGAGGGGCGGCCATCGTGGCCGGCGTGACGCTGGCGCGCGAACTGGCCAACCGGCCGGGCAACCACTGCACGCCCACGCATCTGGCCGAACAGGCCCAGGCGCTCGCCCGCAGCGCCGGGCTCAAGGTCGAGGTGTTCGGCCGCAAGGAGATCGAGAAACTGGGCATGGGCTCGTTCCTCGCCGTGGCGCAGGGCTCGGAGGAGCCGCCGCGCTTCATCGTGCTGCGCCACCAGGGCGCGGGCACCCACGATGCGCCGGTTGTCCTGGTGGGCAAGGGCATTACGTTCGACACCGGCGGCATCTCGATCAAGCCGGCCGGCGAGATGGACGAGATGAAGTTCGACATGGGCGGTGCCGCCAGTGTGCTGGGCGCCTTGTGTGCACTGGCGCAGTTGAAAGCCAAGATCAACGTCATCGGCCTGATCCCGACCTGCGAGAACATGCCGAGCGGCCGTGCCGTCAAGCCGGGTGATGTGGTCACCAGCCTGTCGGGCCAGACGATCGAGATCCTGAACACCGACGCCGAGGGGCGGCTCATCCTGTGCGATGCGCTCACCTATGCAGAGCGCTTCAAGCCGCAGGCGGTGATCGACATCGCCACGCTCACCGGTGCCTGCGTGATCGCGCTCGGCCACCACCGCAGCGGCCTGTTCACGCCCGACGACACGCTGGCCACGCAGCTCTCCACTGCGGGCGATCGCGCGCTCGACCCGTGCTGGCGCATGCCGGTGGACGCCGAGTACGACGAGGCGCTGAAGAGCAACTTCGCCGACATGGCCAACGTCGGCCCGCGGGCGGGCGGCGCCATCACCGCCGCGATGTTCCTCAAGCGCTTCACCGCCAAGCTGCCATGGGCGCACCTCGACGTCGCCGGCACGGCCTGGCGCTCGGGCGCACAAAAGGGCGCCACCGGACGCCCGGTGGGTTTGCTGACGCACTTCGTGCTCGGGCGGGTGGCCGATCGCTGACGCCCGCGAGCCGGCGACGACGATGGTCGACGTGGCGTTCCACACCGGGCTCGACGACAAGCTCGTCTACGCCTGTCGATTGCTGCGCAAGGCCTATCGCCAGGGAGCCCGGGTGCTGGTGCGCGGCGACGCCGAGCAGCTCGGCCGACTCGACCCGCTGCTGTGGACCTTCGAGCCGCTCGAGTTCGTGCCGCATGTGCGGCTGCGGCCGGGCCAGCGTCCGGGTGCGGAGCTGAGCCGCACACCGATCTGGCTAGCCGAGGACGAAAGTGCGCCGCTGGCCGATGTGAACGTGCTGGTCAACCTTGGCCCCGAGCCGATACAGCAACCGGATCGATTCGCCCGCGTGATCGAGCTGGTCGGCAGCACCGACGAGGAGCGGCGATCGGGGCACCAGCGTTGGCGCTACCATGAAAGCTGCGGCGCGAAACCCTCGCACGTGACCCCCGCCGCCAGCCCGACATGAACCCAGAACCGCCAGCGCCCCAACGCGTGCCGACCCTGACCGAGGTCGTGCGCGACGTGCCGGCTCCCGCCACCGACGCGCCGGCTTCGTCGGAGGCGCCCTTGCGGATCGAAAGCGACGTGGCGCCTGCGCCGCTGCTGGCCAGCGCGCTGCTGCAGGAGGCACGCATCGCCGAACAGGTGCTGGTGCGGCTGCAACCGCAGATCGACGTGCTGTTCGAGCACCGCATGCGCGACGCGCTGGCGCCGCACCTCACGCGCCTGACCACCGCGCTGGCCGACGAAGCACGGCGCCAGCTGGCCACCGTGCTGCGCGAGGTGGTGGCCCGCGCTGTCGCCGAGGAAGTGGCGCGTCATCGCGCCGGCTGACTGCAGCGTTGCTGTCTGACGGCGTCGAGGTGCAAGCCTTGCCGCGCTTGGCGTCCGGCAGGCCAGCAGCAGCGTCACCAACAGGGCGTTGACAGGCCGCGACCCGAGGATTCCCGGAATGGCCGGGTTTTCGGTTTGGGGTATCGTGTCGCCCGTTGAGAAACAACCATGGGCTCACAGTCTCAACTCATCCACTAGGAGGTTACTGCATGCAAGTCAAACTGAACGTCATCATGGCGGCCGCAGCCGGGTTGTTCGCCGGTGCCGTCTCGGCACAGGACATGGTGGTCAAGATCGGCCACGTCGGTCCCGTCTCCGGAGCCCAGGCCCACTACGGCAAGGACAACGAGAACGGCGCTCGCATGGCGATCGAGGACCTCAACGCCAAGGGTGTGACCATCGGTGGCAAGAAGGTCAAGCTCGAGCTGGTGGCGGAGGACGACGCAGCAGACCCGAAACAGGGCACTGCCGCCGCGCAGAAGTTGTGCGACGCCAAGGTCGCCGGTGTGGTCGGACACCTGAACTCCGGTACGACGATTCCTGCCTCGGCCGTCTACAACCAGTGCGGCATTCCCCACGTCACGCCGTCGGCGACCAACCCGAAGCTGACGACGCAGGGCTTCAAGACCACGTTCCGCCTGCTGGCCAACGACAACGCGCTGGGTGCTGGCCTGGCACTGCACGCCGCCAACAACCTGAAGCTGAAGAAGATCGCGATCATCGACGATCGCACGGCCTATGGACAGGGTGTGGCCGAAGTGTTTGCCAGGACTGCCAAGGAAAAGGGCATCCAGATCGTCGACCAGCAGTACACCACCGACAAGGCCACCGACTTCATGGCCATCCTGACGGCCATCAAGTCGAAGGCGCCGGACGGCGTGTTCTTCGGCGGCATGGACCCGCAGGCCGGTCCGATGCTGCGCCAGATGGAACAGCTCGGCATGGCCAACGTCAAGTACTTCGGCGGCGACGGCATCTGCACCGACAAGATCATCGAACTGTCGGGCGGCGCCAAGACGCTGGGCAACGTGGTGTGCGCGGAGGGTGGCTCGTCGCTGGCCAAGATGCCCGGCGGCACAGCCTGGAAGGCGCGCTACGACGCCAAGTACCCGAAGCAGTTCCAGGTCTATTCGCCCTACACCTATGACGCCACGCACGTGCTGGTGCAGGCGATGGTGGAGGCCGGCTCGGTCGACCCGAAGGTCTACATGCCGAAGCTGGCCGCCATCAGCTACAAGGGCGTGACGGCCAACATCGGCTTCGAGAAGGACGGCGAGCTGAAGAATCCGGCGATGACGCTGTACAAGTACGAAGGCGGCAAGAAGGTGCCGCTGAACTGAGCGTACGGCTGACTCCCAGCAACAAGGGCGCCGCTTGCGGCGCCCTTTTTCGTTGGCGGGGTTGCCCGCCAAGCTCGGATGTCCAGCCCCATGTGGCGGAGGGAGCGGGATTCGAACCCGCGGAGGGCTGTTAACCCTCACACGCTTTCCAGGCGTGCGACTTAAACCGCTCATCCATCCCTCCGCGGGACGCCGGCGATTCTAGCGACTCAGCCCTTGGCGGTGCCCTTCATCAGCGTCATCGCAGTGCCGATCAGCGTGGCCACCTCGCCCAGGTGGCCGGGTACGATCATCGTGTTGTTGGTCCTGGCGAGATGCTGGTAGGCATCGACGGCGCGCTCGGCCACCTTGAGTTGCACCGCCTGTTCGCCGCCGGGCTGCTGGATGGCCGACGCGATCTTGCGAATGGCATCTGCGGTCGCGTCGGCCACCGCGGTGATGGCGGCGGCTTCGCCTTGGGCCTTGTTGATCTCGGCCTGCTTCTCGCCCTCGGAGCGCGCGATAAACGCCTCGCGCTCACCGGTGGCGATATTGATCTGCTCCTGGCGACGCCCTTCGGAGGCGGCGATCAGCGCGCGCTTCTCGCGCTCGGCGGTGATCTGCGCCTGCATCGAGTGCAGGATGGCGGCCGGGGGCGTGAGATCCTTGATCTCGTAGCGCAGCACCTTCACACCCCAGTTGAGCGCGGCTTCGTCGAGTGCGTTGACCACCGCGGTGTTGATCGAGGTGCGTTCCTCGAAAGTCTTGTCGAGCTCCATCTTGCCGATCACCGAGCGCAATGTGGTCTGCGCGAGCTGTGTGATCGCGATGATGTAGTTCGACGCGCCGTAGCTCGCGCGCATGGCGTCGGTGACCTGGAAGTACAGGATGCCGTCCACGGTGAGCTGTGTGTTGTCCTTGGTGATGCACACCTGGCTCGGCACGTCGAGCGGAATCTCCTTCAGCGAGTGCTTGTAGGCCACGCGTTCGACGAACGGAATCACGAAGCGCAGGCCCGGCACCAGCGTACGGTCGTAGCGACCGAGGTGCTCCACCACCCAGGCGTGCTGCTGCGGCACGATATTGATGGCACGGAAGACGAAGATGACGGTGCCCACGAGCAGCACGATGCCGATGATTTCCACGAAGAACCCTCCTGGATGGTTGACGAAGCGCCGGCTGCTAGTTTGCTTCGCGATCGAGCAGCAGTTCGCTGCCCTCGATGGCTCGGATCACGTGGCTACCCGGTGTCGGTGTGCCGGAGCCGCCGTAGCGAGCCGCCCAATCCGCGCCACGGTGGTGGACGCGCGCCTGACCCTGCGCATCCCAGCGCTCGACCTGCACGCGCTCGCCGATGTCGAGATTGAGGTCGCGGTTCTCCGCCGCGGGCGCGCTGGCGGGACCGCGCTGGCGCCGCAGGTGCCACAGGGCGACCGCGCCGCCGCCCATCATGGCGGCGGCCACCAACTGGCCGGTCAGCGGCAGGCGCAGGTGCGCCGCCAGTGCCGCGGCAGCGGCGCCGAGCGCCAGCATCAGCAGGTAGAAGGTGCCGCTGGCCAGCTCGGCGGCGACCAGCACGCCGGCCACCACCCACCACAAGGTTGCCGCGCTCCAGTCCATCGCCGTGGCCTTTCGTGTCGGGGATCAGTGCGATGCAGTGTATCGGCCGGCCGTGCGGTGCAATCGGTCCTACACTGCGCCCTGCCAAAAACAGACCGCCCGCGACCCGGTGGCGCTCGGAGCTTCACGATGCTGCGCTTTCACTTTCCCATCGTCATCATCGACGAAGACTTCCGCTCCGAGAACACGTCGGGTCTGGGCATCCGCGCGCTGGCACAGGCGATCGAGAAGGAGGGCATGGAGGTGCTCGGCGTCACCAGCTACGGCGACCTGAGCCAGTTCGCCCAGCAGCAAAGCCGCGCCAGTGCATTCATCCTGTCGATCGACGACGAGGAGTTCACACCCGGGCCGGAGCTCGATCCGGCCGTCGTGAACCTGCGCAACTTCATCGGCGAGATTCGCCGACGCAACGCCGAGATCCCGATCTACCTGTACGGCGAGACGCGCACGTCGCAGCATATCCCGAACGACATCCTGCGCGAATTGCACGGCTTCATCCACATGTTCGAGGACACGCCGGAGTTCGTGGCGCGCCACATCATCCGCGAGGCCAAGAGCTACTTGTCGGGCGTGGCGCCGCCGTTCTTCAAGGCGCTGGTCGACTACGCGCAGGACGGCTCGTACTCGTGGCACTGCCCCGGGCACTCGGGCGGCGTGGCGTTCCTGAAAAGCCCGGTCGGCCAGATGTTCCACCAGTTCTTCGGCGAGAACATGCTGCGCGCCGACGTCTGCAACTCGGTCGACGAGCTCGGCCAGTTGCTCGACCACACCGGTCCGGTGGCCGCCAGCGAGAAGAACGCCGCGCGCATCTTCAACTCGGACCACTGCTTCTTCGTCACCAACGGCACCAGCACGAGCAACAAGATCGTCTGGCATCACACGGTCGCCCCGGGCGACGTGGTGGTGGTCGACCGCAACTGCCACAAGTCGATCCTGCACGCGATCATCATGACCGGCGCGGTGCCGGTGTTCCTGACGCCGACGCGTAACCACCTGGGCATCATCGGGCCGATCCCGCGCTCGGAGTTCGAGCCCGAGGCCATCCGCCGGCGCATCGCGGCCAACCCGCTGCTGGCCGGCGTCGACGCTGCGAAGGTCAAGCCGCGCATCCTCACGTTGACGCAGAGCACCTACGACGGCGTGCTCTACAACGTCGATCAGATCAAGGCGATGCAGGACGGCTACATCGACACGCTCCACTTCGACGAAGCCTGGTTGCCGCACGCCACCTTCCACGACTTCTACAAGGGCATGCACGCGATCGGCAAGGATCGGCCGCGCACCAAGGACACGCTGGTCTTCTCGACCCAGTCGACGCACAAGCTGCTGGCCGGGCTGTCGCAGGCGTCGCAGATCCTGGTGGCCGACACCGAGTCGCGACGGCTCGACCGGCATCTGTTCAACGAGGCCTACCTGATGCACACGTCGACGTCGCCGCAGTACGCGATCATCGCGTCGTGCGACGTGGCAGCAGCGATGATGGAGCCCCCCGGCGGCACCGCGCTGGTCGAGGAAAGCATCCTCGAGTCACTCGAGTTCCGCCGCGCGATGCGCAAGATCGACAAGGACTGGGGCAAGGACTGGTGGTTCCAGGTCTGGGGCCCGCCGCGGCTGGCTCACGAGGGCATCGGCAGGCGCGACGACTGGATGCTCACCGCCAACGAGAAGTGGCACGGCTTCGGCGACCTGGCGCCGGGCTTCAACATGCTCGATCCGATCAAGAGCACGGTGGTGACGCCGGGTCTGGACGTGACCGGCAAGTTCGCCAAGACGGGCATTCCGGCGGCCATCGTCACCAAGTACCTCGCCGAGCACGGCGTGGTGGTGGAGAAGACGGGCCTGTACTCGTTCTTCATCATGTTCACGATCGGCATCACCAAGGGCCGCTGGAACACGATGGTCACGGCGCTGCAGCAGTTCAAGGACGAGTACGACAAGAACGCGCCGATGTGGCGGGTGCTACCCGAGTTCTGCCAGAAGCAACCCAAGTACGAGCGGATGGGCCTGCGGGAGCTCTGTCAGGCGATCCACGAAACCTATGCCAAAGGCGACATCGCACGCCTGACCACCGAGATGTACCTGTCGGACCTGCAGCCCGCCTTGAAGCCGGCGGAGGCCTATGCGCGCATTGCGCATCGCGACACCGAACGCGTGCCGATCGAGGAACTCGAGGGGCGTATCACGACGGCGCTACTGACGCCGTATCCGCCCGGCATCCCGCTGCTGATCCCGGGGGAACGGTTCAACCGGCGCATCGTCGAGTACTTGCGCTTCGCCGGCGAGTTCAATGCCCGGTTCCCGGGCTTCGACACCGACGTGCACGGTCTCGTCGAGAACGACACCGAGGGCTTTCGCCGCAGCTACTACGTCGATTGCGTGCGCGACTGACGCCGCGCACCAGCCGGCCGGCCGCTCAGCCGGCGCTGGGCGCGGCGCCGCCGCCGATGTGGCTGAAGCCGCCGTCGACGTAGAGGATCTCCGCGCTGATGCCGCTGGCCAGGTCGGACAGCAGGAAGGCGGCGGCGTTGCCGACGTCGTCGATGGTGATGTTGCGGCGAATCGGCGTGGCGGCGGCGAAGTCCGACTGCAGCTTGCCGAAGGCCTTGATGCCCGAGGCGGCCAGCGTCTTGATCGGGCCGGCCGAAATGCCGTTGACACGGATGCCGCGCGCGCCCAGGCTCTGCGCCAGGAAGCGCACGCTGGCCTCCAAAGACGCCTTGGCCAGGCCCATGGTGTTGTAGTGAGGCACGTAGCGCACGGCGCCCAGGTAGCTCAACGTCAGCAGCGAGGCGCCGGGGCGCAGCTTCGGCAGCGCCGCCTTGGCCAGCGCCGGAAAACTGTAGGCCGAGATGTCGTGCGCGATGCGGAAGCCCTCGCGGCTCAGGCCCTCCAGGAAGTCGCCGGCGATGGCATCGCGCGGCGCGAAGGCGATGGCGTGTACCAGGCCGTCGAATCCCTCTGGCCAGGCTTTGCCGAGCTGGTCGAACAGGCTCTCGATCTGGGCGTCGTCGCCGACGTCGCAGTCATAGGTCAGCCTTGAGCCGAATTCGCCGGCAAATTCGGCGATCCGGTCCTTGAAGCGCTCGCCGACGTAGCTGAAGGCGAGCTCGGCGCCCTCGCGGTGGCAGGCCCGCGCGATGCCGTAGGCGATCGAGCGGTTGTTCAGCACGCCGGTGATCAGCAGGCGTTTGCCGGTGAGGAATCCCATGCGGTAGACGGTGGTGCCGGAGCCAGTAACGCGGGCGATTCTCGCACGGGGCCTTCAAGGGCTTGCGAAGTCTTGCGGGTACAGGTCTTGCAGAGTAGAATCCGTTTTTCGTTAATGCGCTGAATGGGCGGATTCTTCCAGCCCATTTTTTTTGCTCGACCGCAGTAAGCCGCCGATGCTGGGAGTGTTTCGGCGGCCGGTCGCGCTGGGAACACGGTGATCCGCGACGATGGATTGGAGATTGGCAGTTGACCGTACGGTGACCGCGCTCGGCTATGAGCTGGTCGACGCCGAGCGTTCGGCGGGGGGTTTGCTGCGCGTGTTCATCGATCGTGTGCCCGGCCGCGCTTATGACACCGGCGGCGGCGAGTTCGTCACGGTCGACGACTGCGAGCAAGTGACCCGGCAACTGCAGTTCGCGCTGCAGGTCGATGGCGTCGACTACGCGCGGCTGGAGGTGTCCTCGCCCGGGCTCGACCGGCCGCTGCGCAAGCCGGCGGACTGGCAGCGCTTTGCCGGTAGCGAGGTCGACGTCACGTTGCGTGCGCCGTTCCAGGGCCGCAAGAAGTGGCGTGGCCGCTTGGCACCGCGCGACAGCGGCTGGCGGCTGCTGCTGACGGCTCAGCCCGAGACCAAGGTCAAGGCGAAGGTCGCCGCTGAGCAGACCGAGCAGGCGCTCGATTTCGAGCTGGACGAGGTGCGCGAAGCGCGGCTCGTCCCGCAAGTGGATTTCAAAGGCCGTCGCGCACGGCCCGCCGCGGCGGTAATGCCGCGCGGCGAAGTTTGACGAAAGGCGAACAGGCGATGAATCGCGAAATGTTGATGCTGGTGGACGCCATCTCGCGCGAGAAGAGCGTGGACCGCGACGTGGTGTTCGGCGCGGTTGAATCGGCGTTGGCCCAGGCCACCAAGAAGCTGCACGGCGGCGAGGTCGACATCCGCGTGGCGGTCGACCGCGACACCGGCGACTACGAGACCTTCCGCCGCTGGCACGTGGTGCCGGACGAGGCGGGCCTGCAACTGCCGGACTCGGAGATCTTGCTGTTCGAAGCCATGGAGCAGATCGGCGACATCGAGGTCGACGACTTCATCGAGGAGCCGATCGACTCGGTGCCGATCGGCCGCATCGGCGCTCAGGCCGCCAAGCAGGTGATCCTGCAGAAGATCCGCGATGCCGAGCGCGAGCAGTTGCTCAACGACTTCCTGGCGCGCGGTGACAAGATCTTCGTCGGCACCGTCAAGCGGATGGACAAGGGCGACCTGATCATAGAGTCGGGCCGCGTCGAAGGGCGCCTGAAGCGCAGCGAGATGATCGCCAAGGAAAACCTGCGCTCGGGCGACCGCGTGCGCGCGTTCATCGCCGGCATCGACCCCACGGCGCGTGGACCGCAGATCATGCTGTCGCGTTCGGCGCCGGGCTTCATGATGGAACTGTTCGCCCAGGAAGTGCCCGAGATCGAGCAGGGCCTGCTCGAGATCAAGAGCTGCGCGCGCGACTCCGGCTCGCGCGCCAAGATCGCCGTGCAGTCGCACGACAAGCGCGTCGACCCGATCGGCACCTGTGTCGGCGTGCGCGGCTCGCGCGTCAACGCCGTCACCAACGAACTCGCCGGCGAGCGCGTCGACATCGTGCTGTGGTCGGAAGACCCGGCGCAATTCGTCATCGGCGCGCTGGCGCCAGCCAACGTGCAGTCGATCGTCGTCGACGAAGAAAAGCACGCGATGGACGTGGTGGTCGACGAGGAGAACCTCGCGATTGCCATCGGCCGCGGCGGGCAGAACGTGCGGCTGGCCTCCGAGCTGACCGGCTGGCGCATCAACATCATGACCGCCGAGGAATCCACCGCCAAGCACGCGCAGGAATCCGACTCGGTGCGCAAGCTCTTCGTCGAGAAGCTCGACGTCGACCAGGAAGTCGCCGACATCCTGATTGCCGAGGGCTTCACCAGCCTCGAGGAAGTGGCCTACGTGCCGCTGCAGGAGATGCTGGAGATCGAATCGTTCGACGAGGACACCATCAACGAGTTGCGCACCCGAGCCAAGGATGCGCTGCTGACGATGGAGATCGCACGCGAGGAGCGCGTCGACGAGGTGTCGCAGGATCTGCGTGACCTCGAAGGGTTGACGCCCGAGCTGATCGGCAAGCTGGCCGACGGCGGCGTGCATACCCGCGACGGCCTGGCCGACCTGGCGGTCGACGAGTTGCAGGAGCTGACCGGCATCGACGACGAGCAGGCCAAGACCCTGATCATGAAGGCGCGTGAACACTGGTTCACGGCCTGACCGGAAAACTTCGACATCGCGTGAACGCGAGACGCTAAAAGCCAAGGAAACAGCAGCAATGGCCGTCACCACCGTGGCCCAATTCGCCGCCGAACTCAATCGGCCGGCCGGGGCATTGATCGAGCAGCTGCAGTCGGCCGGGGTTGCCAAGCAATCACCCGACGACAAGCTGACCGACGCCGACAAGGAGCGCCTGCTGGACTTCCTGCGGACGTCGCACGGCACATCGGGCGCCGAACGCAAGAAGATCACGCTGACGCGCAAGTCCACCAGCGAGATCAAGCAGGCCGACGCGAGCGGCAAGGCGCGCTTCCGCGTTCTTCAATTGAGTGCTGAGATCGTTCGCAGCTAACTGCTTTTCAAGTTTAATCAAGCGCTCGCTGTCGGCGCCGCGCGTGGCGCCGAGTTGCGGCAGGTAGTCCTGCATTCCAAGTTGACCAAGCTGCGGTATCACCCAATCGGCTCCTGCCAAAGCGACAATGCCGCCAATAACACTGGCCGCGAGATGCGAGAAAAAGCCCCCGCGCTTCTTGACAACGACTGTCTGTTGGGGAGCCGCCGGGGCTGTGGGCGCCGCTGCCGCCGGCGCGGTAGATTTCGCGCTTGATGCATTGTTCATTGTGCTACTCGTGGCACTCGATGTTGCTGTGCTGGGCTTTGCTGTACCGGCGTCTTTTTTCGCGGGTCCAGCAGGCTGGAAAGCGGATGCCTGGAAAGCTGCATACGACGAAGCTGGCGCAGGCGCCGGATTTGGGGCCACGCTCGCGGTGCCGCTCTGGGCGGCTGCCGGTGTGCTCGCCGCCGCCGCCGGCTTTTCGCCAATGGCTGTGACTTTGATCTCGGTTGCCTTCAGGTCCAGCGTGGCATAGGGCCGTTTTGGCT
>CALMQI010000164.1 GCA_937871935.1 uncultured Burkholderiales bacterium
TGCACGGCTTCATCACTGTCGGCGGCGACAAGATGAGCAAGAGCCGCGGCACCGGCATCGACCCGCTGCGCTACCTGGAGATCGGGCTCGACGCGCAGTGGCTGCGCTACTACATCGCTGCCAAGCTGAACGCGCGGGTCGAGGACATCGAGTTCAACCCCGAGGACTTCGTCGCCCGCGTCAATGCCGACCTGGTGGGCAAGTACGTCAACATCGCCAGCCGCGCCGCCGGCTTCATCGGCAAGCGCTTCAAGGGCCACCTGTCGGGCGACGTCGGCGTCGAGGGGCGCGCGCTGCTGGACACGCTGCGTGCCCATCGCGCCACTGTGGAGGAGCTGTACGAGACACGCGATTTCGGCAAGGCCGTGCGCGAGACCATGCTGCTGGCCGACCGCGTGAACGAGTATGTCGACCAGCACAAGCCGTGGGAGCTGGCCAAGCAGTCCGGGCAGGATGCGGCCCTGCACGACGTGTGCACCGTGTGCATCGAGGCCTTTCGCGTGTTGACGATCTACTTGAAGCCCATCCTGCCGGCGCTGGCGGCGCAGGTGGAGGCCTTCCTGCGCGTGCCGGCACTCGACTTCGTCGATACGCAGCGCGCGCTCGGCGCGCATCAGATCGGCGAGTTCAAGCACCTGATGCAGCGCGTCGACCCGGCGCAGGTGGAGGCGCTGTTCGAGCCGCCTGCCGCGGCGGTGCCGGCCACGCCGCTGCCCGGCGGCGAGGCCATCGCCGCCGAGATCGGCATCGCCGACTTCGCCAAGGTCGACCTGCGCATCGCGAGGATCGTCCATGCCGAAGCGGTGCCCGGCAGCGACAAGCTGCTGCGTCTGACGCTGGACGTCGGCGAAGGGAGCCACCGCAACGTGTTCTCCGGCATCAAGAGCGCGTTCAAGCCCGGAGACCTGGTCGGCAGGTTCACCGTGATGGTGGCCAACCTGGCGCCGCGCAAGATGAAGTTCGGCGTCTCCGAGGGCATGGTGCTGGCCGCCAGCCACGCCGACGACAAGGCCCAGCCGGGCCTGTACCTGCTCGAGCCCGGTGCCGGTGTCGTGGCCGGCCTTCGCGTGCGCTGAGCGGGAATCTGAAGTGGCTGTCACCTGCGCGCCGCGTGCGCGCAGTGGCTTGCTGCAGGGGGCGCATGGCGCTAGGATGCGCGTTGCATACACATTGCATTAACATGTGATGGCCCCATGGAACTGAAGACCGCACGCCTGACCCTGCTGGTCGACCCGGCCAAGAAACGGGCCTTCGAGCGCCTGTGCGCTCAACAGGACCTGACCCCGTCACAGGTGGTGCGGCAGCTGATCCGGGACTATCTGGCCCAGCACGGCGCGTCCTATGTGCCGAGCGGCGCAGTGGCGCCTGCGGGCCTGGCCGCCTCGCCGGCCAGGCCCGCAGGCCGGACCCAGAAACCACGGGCACGGCGAACGGGTTCCAAGTAGGAGTCGAATGCGCAACCCAGCGAGCCTGGTGCGCCGGCACGACGAATGAGCGCACTGACAAATCCGGCGTCGTGGGTGCTGCTCGACTGGATCATGCTGCTGCTGGGTGGGTGGCTGGTGGTCGGCGTGGTGGGCGTGTTCGCGCTGCGCAACTTCGCGCTGGTGGCGCAAGTGCTGTTTCCGCTCGGCGGGGCGCTCGGCGTCGTGCTGTTCGGCGTCGCGCTGGCTGCGATGCTCGGCGCCTTCTTCATCCTCGACGACCCGATCTTCAACGGTCTTGCGGTCTCGCTGATCTTCGGCATCTTCGTATCCACCGCGCTGACGCTGGTGGTGATCCCGGTCCTCTACTACGCCGTGTACCGGCGCCATCACGATCTTTCACAAGGAGTCTCCTCATGACCGTCGACCGACTGATCCACGTCTTTGCCGGCAGCTTCATCCTGCTGTCGCTCGCCCTCGGCATCGAGGGCAGCCCGCTGTTCGTCAGCCGCTGGGCGCTGGCCTTCACCGCCTTCGTCGGGGCCAACCTGCTGCAGTTCGGCTTCTCCCAGGTCTGCCCGCTGGGCTGGATCCTCAAGAAGCTCGGCGTGCCCGCCACGGCCGCCGCACGCTGAAGCCCCGGTTCACGCAATCGGAACGGACCGCGTCACAATGGCCGCCGAACGAACACCCCCCGGGGTTTGGGAGTCCTGCGCCATGGCCCGATTCACCGATGAAGCCGCTCGCACCGATCTGCTCAACCGCCTGAAGCGGGCCGAGGGCCAGCTGCGCGGCGTGCAACGCATGATCGAAGGCGGCGAACCGTGCCTCGAGATCGCCAGCCAGATGGCGGCCGTGCGCAAGGCGCTGGACAGTGCCTACGTGCGCATGACCGTGTGCTTCATGCAGCAGGAACTGCAGACGCGTTTGGCACCCGATGCCAAGCGCGAGCAGGCGCTCGCCGGCGTGCTCGACGAGGTGCAGACACTGCTGGGCAAGGTGCGCTGAACGCGGGCCTGCCTGCGGCCGCCGCACTCTCGCCCCGACCAGGAGATTTCCCGATGAGTCAGGACCGCGTGACCGTGCAGTTGGCGCAGCGCCACGACTACCAGTTCGACAACCGCTTCGACGAGCCGGTGCCGGCGCTGCTTACCGACGAACCCGCCCCGCTGGGCACGTCGGCCGGGCCGTCGCCGGTGCAACTGCTGGCCGCGTCGGTGGGCAACTGCCTCGCTGCCTCGTTGCTGTTCGCGCTGCGCAAGTACAACCCGCGCGCGCCCGGCGCCATCCGTGGCGAGGTGAGTGCCGAGACCGGACGTAACGCCGAGCGGCGGCTGCGCGTCACCGCGATGACAGTGCGGCTCACCCTCGGCATGCCCACGGCAGACCTGCAGCACCTCGACCGCGCCTTGGCCGGTTTCGAGGACTTCTGCACCGTCACCGGCAGCGTGCGCGCGGCCGTTCCGGTGGCCGTGCAGGTGTTCGACGCGCAGGGTGCGCAACTCAAGTGAGCCGTCGATGAACGCACAAGACACTGCCAAGCTGAAGTTCCTGGTGCCCGGCTGGTACGCCGTGGTGATGGGCCTGTGTGGCCTGGCCCTGGCCTGGCATCGCGCGCAGCCGCTGCTGGGCGACGGTGCAGCCGCGGCGGCGCTCGCCATCGGCGCGCTGGCGACTGCGGCGTTTCTTGTGCTGGCGGTGGCGACTGTGTTGCGCGGCTGGCGCCACCCCGAGGCCTGGGCCGAGGACCGCCGCCACCCCGTGCGCCATACCTTCATCGCCGCGCTGCCGATCGCGGTCATCCTGCTGGCCACCGTGGGCGTGGCGCTGTTCGGTCCGCATCCGCTGGCGCGCGCGCTGTGGTGGGCGGGCAGCTTGGCGCAATGGTTCGTCACCGCGTGGGTGCTGGCGCGTTGGTGGCGTGGGGCCTCGGCCGGCGGGCTGCAGTGGGCCAGCGTGACGCCCGCCCTGTTCATCCCGATCGTCGGCAATGTGCTGGTGCCGCTGGCCGGTGCGCCGCTCGGCCACACCGAGTGGGCGGTGGCGCAGTTCGGCGTCGGGCTGCTGTTCTGGCCGGTGGTGCTCGTGCTGCTGGTCGTGCGACTGGTGGTGCAGGGGCTGTGGCCCGAACGGCTGCTGCCCACGGCCTTCATCCTGATCGCACCGCCTGCGGTGGTGGGCCTGTCGCTGCTGCAACTCGGCGCCCCGGTGCTGTGGGGCTGGGCCTGCTGGGGCATGGCCGTGTTCTCGTTGCTCTGGGCCGCCGCGTTGGCGCGGCGGATCTCGGCGATGCCGTTCGGACTGCCGCACTGGGGCATGAGCTTTCCGCTGGCAGCGCTGGCGGCGCTGACGCTTCGCCTCGCGCAGCCGGGTCAGCCGATGGCCTGGACCGGGCTGCTGCTGCTGGCGCTGGCCTCGCTGCTGATCGCGGGCCTGCTGCTGGCCACGGTACGTGGCCTGCGCGACGGCAACCTGCTCGCGCCCGAACCCGTCGCCACCATCGCGCCCACCGCCGCCGCCGTCCTGCCGGCCTGAAGGCGCGCAAGGAGCGGCTACCATGCCACGCATCGTTGGCATGAGGACAGGTCGATGAGCAAGCGTCGCGCATGGCTGCAGATGGCAGCTGTCACATCGCTGGTGCTGGGCGCGCTGCTGATGTCGCCGGCACAGGCCCAGGGCAAGAAGGACACCGCTGTCATTGCGATGACGCTCGAGCCGCCCGGGCTCGACCCGACGGCCGGCGCCGCGTCGGCGATCGGCGAGGTGGTGCACTACAACGTGCTGGAGACGCTGACCAAGATCGAATCCGACGGCAGCATCAAGCCGCTGCTCGCGCAGAGCTGGACGGTGACGCCCGACAACAAGACCTGGGCCTTCAAGTTGCGGCCGGGCGTGAAGTTCCACAACGGCGAGCCGTTCAATGCCGCCACGGTGAAGTTCGCCTACGAACGGGCAGCCGCACCCGGCACGCTGAACAAGGACAAGGCGGTGTTCGCCAACATCGTGAACATCGCGACCACCGATGACCTCACCGTCATCCTGACGCTGAAGAATCCGAATCCGGACTTCCTGTTCCAGCTCGGCCAGACCACGGCCTCGATCGTCGAGCCCGGCAGCGCGGCCACCAACAACACCCGGCCGGTGGGCACCGGCCCGTTCAGGCTGGAGGCCTGGAACAAGGGTTCGTCGGTGGTGCTCACGCGCTGGGACGGCTATCGCGACGCGAAGGCGGTGAAGCTGCGCCGCGTGACGATCCGCTTCATCAACGACGCGGCGGCTCAGGTGGCTGCGATGCTGTCGGGCGACGTCGACGCGTTTCCGCGTGTGGCGGCGGCACGCAGCCTGGCGCAGTTCGAGAACAACAAGAAGTACCAGGTGCTGATCGGCGGCTCGCGCTCGAAGACGATTCTGGCGATCAACAACAAGAGAAGGCCGCTCGACGACGTGCGCGTGCGCCGCGCCATCGCGAAGGCCATCGACCGCAGGGCGGTGATCGACGGCGCGGCCGACGGCTTCGGCACGCCGATCGGCAGCTTCTACGTGCCCGGTGCGCCCGGCTATGTCGATCTGACCGAGGTGAACGCCCATGCACCGGAACAGTCGAGTGCGCTGCTCAAGGAAGCCGGGGTCAACCTGCCGCTGGAGCTGACGATGAAGCTGCCGCCCACGCCGTACGCGCGCCAGGGCGGCGAAGTGATTGCTGCGCAACTCGCCAAGGTGGGCATCACCGCCAAGCTGGAGAACGTCGAGTGGGCGCAATGGCTGTCTGGCGTGTACGGCCAGAAGGCCTATGACCTGACGGTGATCGCTCACGTGGAGCCGCTCGACTTCGGCAACTTCGCGCGGCCCGGCTACTACTGGAACTACGACTCTCCCCGGTTCAACGAGCTGTGGGCGCGGATCAACGCCACCGCCGACGCGGCACAACGCAACAAGCTGCTGGCCGAGGCGCAGCGTCTGGTGGCCGACGACGCGGTCGCCGCCTATCTCTATCAGCCGACCTGGATCACCGTGGCCAAGGCCGGGCTGAAGGGGCTGTGGAAGGACGCGCCGATCCTCGCCAACGACCTGTCGGCGCTGTCCTGGCAGTGAGCGGGCATCCGAGCGCCTAGAGCGCGCTGGCCGGGGTGGTGTCGGGCTGCGCCGGCAGCCCGTCCAGGTGACCCGCGTCGGCCCAGCGCACGATCTGCACCTTACCGTCGCGCCAGCGCAGGTGGTTGATGCCGGTGTTGGGGATGTCGCAGACGCGCGGGCCGTCCAGCAGCAGGCCTTGCGCGCCGCGCCACAACATGTCGAGCACGCCGCCGTGGGTGAAGACTGCCACGCGCGCGCCGGCGTGGCGCTGCACCAGCAGGTCGAGCGCGTGCCAGATGCGGTCGTGAAACGCACGCACGCTTTCGCCGCCGCCCGGCAACGCGAAGTGCGCTTCGTGGCGGACCCACTGCGCCCACAACTCGGGATGCCGCTCGACGATGGTTGGCACGTCCAGCCCCTCGAGCACGCCGAAAGCCTGTTCGCGCCACAGCGGCTCGACCTGCACGGCCACGGCACGGTCGGCGACGGCGGCCTCGGCGGTCGCGCGTGCGCGCTGCAGGTCGCTGGCCACCACCACATCGAACGGCTCGCCGCTCAGGCGCCGGGCCAGCCGCTGGGCCTGCAACAGGCCGGTCGCGTTGAGCGGCACGTCGATCTGCCCCTGGAAACGATGCTGGCGATTCCAGTCGGTTTCGCCATGGCGGATGACGATCAGCTCGGTCATGATGAGTGCATTCTCCGTCCAATCGATGACTGCAACGATGCGACAGATCGTCCTGCTGCCGGGCCTGGCCTGCGACGCCGCACTGTGGCGTGACCAGATCCCCGCGCTCTGCGCTGCGGGCCATCGTGTCGTCGTCGGCGACGTCGCCCAGCGGCATCCGAGCCTGCCGGAGATGGCGCGCGCGCTGCTCGCCGAGCTGACCGGCCCGCTGGTGCTGATCGGCTCGTCGATGGGCGGCATGCTTGCGCTGCATGCGCAGCAGGCGGCGCCGACGCGCGTGGCCGCCATGGCCCTGCTGTCGACCACGGCGCAGGCCGACACGCCGGCGCTGATCAAGCTGCGCAGCGACGCGATCGTCGAGTTCCAGCAGGGCCGCGCCGAACTCGTGCTGCGCGCCAACGCGATGTTCGCGTTCCATCCCGACCACGCCGCAGACGCCGCGCTGGTCGACGACTATGTCGGCCATGTGCTGCGAATCGGCGCCGTGCAGCTGATCGCGCAGAACCGGGCGGTGATGGCGCGCGCCGACATGCGGCCATGGCTGGCCGGCGTGCGCTGCCCGGTGCTGGTGGCTTGCGGCGACAGCGATCTGCTGACGCCGCAGGCGCTATCGAACGAGATGGCGAGCGCGCTGCCCGTCGCGCAACTGCAGGTGGTGGCTCGCGCCGGCCACCTGATGACCTGGGAACAACCCGAGCGCGTGAATGCGGTGTTGTTACAGTGGCTCGCCGCATTGCCCCCTGTGTAGGCGGTCTCCGACAACCCGCATTTACGTTTCAGAGCTTGCCGGCAAAGTGGAAAGCCGACACCATCGATTCAACGCACGCAACCTGAATGACAGGATCGCCATGAAGCGTCCCCCCTTGTCCGTGTTGGGCCTGAGCCTGCTGCTGGTGGCGTCGAGCTACGCCGTCTTCGCACAGACCGATGCCGCCAAGCCGGCCGAAAGCGCCAAGCCGGCGCCGGCCGCCGCCGACCCCGCCAAGGCCGCCGACGACTGCGAGGCTTCCGTGGCCGAAGCGATCAAGCGCATGCGCGGCCGCGACGCGCAGGATCTGCAGTTCGTCAAGGCCAAACGATCGCTGACGCCGGCTGCCGACGACGAGACCAGCCTCAAGGGCGAGGGCCGCTACCGCGGCCCGTCGGGCCGCCTGGTGCCGTTCACCTACGGCTGTGCGCTGAACACCAAGTCGGGCGCGACCTCGGGCGTGGTGTTTCGCGAGCAGGGAGCGCCCGTCGAAGAGAAGGTCTGGCAACCCAACTTGACCTATGTGTCGCCCGACGCCTGCGAAGGCGCGGCCGCGGCCACCCTGAAGAGCAAGAACCCGCGCGTCGGGCGTATCGTGCTCGACTCCGAGTCGCGTCGTCTCAAGCCCGGCCCCGACGACCGCATCCTGCTCGAAGGCCGTGGCGCCGTCGAGCGCGCACCGGGCATGAACTCGGTGCCGTTCACCTACCAGTGCGACGTCGAGCCGCGCAACGGGCGCATCGTCAGCGTCCAGACCAGCCAATAGCCGCCGCCCACGCACGGCCCGGCCTTCAGTCGGCGCGACTCGCGATCACACCACCGCCGAGGCACACCTCGCCGGCATAGACCACCGCCGACTGGCCCGGTGTGACAGCCCATTGCGGTTGCGCGAAGCACAGCTCGAAGCCGCGGTCCAGCTGGCGCAGCGTGCACGGCGCATCGTCCTGCCGGTAGCGGGTCTTGGCGGCAAAGTCGCCGGCAGCCGGCGCGTGGCCCGCTACCCAGGCCATATCGTCGGCCACCAGCGTGCGCGACAGCAGCCACGGATGGTCGTGTCCCTGCACCACACGCAGCACGTTGCGATCGAACTCCTTGCGCGCCACGTACCAGGGTTCGTGATCGGCCGCGCCGCGCGTGCCCTTGTCCTTCACGCCGCCGATGCCCAGGCCCTGGCGCTGGCCGAGCGTGTAGAAGCTCAGGCCCACGTGTCGGCCCAGCACGCGGCCGCGGTCGTCCTCGATCGGCCCGGGCGCGTGACTCAGGTAGCGGTTCAGGAACTCGCGGAACGGCCGCTCGCCGATGAAGCAGATGCCAGTGGAATCCTTCTTCTTCGCGTTGGGCAGTCCGATCTCGGTCGCGATGCGGCGCACCGCGGTCTTCTTCAACTCGCCTAAGGGGAACAGCGTCTTGCCCAGCTGGGCCTGATTCAGGCGGTGCAGGAAGTAGCTCTGGTCCTTGGTCGGGTCGAGCCCCTTCAGCAGCTCGAACCGGCCCTCGCGCTCACGCACGCGCGCATAGTGGCCGGTGGCGATCTTCTCGGCGCCCAGGCGCATCGCATGGTCGAGAAAGGCCTTGAACTTGATCTCGGCGTTGCACAGCACGTCGGGGTTGGGCGTACGGCCAGCCTGGTACTCGCGCAGGAACTCGGCGAACACACGGTCTTTGTACTCGGCGGCGAAGTTCACGTGCTCGAGCTCGATGCCGATCACGTCTGCCACCGCGGCGGCGTCGACGAAGTCGATGTTGCTCGAGCAGTATTCGCTGTCGTCGTCGTCCTCCCAGTTCTTCATGAACAGGCCGACGACGTCGCAGCCCTGCTGCTTGAGCAGCCACGCGCTGACCGCGGAGTCGACCCCGCCGGACAGGCCGACCACCACGCGAGAGGTGCGCATGAACGATTCTATTTTTCCGGCGCTGCCAGTACCGAGGCATCGGCGTAGATCAACGCGAGCGGATATCGACGGCCGGCGCAGTGGTCGTCGATGCAGCGCATCAGCAGCGGGCTGCGGTGGCGCGCGGCCTGCGCGCGCATCTCGTCAGGAGTCAGCCACAAGGTGCGCACGATCTCGGGGTCGAGCGCATGACCGGGCAGCGGCTCGGACACGTCGCCCACGAAGGCCAGCCGAAGGTAGGTCACGTCGTCGGCCGGCGCGGCGCGCTGTACCCTCGACAGATACACGCCCAGCAGCGCGGTGGGCGTGAAGCGGCGGGTGGTCTCTTCGAGCGCCTCGCGCACCACGGCCTGCAGCGGCGTTTCGCCGGGGTCGAGGTGGCCGGCAGGGTTGTTCAGCTTCAGGCCCTCGGGCGTGTGCTCCTCCACCAGCAGGTAGCGACCTTCGCGCTCGACGATCGCGGCCACGGTGACGCTGGTCTTCCATCTGATGTCGCTCATGCAGCGATCCTAGCGATGGCTGGCAGAATGCGTCGGCGTTTCGAGCGTGCGACGGGCCCGCGGCGCGCGACGACAAGATGACCCAGCGGCGGGCGGCCGCGACGAGGAGATCAGTCCATGGCTTTGATGATCGGTATCCCCAAGGAAACCGCGGCCGGCGAGAAGCGCGTCGCCAGCGTGCCGGAGGCGGTGGAGAAACTCGTCAAGCTGGGCTTTGCGGTCGCGGTGGAAGGTGGCGCGGGCGACGCGGCGAACTTCGCCGACGACACCTACCGCGCCGCCGGGGCGGAGGTGCTCCCCACGGCCGCGGCCCTGTGGGCCAAGGCCGACATCGTCTTCAAGGTGCGGCCGCCCAGTGCCGCCGAGGTAGCGCTGATGCGCGAGGGCGGCACGCTGATCGGCTTCGTGTGGCCGGCGCAGAACCCCGAGCTGATGCAGCAGCTGGCGGCCAAGAAGGCGACCGTGCTGGCCATCGACGCGCTGCCGCGCCAGCTCTCGCGCGCACAGAAGATGGATGCGCTGACCTCGATGGCCGGCGTCAGCGGCTACCGCGCCGTGGTCGAGGCCGCCAACGCCTTCGGCCGCTTCTTCAACGGCCAGATCACCGCGGCGGGCAAGATCCCGCCGGCGAAGGTCTTCATCGCAGGCGCCGGCGTCGCGGGCCTCGCCGCCATCGGCACCGCGGCGAATCTGGGCGCCATCGTGCGCGCCAACGACACCCGCGCCGAGGTGGCCGACCAAGTGGTGTCGCTCGGCGGCGAGTTCGTCAAGGTCGACTACGAGGAGGAAGGTTCCGGCGGCGGCGGCTACGCCAAGGTGATGAGCGAGGGCTTCCAGGCCGCGCAGCGCGAGATGTACGCCAAGCAGGCGCGCGAAGTCGACATCATCATCACCACCGCATTGATCCCGGGCAAGCCGGCACCCAAGCTGATCTCCGCCGAAATGGTGAAGACGATGAAGCCCGGCAGCGTGATCGTCGACATGGCCGCCGAGCAGGGCGGCAACTGCGAGCTCACCGAGCCCAACCAGGCCGTGGTGAGGCACGGCGTCACGATCATCGGCTACACCGATCTGGCCAGTCGCCTCGCCAGGCAGAGCTCGACGCTGTACGCCAACAACCTGCTGCGCCTGACGGAGGAGCTGTGCAAGACCAAGGACGGCGTCGTCAACGTCAACATGGAAGACGACGCCATCCGCGGCCTGACCGTCATCAAGGACGGCACCGTCACCTGGCCGCCGCCGCCGCTGAAGCTGCCGGCGCCCCCGTCCAAGCCGGCCGGGGCCGCAGCCGCACCGGCGCCCAAGGGCCATGGCCACGGCAGCAGCGAGCCGATGTCGGCACAGTCGCTGGCCACCGTGTTCGCTGTCGGGGCGCTCGCGTTGCTCGGTGTGGGCTTTTACGCGCCGGCGTCGTTCCTTTCGCACTTCACCGTGTTCGTGCTGGCCTGCTTCATCGGCTATATGGTGATCTGGAATGTGACGCCCTCGCTGCACACGCCGCTGATGAGCGTGACCAACGCGATCTCGTCGATCATCGCCATCGGCGCGCTGATCCAGATCGCGCCGCCGCTCGGGGGCGCGACCGGCGACCGGCCGAATGGGCTGATCCTCGGCATGGCCGTGGTGGCGCTGGTGCTCACGGCCGTCAACATGTTCGGCGGCTTCGCGGTCACGCGGCGCATGCTGGCGATGTTCCGCAAGTGAAGAAGAACAAGTTGGAGCGGACATGACCAGCAGCCTCGCCACCGTCGCCTACATCGGCGCCACCGTTCTTTTCATCCTCAGCCTCGGCGGCCTCGCCAACCCGGAGACGGCCCGCCGCGGCAATCTGTTCGGCATCATCGGCATGACGATCGCGGTGCTCGCCACCGTGGCCGGCCCACGCGTGCTGCCCGGCGGCTACCCGTGGATCATCGGCGCGCTCGTCGTCGGCGGCAGCATCGGCCTCTTCGCCGCGAAGAAGGTGCAGATGACGCAGATGCCCGAGCTCGTCGCGCTGATGCACAGCCTCGTCGGCCTGGCGGCGTGCCTGGTCGGCTTCGCGAGCTACGTCGACACCTCCACGGTGTTCCCGACACCGGCCGAGAAGACCATCCACGAGATCGAGATCTACATCGGCATCCTGATCGGCGCGGTCACGTTCTCCGGCTCGGTGATCGCCTTCGGCAAGCTCAGCGGCAAGATCGGCGGCAAGCCGCTGCTGCTGCCGGCGCGGCACTGGCTCAACCTGGCCGGGCTGCTCG
>CALMQI010000165.1 GCA_937871935.1 uncultured Burkholderiales bacterium
GGATCTGGTAGAAGTGCGCCGGCAGCCGCCGGTAGCTCTTCAGCTCGGCGCGCGCGAGATCGGTGATCACCTCCTCGGAGGTGGGCTGGATGACGAAGTCGCGCTCGTGGCGGTCCTTGAAGCGCAGCAGCTCCGGCCCGTAGGCCTGCCAGCGCTGCGACTCCTGCCACAGCTCGGCCGGCTGCACCACCGGCATGGCGAGCTCGACCGCGCCGGCGCGGTTCATCTCCTCGCGGATGATGGCCTCGACTTTTCGCAGGACTTTCAATCCCAGCGGCAGCCAGGTGTAGATGCCCGCAGCCAGGCGGCGGATAAGGCCCGCGCGCAGCATCAGGCGATGGCTCGCGACTTCGGCCTCGGCCGGGACTTCCTTCAGCGTGGCGATGAAGAACCTGGAGGTTTTCATGAGCGCGCACCGGGATTGTCATCCTAGGTGGGCTATGGAAAAATCGAAGGGCGATTCTAACCGAACGCTAACGGAAGGCGGTGCTGCGGTGCTCGACAAGGAAGGCTACCGTCCGAACGTCGGCATCATCCTCGCCAACCAGCGCAACGAGGTGTTCTGGGGCAAGCGCGTCCATCAGCACGCCTGGCAATTCCCCCAAGGCGGCATCCAGCACGGCGAAACCCCGCTGCAGGCCATGTTCCGGGAGCTCGGGGAAGAAATCGGCCTGCAGCGCATGCACGTGAAGATCCTCGGCCGCACCCGCGACTGGCTGCGCTACGAGGTGCCCGACCACTTCATCCGGCGCGACGCGCGCGGCCACTACCGCGGGCAGAAGCAGATCTGGTTCCTGCTGATGCTGATGGGCCGCGACAGCGACCTCGATCTGCGCGCCAGCGACCATCCGGAGTTCGACGCCTGGCGCTGGAACGACTACTGGGTGCCGCTGGACATGGTGATCGAGTTCAAGCGCGAGGTCTATCAATTGGCGCTGACCGAGCTCTCGCGCTATCTGCCGCGGCAGAACCACTACACGCGATTCCTTCGCTCCGGCGTACGCGCGCGGCAGCGCGACATCGGCTCCGCAGGCCTCAGCGAAGAGGTGCCGATTGATCCCCCGGAGTCTCCGACGGAGTCGTGAGGTGCTGCCCGTCTGCCGGTCAGCCGATCACCAGGTTGTCGCGATGGATCAGCTCCGGCCCGTTCGAGTATCCGAGTAGCGCATCGATCTGAGATGACGGCTTGCGCGCAATGAGCCGCGTTTCGCTGGCGGAGTAGTTGGCCAGGCCCCTCGCGACCTCGCGGCCGGAGGGGTCGCGTACAGCGATCACATCACCTCGGCTGTAATCGCCTTCGATCGTCACGACCCCCACGGGCAACAAGCTCTTCCCGGCGGCGAGCAACTTGTCGCACGCCCCCTGATCGATGCCAACGGCGCCGCGCAGCTGCAGGTGGTCGGCCATCCATTGCTTGCGCGCGGCGATCTTCGCCGTACGGGCCGCCAGATAGGTGCCGATCGGTTCCCCGGCAGACAGCCGCAACAGCACATCGGGCTCGCGGCCCCATGCAATCACCGTGCTGGCTCCGCTGCGTGCGGCGCGCTTGGCGGCCAGCACCTTGGTGATCATGCCGCCGCGCCCGATCGCCGAACCGACCCCACCGGCCATGCCTTCGAGGGCCGGGTCGCCGGCAAGGGCCGAGTCGATGAACGTCGCGGTCGCGTCGATCCGCGGGTCACCGGAGTACAAGCCCTGCTGGTCGGTCAGAATGATCAGCAGATCGGCCTCGATCAGATTGGCAACCAGTGCACCGAGCGTGTCGTTGTCGCCGACCTTGATCTCGTCGGTGACAACGGTGTCGTTCTCATTGACCACGGGAATGGTCTTCAACGAGAGCAGGGCCAGCAGCGTGGAGCGCGCATTGAGGTAGCGTTCCCGATCGGCCAGGTCGGCATGTGTCAGCAAGACCTGCGCACTGCGCATGCCATGCTCGGAAAGCTTGCTTTCGTACATCTGGGCCAGCCCCATCTGCCCGACCGCGGCCGCAGCCTGAAGTTGGTGCAGCTGGACGGGCCGGGTCGTCCATCCGAGCCGATGCATGCCCTCAGCGATGGCGCCGCTCGAAACCATCACCACCTCGCGGCCCTCGCTCGCCAGCCGGGCGAGCTGGCGGCACCAGTTGCCGATGGCCACGGGATCGACACCTCGGCCTTCATTGGTGACGAGACTCGAGCCGACCTTGACGACGATGCGTCGCGCCGACCGCAACGAGTCCTGGAGCGCCGGCCCGTTCATGCGTCGACAAACCGAACGTCGATTTCGGCCGCCTTTGCGACGCGCGACGCGTCGACATGATCGGCAGTTGCCTGTACCAGCGGATCGAGGCCCGTGCGCGCCAGCGCCGAGACCTCGAACACCGGCCCCTTCCACCGCATACGGCGCACGAGGTCTGCCTTGCGCGCCGCACGTTCACTCTCGGGCACCATGTCGATCTTATTCAGCACCAGCCATCGTGGCTTGCGATACAGACGTTCGTCGTACTTCCGCAGTTCCTTCAGGATCGACTTGGCTTGTGCAACCGGATCGACGCCGTCGTCGAACGGCGCGATGTCCACGACATGCAATAGAAGGCGCGTTCGCTGCAGGTGGCGCAGGAAGGCATGTCCGAGTCCGGCCCCCTCGGCCGCACCCTCGACCAGTCCAGGAATATCGGCCACCACGAAGCTGCGTTGCGGCCCGGCGCGAACCACGCCAAGGTTCGGATACAGCGTGGTGAACGGGTAGTCGGCGATCTTCGGCCGTGCGTTCGAGACGGCTGCAATCAGGGTGGACTTGCCGGCGTTGGGCATGCCGAGCAGGCCGACATCGGCCAGCACGCGCAGTTCGAGCCGCAGCTGTCGACGCTCGCCGGGCCAGCCGGGCGTCTTCTGGCGCGGAGCGCGGTTGGTGCTGGTCTTGTAGTGCAGATTGCCGAAACCGCCGTCGCCGCCTTTGGCCAGCGTGACGCGCTGACCGGCGGTCACCAGTTCAGCGATCACCACGTCATCAGCCATGTCGGTGATGATGGTGCCGACTGGCACGCGCAGCTCAAGGCGGCGACGCCCGACGGCATCGACGTCGACTTCGAGAACGTCGGCGGCGAGATCATGGAGGCCGTGTTCGGGCGCCTCAACATCCGCGCGCGCGTCGCGCTGTGCGGGCTGATCTCCGGCTACAACGACGACGCGCCCGCGCCCGGGCTCGCCGTTGCCCGCCTCATGGCGACGGGCATAACGAAAGTCGATCAGCGTGTTGAGGCTCGGGTCAGCCACCACATATACGCTGCCGCCGCGTCCGCCGTCGCCACCATTGGGGCCGCCGAACGGAATGGACTTCTCCCGGCGAAAGCTCGCGCAACCGGCGCCGCCGTTGCCGGCTGCGATATCGATGACGACTTCGTCGACGAACTTCATCGGCTGCGACCCCTCAAGTGAAAAGCCCCGGCGGGCCGGGGCTTCACACGAAACTCCGACGCGCCGTCGTGTCTCAGCTCGGCTCGACCACGACCGTCTTGCGGTTCCGGGAACCCTTCACCGCAAACGACACCTTGCCGTTGACCAGCGCGAACAGGGTGTGATCCTTGCCGATGCCCACATTGGTACCCGGATGGAACCGTGTACCGCGCTGTCTAACGATGATCGCTCCGGCCTGCACGGCCTGGCCGCCAAACACCTTGACGCCCAGCATCTTGGGCTGGGAGTCACGTCCGTTTCGCGTCGAGCCGCCGCCCTTCTTCTGTGCCATGTCGTCCGCTCCTTTGACCGAGCCGCCTCAGGCGACCAGCGAGCCGATTTCCAGCTCGGTGTACTGCTGGCGATGCCCACCATGCCGTTGGTAGTGCTTCCTGCGACGCATCTTGAAAATGCGCACCTTGTCGCGCAGGCCATGGGCAACCACCTTGGCCTTGACGACCGCGCCGGCGACCAGCGGCGTGCCGACCTTGAGATCGCTACCAGATCCCACGGCCAGGACTTGGTCGAGTACGATTTCCTGACCCACTTCTGCCGGAATCTGCTCGACCTTGATCTTCTCGCCGACCGCAACCTTGTATTGCTTGCCGCCGGTCCTGATGACTGCGTACATGATGTTCCCCAGATGTCGATGCACCCTGGAGGACCCGTCGCGCGAGCCACACAGTGCCAGGGAACCTTCAAGTATACCCAATCTGGCCTCACCAAAGCCAACGGGCCGGCTACCGCGGCTGAACGGCGCTTGCTTTCTATAATTTCGATCGTCTGAGACCTTGCTCTGTGCCTTCCACCCGTGCCCTCGCGAGCAACGGCCTCGAATTCGTGGCCGACGACATGGCGCAGGTGGACCGGGTCATCCACCTGCGGCTCAGTTCCGACGTCACGCTGATCAATCAGATCTCAAGCTACATCGTCGGAGCCGGCGGCAAGCGCATCCGCCCGAAGCTGGTACTCCTATTTGCACGTGCACTCGGCTTCGAGGGACCGGAGCGTTTCGAACTGGCGGCGATCGTCGAGTTCATTCACACCGCCACACTGCTTCATGACGACGTGGTGGACGAGTCCTCGATGAGACGCGGTCGCCAGACTGCAAACGCATTGTTCGGCAATGCCGCCAGCGTGCTGGTCGGCGACTTCCTCTACTCGCGCGCCTTTCAGATGATGGTGTCTGTCGGAAGGTTGCGGGTGCTTGACGTCCTGGCCGACGCCACCAACGTCATTGCCGAAGGAGAGGTACTGCAGTTGCTGAACATGCACGATCCCGACTTGGCGGTCGAGGACTACCTGCGTGTGATTCGGTACAAGACCGCCAAGCTGTTCGAAGCGAGCGCCCGGCTGGGAGCGGTCTTGGGGTTTGCCGGCGCGTCGGTCGAAGAGTCCTGCGCGGACTACGGCCGTTCGCTGGGAACTGCCTTCCAGTTGGTCGACGATCTGCTCGACTACGAGGGCAACTCGCAGGAACTTGGCAAGAACGTCGGTGACGATCTTCGCGAGGGTAAACCGACGCTCCCGCTGTTGATGGCGATCGAGCGTGGCAGTCCTGCCGAGCGCGACCTGGTCCGGCAGGCGATCATTGACGGTGACGTGGGCCGGTTGCCGGATATCCTGCAGATTGTTCGGCGCACCGGGGCTTTGCAGGCCACGCGCGAAGCCGCGCGGCTTGAGGCCGCCAAAGCCCAGGACAGCTTGGTGCTGCTCCCGGAGAGTCTGGCCCGGGACGCTCTGCTAGACTTGTGTGTTCGGTCTGTCGAGCGATCCTCCTGACCGAGCAAGAGGCTGATGCTCGAGCGAGCGCCGGTCCATCGGGGTGTAGCTTAGCCTGGTAGAGCGCTACGTTCGGGACGTAGAGGCCGGAGGTTCGAATCCTCTCACCCCGACCAACTTCTCCGCGGTCGACGCGGGTCTTCTTCATCGCAACCACGGGTCGTAACCGCGCGTGAAGAAGTGCCTGTTCACTCGCGAGTTGCCGTTTACAGTGTTGCAGCGATCAGCGATGATCTTTTGGATACGCCCCAGCTGCGAACCAGACCAAGCCAGTGGACACCCTTGTTGACACCCCACAATCCGCTCTTTCGGGCGTGGCACGGGTGTTGGTCCATGCCGGCAAGCTGAACGTCAAGAGCGCCGAAGAACTCGTCAAGAGCGCGAAGGACCGGCGCCTCAGTTTCGTCTCGGCCGTTATCGGCAACGGATCGGTCTCAGCGGCCGACCTGGCACACACTCTGTCGAGCACCTTGGCGCTGCCGCTCCTGGACCTGAACTCGGTCGACCAGGAACGACTCCCCCGCAACATCGTCGACTCAAAGCTCGCGGTCCAGTATCAGGTCGTCGTGCTGGGTCGTCGCGGCAGCCGGCTCTTCATCGGCGGCGCCGATCCGACCGATCAGGAAGCCGTCGAGCGGATCAAATTCGCGACGCAGCTCTCGCCTGAATGGGTGATTGTCGAGTTCGACAAGCTGGCGAAGATCCTGGAGTCCCACGGTGCAAATGCCAACGAGGCCATCGAGTCGCTCGCCGCCGGCGAGTTCGACTTCGACGTGGCCGAGGACGACGGTACTGCCGCCGAGGCCGCCGAGGTCGCGCAGGAAGTCGAAGACGCACCGGTCGTGCGCTTCCTGCAGAAGATGTTGATCGATGCGATCAACATGCGGGCCTCCGACCTGCACTTCGAGCCCTACGAGTACAACTACCGCGTTCGTTTTCGCATTGACGGCGAGTTGCGTGAGATCACCCAGCCTCCCATCGCGATCAAGGACAAGCTCGCGTCGCGCATCAAGGTGATCAGCCGGCTCGATATCGCCGAGAAGCGCGTTCCGCAGGACGGGCGCATGAAGCTGAAGTTCGGCAATCGCGCGATCGACTTTCGCGTGTCGACGCTGCCGACCCTCTTCGGCGAGAAGATCGTGATTCGTATCCTGGACCCTTCGAGTGCGAAGCTGGGCATCGAGGCGTTAGGGTACGAAAAGATCGAGAAGGATCGCTTGCTCAGCGCGATCCAACGTCCCTACGGCATGATCCTGGTCACCGGCCCAACCGGCTCAGGCAAGACGGTGTCGCTGTACACGTGCTTGAACATCCTGAATCAGCCTGGGGTCAACATCTCGACGGTCGAGGATCCGGCGGAAATCAACCTCCCGGGAGTCAACCAGGTCAATGTCAACGACAAAGCCGGACTGTCTTTCTCGACATCGCTGAAGGCCTTTCTGCGGCAGGATCCGGACATCATCATGGTCGGGGAAATCCGCGACCTCGAGACCGCGGACATCGCCATCAAGGCAGCCCAAACCGGTCACCTGGTGATGTCGACGCTGCACACGAACGACGCGCCGACGACATTGACCCGCCTGCTGAACATGGGGGTGGCGCCGTTCAACATAGCGGCCAGTGTGCTGTTGATCACGGCGCAGCGGCTGGCGCGGCGTCTGTGCGAGAACTGCAAGCAGCCGGCCGACTACCCTCGGGAATCGCTGCTGAAGGCGGGTTTTGCGGCGGAGGATCTCGACGGTTCGTGGAGGCCCTATCGCGCGATCGGCTGCTCGGCGTGCAATAACGGGTACAAGGGCCGCGTCGGCCTTTACCAAGTGATGCCGATCAGCGATTCGATCCAGCGCATCATCCTGTCCGAGGGCACGTCGATGGACATCGCGGCGCAGGCCGCCAAGGAAGGCGTTCGCGATCTGCGTCAGTCGGGTCTGGTCAAGGTCCGCGCAGGTATGACTACGCTGGAAGAAGTCATCGCAGTCACCAACGAGTAGTGACGCAGGCAGCCAGGCTGCATCGAATCGGCGAGCGCCGGAGGAAACATGGCAACTGCAGTAGCCCCTAGAGGCATCAAAGGCGTCAAGGAGTTCGTCTTCGAATGGGAAGGCCGGGACAAGAACGGCAAGGTCATGCGAGGCGAGGTCCGGGCGGGTGGCGAAGCCATGGTGTCGGCCAGCCTGCGCAGACAGGGCATTCTGATCACGCGGATCAAGAAGCGCCGCATGTCCGGTGGCAAGTCGATCAAGCAGAAGGACATCGCAGTCTTCACGCGCCAGTTGGCCACGATGATGAAGGCCGGCGTGCCGCTGCTGCAGGCGTTCGACATCGTCGCGCGGGGCAGTACGAACCCGCGCCTGACGCGCATGCTCAACGACATTCGCTCCGATGTGGAGACCGGCACCAGCCTGTCAGCGGCGTTCCGCAAGCATCCGATGCACTTTGATGCGTTGTACTGCAACCTTGTCGAGGCCGGCGAGGCGGGCGGTATCCTGGAGGCGCTGCTCGATCGTCTGGCGATCTATCAGGAGAAGACGCTCGAGCTGAAGCGCAAGATCAAGTCGGCGTTGATGTACCCGATCGCGGTCATCGTGGTGGCGTTCGTGGTGCTGACGGTCATCATGATCTTCGTGATCCCCGCGTTCAAGGACGTGTTCAAGTCCTTCGGCGCCGACCTTCCGGCGCCCACGCTGGCGGTGATCGCAATGAGCGAATTCTTCGTCAAGTACTGGTGGGCCATCTTTGGCTTCCTCGGCGGCGGCGGCTACTTCTTCATGCAGTCCTGGAAACGTTCCGAGAAGATGCAGAAGGCGATGGACCGACTGTTCCTGCGCATCCCGATCTTCGGCGATCTGATCTACAAGTCGGTGATCGCCCGCTGGACCAGGACCTTGTCGACGATGTTCGCCGCGGGCGTACCCCTCGTCGAAGCGCTCGACTCGGTTGGCGGCGCGTCGGGCAACGCGGTCTTCGTCGAGGCGACCGAACAGATCCAAAAGGACGTCTCCACGGGTTCGCCGCTGACCACTTCGATGCAATCCACCGGCGTCTTCCCAGCGATGGTGCTCCAGATGTGCGCGATCGGCGAGGAGTCTGGTGCCCTCGACCACATGTTGGGCAAGGCGGCCGAGTTCTACGAACAGGAGGTCGACGAGATGGTCAAGGGCCTGTCGAGTCTGATGGAACCATTCATCATCGTCATCCTGGGCGTTCTGATCGGCGGCATCGTCGTCTCGATGTACCTACCGATCTTCAAGCTGGGCGCTGTTGTCTGACACATGGCGGGAGCGCCGGTCGAACTGCTGCTGTCCCCGCTATCCCTGGCGATCCTGGGCCTGGCCGTTGGCAGTTTCCTCAACGTCGTCATTCACCGCTTGCCGTTGATGCTGGAACGGAGGTGGTGGGCCGACGTCCACCATCAGTTGCAGGACGCCGCATCGTTCGAGCGCATCTTCGGTGCACCGCTGCCTGCTTCGATTGGACAGGCCACCTCCGGCCTCGGTGAGGCGATCACGAAACTGACGCCGTACGGGCTGGCGCGTCCAGGATCCTGCTGCCCTTCTTGCACCAAGCCGATTCGCTGGTACCAGAACATTCCGCTGGTCAGCTGGATCTGGCTTCGCGCCCGCTGCGAAAGCTGCAATGCAAGCATATCGGCTCGGTACCCGCTCATCGAGGCGCTCTGCGCCGCAGTTTTTGCAGCCGTGGGCTGGCGACTTGGTGCGCAGCCGGTCGCATTGCTCTGGTGCGGCTTTGCGGCAGCGCTGCTGGCCTTGTCGGTGATCGACTGGGACACCACGGTGCTGCCTGACGACCTCACGCTGCCGCTGCTTTGGGCCGGCCTGCTGGCATCCGCAGCAGGGTGGACGCTCCCGATCTCGCAAGCCGTCATTGGCGCGGCCGCCGGCTACATGGCCTTGTGGTCGGTGTACTGGCTCTTCAAGCTGGCGACCGGCAAGGAAGGCATGGGCTACGGCGACTTCAAGCTGCTGGCCGCCATGGGGGCGTGGCTGGGTTGGCAAGCTCTGCTGCCGATCGTGCTGGCCGCCTCGATCCTCGGAGCGATGGTGGGTATCGGTATGAAGTTCGCCGGCGCCTTGCGCGAGGGCCGTTATGTGCCATTCGGTCCGTTCCTCGCCGGTGCGGGCATTGTCATCATGCTACTCGGCACGAGCCGCGCCCTCGACTGGCTGGGTTGGGCGTAGTCGATCCCTCGCCTTGTGACTGCGCGACGAATCGGCCTCACCGGTGGCATCGGCAGCGGCAAGAGCACGGTGGCGAACCTGTGGGTCGGCCTTGGCGCGCGACTGGTCGACACCGACGCGATTGCCCGTGAGCTGACAGTTGCCGGTGGTGCCGCGCTGCCGGCGATTCAGCGCGAGTTCGGGCCAGTCGCGCTGGATTCGGCCGGCGCCCTAGATCGCGGGCGCATGCGCGAGCTCGCTTTTGCCGATCCGACGGTACGGCGCCGCTTGGAGGCCGTGCTCCACCCGATGATCGGGGCGCTGGCGCAGCAACGTACCACGGACGCAACCGAGCCGATCGTCGTGTTCGACGTGCCGTTGCTGACCGAGTCATCTCTGTGGCGCCGGCGGTGTGACCGGATCGTGGTCGTCGACTGTCTCGAGGCAACCCAGGTGCAACGAGTGATGCAGCGCTCGCAATGGAGCGAAGACCAGGTGCGCAAGGTCATTGCGCAGCAGACGTCGCGATCGCGCCGGCGCGCTATCGCCGACGCCGTGATCTACAACGACGGCAGCACGACGATCGACAACCTTGCGGAGAGCGTGCAATCGCTGTGGAATCTGTGGTCATCGGCCCAGCCCGGGGACGCGCACTGATGCTGTGAAACAATCTCCAGCGCGCCGGCAACCTGCCGGCAGGAGCGCCGCGATTGGTTCTTTACGAGTATCCGTTCCAGGAAGGCATCCGCACGATGCTGCGACTGGAGCAGCTGTTCGACCGGATCGGACAGCTGCTGCCCCGCGATGCGGCGGTGGATCATCACTTCGCGATGGTGACGTTGTTCGAGATCATGGACGTCGCCTCCAGGGCCGACTTGAAGTCAGACCTCCTGAAGGAGCTCGAGCGGCACAAGCAGCAGTTGCTGGCCTATCGCGGCAATGCCCAGGTCGCCCAGCAAGCGCTCGACGAGGTGGTCACCCGCATCGAACGTGCGCACGAGGCTCTCAATCTGCTGCCGGGCAAGGCCGGCCAGTCGCTGACAACCAACGAGTGGCTGATGAGCATTCGCAGCAGGATCAGCATTCCCGGCGGTACGTGCGAGTTCGATCTACCTGCCTACTACGCTTGGCAACAACGCGCACCAGCAGCACGCCGGGCCGATCTGACGCAATGGGTGGCCACCATGATGCCGCTGGCCCAGGCCCTGCACGTTCTGCTGCAACTGCTGCGCGACTCTGGCATGCGGCACAAGGTCGTGGCATCGGCCGGCCAGTTCCAGCAGGGCCTGGCAGCTGGCAAGACCTATCAGCTGATGCGCGTCCACATCGACCCCGAGTTGGGTTTGGTGCCGGAGATCAGCGGCCACCGGCTGATGGTGTCGATCCGCCTGATGCGTCCCGAACTTGATGGTCGCTTGCGGCCGGCCGCTGAGGATGCATCGTTCGACCTCACGCTGTGCGCCTGAGATTGCCTGCGTTGTGCCCACGGCCGAGCTGAGAGTGGCCTGCCCGACCTGCGGCGGGCAGGCGATCTACGCGCCCAGTAACCGCTGGCGGCCCTTCTGCAGCGAACGGTGCCGCAACCACGATCTCGGAGCTTGGGCGGGCGAGCGATTTCGCATCGCGCGAGACACGTCGGACAGCGATTCCAAGCTCCCCGCCTTGGACGAAGACTCGACCGTCTGACTTGCGCGATCGGATCCAATGGCCAAGTGCAACCCGAACGGGGTTGAAATCGCAAGGAGCGTTCCTATAATGCGCTTTGCTAGCACTCGACTTGTTTGAGTGCTAACGAACCGGCCGGTCCATCGGCGCGGCCAGATGATGAGTGCTCACTTACATGGATCACTCATCTCCGCTTATAGAAACCCTCGAAGGAGATGTGATGAAACTTCGTCCGTTGCACGATCGCGTGATCGTCAAGCGCCTCGAAAACGAAACCAAGACCGCCTCGGGTATCGTGATCCCCGACAACGCCGCCGAGAAGCCCGACCAGGGTGAGGTCACCGCGGTCGGCCCCGGCAAGCGCAATGACAAGGGCGACTTCATCGCCCTCAATGTCAAGGTCGGCGACCGGGTCCTGTTCGGCAAGTACAGCGGCCAGACCGTCAAGGTCGATGGCGACGAACTGCTCGTGATGCGCGAAGAAGACCTCTTCGCCGTGATCGAG
>CALMQI010000166.1 GCA_937871935.1 uncultured Burkholderiales bacterium
GACCTGCATCGACTGCCACAAGGGCATCGCCCACACGCTGCCGGAGATCGAGCAGCACATCGGCGCGCCGAAGGCGCATCCGGCGGATACGGGGGCGGCGGCGGGGGCTGCTTCGACGACGAAGTAGCGGCTGAGTTGCACGCCCACCGTGCTCGGCGGGGCATTGCGCGTCGCATAGACTCTCTCGCGGCCTGACTGCCGTTGAGGCGGTTGCGACCGTGATCCCCTTTCGCATTCAGCGCATCGACCACGTGGTGTTTCGCGTGCAGGACCTCGAACGCAGCGTCGCGTTCTACCAGCAGGCGCTCGGCTGCACCGTCGTGCGCACCCGCAGCGACCTCGGCCTGGTGCACCTGCGCGCCGGCGCCTCGATGATCGACCTGGTGTCGCTGTCCGGCCCGCTGGGTGCGGCCGGCGGCGCCGGGCCGCAGGCCGAGGGCCGCAACGTGGATCACCTGTGCCTGCGCATCGAGCCCTTCCACGAGGCCGAGCTCACGGCGCACCTGCAGGATTGCGCAGCGCCGCCGCGCGGGCCGGCGAGCCGGAATTTCGGGGCCGAGGGCGAGGGGCCGTCGCTCTACTTCGCGGACCCCGACGGCAACGTGATCGAGCTGAAGGGGCCCGCGACACCTTGAGCGGCCCGGCGCGTGCTGGACGACGAAGTACTTCGCAACGCCGGCCAATCCGCCTGCCTGCCGAATGGTTTCGTGACGCTGCATTCGACCCGGCGCAAGGCCTGCACTAGCATCGGCGCCGCTCGCTTCGCTCACCGCCCATGCGCACCCAGTACTACACCGCCTCCAGCGTCGACGGCTTCATCGCGACCACCGACCATTCGCTGCGCTGGCTGTTCCAGCTTGGCGACGTCAACGACACCGGCTACCCGCAGTTCATCGCGCAGGTCGGTGCGCTGGCGATGGGCTCGTCCACCTACGAGTGGATGCTGCGCCATGTGGTCAGGCCCGGCGGCAAGACTGGCGCGCCGTGGCCCTATGCGCAGCCGACCTGGGTGTTCAGCAGCCGCGCGCTGCCGCGGGTGGACGGCGCCGACATCCGCTTCGTGCAGGGCGACGTGCGGCCGGTGCACCAGTTGATGCGCGAGGCCGCGGGCGACGACAAGAACATCTGGCTGGTCGGCGGCGGTGACCTGGTCGGCCAGTTCCACGACGCCGGCCTGCTCGACGAGATGATCGTGCAGATCGGCTCGGTGACGCTCGGCGCCGGCCGGCCGCTGCTGCCGCGGCAGATCGCGTTCCCGCCGCTGCGCCTGCTGTCGGCGCGGGCCATCGGCAGCGGGTTCGCCGAGCTGCGCTACGAGGTGCCGCACGGCGACCGCTAACATCACGCATCTTCTTCACCCGCCGGGCCAATCGCATCATGGTGCATCGTGCGCGACGCCGTAGTCCCCTCGCCCCGACCATCGCCCTGGCCTCGGCCTTGATGCTGGTGCAGACGGCTGCCGCCGCCACCGCGGCCGCGCCGGTGCGGGCGGCCAGCGCCGCGGCCGGCAAGGCATCGGGCGTGGCAGTGAAAGTCGAACGCGCCGTCAAGCGCGGCGCCAGTGCCGCCGGTACCGCGGTCGAAAGCGGCGTCAAGAAAGCGGGGGCGGCCGTCAGCAGCACCGCCAAGAAGCTGGGCCTGCCCACGCAGCCGGCGTCGGGCGCCGCCCCGCACAACAATCCGCGCCAGCCTTGACGGGACACCCACGCGCGCCGTTGGCGCTGATGCTGTGCATGCTGGCCGGTCCGGCGGGCGCCGCCGGCACCTGCGACGTGGTGCGCACGCTCATCGATTCGAAGATCAAGTCGTCGGGCGTCACCGAGTACTCGCTCACCGTCGTCGAGGCCGACGCCAAGGTCGCCGGCAAGGTGGTGGGCACTTGCGACGGCGACCGGCGCAAGATCGTCTACCTGCGTGGCGCGGCGCCGCAGATCGGCGCGGCCGCGTCGGCGGCGGCTTCCGCGCCGCGGGCCGCGGCGCCGCGGCAGGGCCGCGACGAGGCGATCATCACCGAGTGCAAGGACGGCACCGTGTCGCGCGGTGGCGATTGCCGCAAATAGCGCATCGCTGCCATTGCGCCGCTGCCGTTGCGCCGCTGCCATCTCGCCGGCCCTTCTTGCGTCGCCTCTTTGACAGCGTGCCCATCGTGCCGGCGTATGCTGCGCGGCTCCGAGGCCAACCGGGAGCGCACCCATGACCACCGAGTCCCACAAGACGACGGCCCACGCGTTCTTCGCGCGCCTGTCGGCCAGCGACCTGCCCGGTGCACTCGGCCTGATGACCGACGACGCCACCTGGTGGATCAATGGCCACCCGGAACGCCATCCCGCCGCGGGCCTGTACAGCAAAGACAAGATCGCACGCCTGCTCGGCCACATGCTGCGTCAGCTCGACGGCGGGCTGCAGATGACCGTGCTGTCGTCGATCGCCGAGGGCGACCGCGTGGCGCTCGAGGTCGAGTCGCGCGGCACGTTGCGCAACGGCCGGCGCTACGAGCAGGCCTATCACTTTCTGCTCGTGTTGCGCGACGATCGCATCTGCGCCGTCAAGGAGTATCTCGATACGCAGCACGCCTACGACGTGTGGATCGCCCCGGCCACCGACGCCGAGCAGGCGAGCGCCGGCCGATGAACATGTCCGGCAACGGCCAGCCGCGCCGGACCCGCCTGGCTAAGCTGCGGGCCGTACGTCGTGCACAGCGCAGGGCGCGAACCGGGAAGGTGGCTCCATGGCATCCATTCATCGCGAGATCGTGATCCGCGCCGGCATCGATCGGGTGTGGGACGCGTTGCGTGACGTCGGCGCGTTGCACACCCGGCTCGTCAAGGGCTTCGTCACCGACTGTCGTCTGGAGAGTGGACCCGAGGGTGATGCGCGCATCGTCACCTTCGCCAACGGCATGGTGGCGCGCGAGCAGATCGTCGGCGTCGACGACGACACGCGCCGGGTGGTCTGGTCGGCTGCGGGCGGGCGCCTCAGCCATCACAACGCGTCGGCCCAGGTGGTCGACGCCGGCGGCGACTGCAGCCGCGTGCTGTGGGTCTGCGACCTGCTGCCCGACGCGATGGCGCCCTCGATCGCCAGCATGATCGAGCACGGCCTGCAGGCGATGAAGGCGACGCTCGAACAAGCGCAGCCAGCGCCGGCCCTGCGCGGCTGACGCGACGCACGCAGCGCACGACCGATGGCGCGTTTCGTGGCCTTGCTGCGCGGCGTCAACGTCGGCAAGGGGCGGCGCGTGCCGATGGCCGATTGGCGCAAGGCACTCGAAGCACTCGGCTGCTCCAATGTGCGCACGCTGCTGAACAGTGGCAACGCAGTGTTCGATGGCCCGCCGCGCGCTACGCCAGCGTCGCTGGCGACACGCATCCACGATGCGCTGGCCGAGGCGCTGCAGGTCGAGGTGCCGGTGATCGTCAAGTCGGCCGCGGATGTCTCGGCGGCAGTGGCCGAGAACACGCTGGCCCGCGAGGCCACCGATCCGACGCGTCTGCTGATCGCGTTCACGGCCGGTGCGGCCGATCTGGCGGCGCTGTCGGTGCTGGCGCCGCTGGCCGCGCCGCCGGAGCGCTTTGTGCTCGGCCGCCACGCGGCCTACCTGTGGTGCCCGCAGGGCATTCTGCAGAGCCGCGCCGCCGAGGCACTGCTCGGCAAGCCGGGTCGCGCCGCCACCTGCCGCAATGCGGCCACGGTGGCGCGCATCGTCGACTCGCTCGCCTGAGCGAGCCGCAGTATGCTTTGCGCATGACGTCCGCCAAGGTCACCGTGCGCTACCTGCCGCTGCTGCTGGCAGCGGCCCTGGCGAGCAACGTCGTGCTCGCCGCACCCGACGCGCCGTCGCTGCGCACGGCCCCCGACACGCCGCCGCTACGCGCGGCCCCCGACACCCCGCCGCTGCGCGCCGCCCCCGACACCCCGCCGCTACGCGCCGGTGGCGAGGCGCATCCGATCATCGGTACCTGGAAGTGGACGCGAAAGTTCAACAATTGCACCGAGACCTATGTCTACGGCAGCGACGGCAGCCTGTCGGTGACGAGCGGCGCCGAACGCTCGGACAACACCTTCACGGTCTCGCGCGCGCCCGTCGCGCGTGGCTTCTTCGAGGTGCGCATGCGGGTGACCAAGGACCACCGCGGCACCGACTGCGCGCAGGTCGACGAAGACGACACCGGCAAGGAGGTCATCTCGTTCATCCTGTTCGAGCCGACGCAAGGCATGTTCATCTCGTGCAGCGAGCCGCGCCTGCAGGCCTGCTTCGGGCCGCTGGTGCGGCAGCCGAACTGACAGTGCGACTGCCGCGCCGGCGTGCGCTGCTGCTCGCTGCAGCGGCCCTGCACGGATGCACGACGCCCCCGCGCCGGGTGACAGGGCCACTCGACGAAGGCTTGGCGCGCTTCGTGCGCGACGACGGCATCTGCGCCGCAGCCTGGTGCACGCTGGCACGGCGAGTGGCCGCTCCGCCGCGCGGTGCCTCGGCTTGTGCAGGGCCCGAGGTGAAGGCGGCGGCGGGCAACGCCGTGTTCCAGGCTGCGTCGCTCACCAAGCCGGTGGTGGCCTACGCAGTGCTCAAGCTCGCGCAACAAGCCCGGCTCGATCTCGACGCGTCGGTGGCGAGCTACCTGCCCCGCGGCTACGCGCATTCACACGATCCGTCTGCCCGGGCAACGGCCACCTCGGCGATCGACCTCGTGTCGCCCGCCGCGCTGCAGCACGTGACGCTGCGCATGCTGCTGAACCACAGCTCCGGCCTGCCCAACTGGGCTGGCGGGCCGCTGAGCTTCGGCTTCGCGCCGGGCACGCGCTGGCGCTACTCCGGCGAGGGCTACCTGCTGCTGCAACACGTGGTCGAAGCCGTCGCCGGCGCCGGGCTCGACGCGGTGATCGGGCAGCAGGTGTTCGAACCGCTGGCCATGCACGACAGCGCGATGCTGTGGCGCGAGTCGCTCGCGCCGCGTGCAGTGCCCGGGTACGGTTCGCGCGGCGTCGTACCGGCGTCGCGTTATGCGCGGCCGCTGGCCGCGGCGTCGCTGTACACCACGGCGCACGACTACGCGACCTTCATGTCCGCGCTGCTCACCAACGAGACGCTGCTGTCGCTGACGCTGACGCGCCCGGTGCTGGCCGACACGTCGCGCGCCTTGCACTGGGGCCTGGGCTGGGGCATCGAGTCCGGTGATGGCGGGCCCTACCTCTGGCAATGGGGCAACAACCCGGGCTATCGCGCGTTCGCCATGGCGTCGGCCTCGACCGGCGATGGGTTCGTGGCTCTCACCAACAGCGAGCGCGGCCTCGCCCTCGCCGAGCCGATGGCCGCAGCAGTACTGCCGGGGCCGCACCGCCTGTTCGGGTTTCATATGCTGCGCTGACGGTCGCCCGCGGCGCCGGCCTGGCGTGCGCAGCCCCCGCGGATGCCGCGCACGCGACAGTGCGCATCCGACTCCGCCGATAGACTGCACTCGCCGGCCTCTCAAGGGCCGGCAGCGTTCTCAGGGCGGGGTGAAAGTCCCCACCGGCGGTATCTGCAGGCGACTGCAGCAGCCCGCGAGCGCCTTGCTCGGGCCTGGGTTCGAACAAGGGTCAGCAGATCTGGTGCGATGCCAGGGCCGACGGTCACAGTCCGGATGAAAGAGAAACGCGTGAGCTCGGCGCCGGCGTGTCCGCACGCAGGTGCCTCGCGTGCGTGCGCCCTGATTCTGGCAACCACTCTTCGAAGAGGACTTCCATGAATCAGCTGATCCCCACCTTGCAAGACCCACCGGGTGCCCGTGCGGCGCCCGACCGGCCACCGCGCGTGGCCCTCGTGTCGGCGGGCTGGCACCGCGACATCGTGGCCAGCGGCATCGCAGCGATGCGCGCCGAGCTGGAGCACAGTGCGATCCCGCCCGAGCGAGTGCGGCATCTGGAGGTGCCCGGCGCGTTCGAGATCCCGCTGCACGCGCTGCGACTCGCCCGCAGCGGCGAGGTCGACGCGATCATCGCCTGCGCGCTGGTGGTCAACGGCGGCATCTATCGCCACGAGTTCGTCGCCGCGGCGGTGATCGACGGCCTGATGCGGGTGCAGCTCGACACCGACGTGCCGGTGTTCTCGGCCGTGCTGACGCCGCGCGACTTTCACGAGCACGCGGAGCACCAGCGCTTCTTCCGCGAGCACTTCGTGACCAAGGGCACCGAGGCGGCGCGTGCCTGCGTGCAGACACTGGCGAGCCTGCGGTCGATCGCGCGCATGGGTTGAGGCACATCAAGCGCGCAGCATGACGACGGCGTGACCGTGCGTTTCGGTCGTATCCGCACGGCTCACTTCAGCCTCGCTTCAGTCGCTTCGAGCAGATTGCAGGCATCGGGCGCGCACGTCGCGACGCCCCTTTCCCCCCGAAGGAATCCATGTCTCGATCCGCACTGGCGCTGCGTGCGGCGCCCCTGCTGTGCTCGGCCCTGCTCGCGGCCGGTTGCAGCAGCGTGGGCGTCCAGCCCTGGGAGCGCGACCTGCTCGCCAAGCCGTCGATGCAGCTCTCGGTCTCGCCCGTCGTCGACGCGATCGACGACCACATCTACTTCAGCAAGGAAGCCGCCACCGGCGGCCGCAGCTTCGGTGGTGGAGGCTGCGGATGCAATTGACCGCACATGCCGGCGCCACGCGAGGCTCGATCCGTGCCGCGCTGGCAGCGGCCAGCGCCGCGCTGCTGGCGCCGGCGATGGCGCAGCAGACGCCGAACGCCAGCCCCACCTGGCGCGGCGAAAGCGCGCTGCTGCTCTACAAGGAAGGCGGCGGCCGCGTCACCGCCGTGGAGCCGGTGGTGAGCCTGCGCCGCACCGACGGCAACGACCAGACGCTGGGCCTGAAGATCACCTTCGACGCGCTGACCGGTGCGTCGCCCAACGGCGCGGTGCCGCAGCCGGGCCCGCAGACCTTCACGTCGCCCTCGGGCGAGAGCCAGTACACGGTGGATGGCGGCCGCACGCCGCTCGACCCGAGCTTCAAGGACCAGCGCGGCGCGCTGGCCTTCACGCTCGAGCGGCCGTTCGGCGCCGGGCGTCGGCTGGCGCTCGGTGCCAACGTCTCGGCCGAGTACGACTTCCAGTCGCTGGGCGTCAGCGGGGCGATGTCGTTCGACCTCAACGACAAGAACACCACGCTGTCGCTCGGCGTCGCGCTGGAGGCCGACCGCATCAAGGCCGTCGGCGGCATGCCGGTGGGCCTGCAGCCGGCGTTCATATCCGGCGCACCGCGCAGCGACAGCACCTCGCGCAACGTGGTCGACCTGCTGGTGGGCGTGACGCAGGTGATGAACCGCAACTGGCTGACGCAACTGAACCTCGGCATCGGGCGCGGCAGCGGCCAGCACAGCGACCCGTACAAGATCCTGTCCGTCGTCGACGGCAGCAGCGGCCTGGTGACCGGCGACCGCTACGTGAACGAACAGCGCCCCGATGCACGCAACCGCATCAGCCTGTACTGGCAGAACAAGCTGCACCTGCGCGAGGACGTGGTCGACGTGTCCTACCGCTACTACCGCGACGACTGGGGCATCCGGGCGCACACGCTCGATGCGCGCTATCGCTTCGAGCTCGGCCGTGGCCTGCACCTGGAGCCGCAGTGGCGCTGGTACCGGCAGAGCGCAGCCGATTTCTGGCGCGGCTGGCTGGTCGAGGGTAGCAGCTGGTCGAGCACCACGCACGCCACCGGCCTGGTCAACGCCTCGGCCGACCCGCGGCTTGCCGCCTTCAGCGCCCACACGCTGGGGCTCAAGTTCGGCATGCCGCTCAATCCGCGCAGCGAGCTGTCGTTGCGCCTGCAGGCCTATCGCCAGCAGCCCAAGCAGCCCGCCGGCGCACCCGGCGTGCTGCAGACGCTCGACGTGGCGCCGACGCTGAAGGCGACGACCTTCGTGGTGGGCTACACGCGCGACTTCTGAAGGGTATGGCCGACGCAGTCGCGCTCGAGCCCACGCCCGGCGGCTGGCGCGGCCGCTTCAAGGCCATGGCCAGCCCCTGCGAGGTGCTGCTTGAAGGTGTCGACGAGGCACGCGCGCACCGGTTGGTCGTGTTGGCCGAGGCCGAGGCACGCCGTATCGAGTCCAAGTACAGCCGCTACCGCGACGACAGCGTGATCGCGGCGATCCATGCCACACGCGGCCGGCGCATCTCGATCGACGACGAAACGGCCCAACTGCTCGATTACGCGGACGTGTGCCATCGCATGAGCGACGGCCTGTTCGACATCACCAGCGGCGTGCTGCGCGCGGCGTGGCGCTTCGACGGCAGCGACCGCCTGCCCGCGCAGGAGCAGGTCGCCGAGCTGCTGCATCACGTGGGCTGGCGGCACGTGAGCTGGCAGCGGCCCTGGTTGCGGCTGCCGGCCGGCATGGAGCTCGACCTCGGCGGCCTCGGCAAGGAGTACGCGGTCGACCGCGTGCTGGCGCTGCTGTCGGCCGAGGGCGGCGCGGCGGTGCTGGTCAACTTCGGCGGCGATCTCGCCGTCTCGGGCCCGCGCGCCGACGGCAGCGCCTGGCAGGTGGGCGTGGAGCGACCGGACGGAGCCGACGCCGCGCTGCTGCTCGACCTGAGCGTCGGCGCGCTGGCCACCAGTGGCGATGCGCGGCGCTACCTGCTGAAAGACGGCGTGCGCTTCGGCCACATCCTCGACCCGCGCGACGGCTGGCCGGTGCGCCGGGCGCCACGCTCGGTCACCGTGGCGGCGGGCCGCTGCAGCGAGGCCGGCACGTTGGCCACGCTGGCCATGCTGCAGGGCGAACGTGCCGAGGCGTGGCTCGCCGATCAGGGCGTGCCCCATTGGATCTTGCGATAGGAGTCGAATGATGAGGACGAGACGAGGGGTGTCGTACGCCGCTGCCGTGCTGGCCGGCCTGGTGCTGGCAGCGCTGCCGGCCGCAGCGGCCGAGATCGGCGCCGCGGCGCCGGCGCTGCGGCTGCCGGGTCTGCCAGGGGCGGTGGACAGCGCGGCGCTGAAGGGCCAGGTGGTCTTCGTCGACTTCTGGGCCTCGTGGTGCGCGCCGTGCCGGCGTTCGTTTCCGTGGCTCAACGAGATGCAGGCCAAGTACGGTGACCGCGGCTTCCAGGTGGTGGCCGTCAACGTCGACCGCGAACGGCGCGACGCGGAGGGCTTTCTCGCGCAAGTGCCGGCGCGCTTCACCGTGGCATTCGACGCCGCCGGCGACGCGCCGCGCCGCTTCGCCGTGAAGGGCATGCCGACTTCGGTGCTGGTGGGCGCCGACGGCGTGGTGATGCGCCAGCACGAGGGCTTCAAGGACGCCGACCGCGCACCGCTCGAGGCGGCGATCGTCGCCGCGCTGGCGCGCGCCGGGCGCTGAACCAGGCCCTACAGGGTCTCCGACGGATCGAAGTCGAGCTCGACCTTGGCGCCGTTGGGGTCCAGCGTGAAGAGCTGCCAGGTGCCCGCGCCGGCCTGACGCCGCAAGTCGTACTTCTGGCCGGCGTCGTCGAGCCGCTGCTTCACCACCTTGAGATCACTCGCGGTGAATGCGAGGTGGTCGATCACGCCGGTGCGCGTGGCCGGCATCGGCCGGTCCCAGTAGATGTGCAGCACCGCCTGCGGCCCGCCGGCATAGAGCCACGCGCCGGGAAAGCCGAGGTCCGGGCGGTGGCCTTCGCGCAGGCCGAGCAGCCCGCAGTAGAAGCCGAGCGTGCGATCGCGGTCTTCGGCGGTGATGGTGAAGTGGTTCATGCCATGAATCATGCGAACGCTCCTTCTCGTCAGGCCAGCAGCACCAGCGCGCCACTGGTGCGCCGTGATTCGAGCCGCTCGTGCGCCTGCGCAGCAGCCTCCAGCGAGTGGCGCTCGATCGGCGGGCGCTTGAGCGTGCCGTCGGCGAGCGCGTCCCACAGCCGCTGCGCGCGCTCGGCCAGCGCCGCGCGCGTGGCGACGTAGTGGAAGACCACCGGCCGCGAGAAGCTGAGCGACTTGTGCAGCAGCAACTCCGGATCGACCTTGCGCAGCGCGCCGCTGGCCTGGCCCAGGCTGATCCAGTGGCCGCAGAGCGCCAGCGCGGCGAGGTTTTCGTCGAAGGCGGTGTCGCCGAGGCCGTCGATCACGACATCGGCGCCGCCACAGTGGCGCTGCACCGCGTCGGCGAAGCGGTAGTCGCGCGTCACGATCACCGTCTCGCAGCCATGCGCGCGCGCGAGAAGCGCCTTCTGCTCGCTCGACACGGTGCCGATCACGATGGCACCCAGCCGCCGCGCCCACGCGCACACCAGCAACCCGACGCCACCGGCCGCGGCGTGCACCAGCAAGCGCGTGCCGCGCTGCACCCGGCCCAGGTCGCGCAGCAGGTAGTCGGCGGTCAGGCCCTTGAGCAGCAGCGCGGCGGCGGTGTCGTCGTCGACCGTGGCCGGCAGGCGCACGAGCCAGTCGGCCGGCACGTTGCGCACACCGCAGTAAGCGCCCGGTGCCGGGCCCAGGTAGGCCACGCGGTCGCCGGGCATCCAGCCGGTGACGCCGGTGCCGACATCGAGCACGCTGCCCGCGGCCTCCATGCCCGGCGTGCCACCGGGCCCGAGCATCGGCGGAATCCAGCCGCGGCGCAGGTAGACGTCGATGAAGTTGACGCCGATCGCGCGCTGGCGGATGCGCACTTCGTGGTCGGCGGGTGCGGCCACCTCGGCATCGCCGGCGACGAGCTGATCGGCCTCGCCGTAGGCGCGCACCGTGACGCAGCGCGTGGCCACCGGCAGCGCGGTGGGCATCGGCACCGCGTGGCTGGCACCCGGGGCGTGCAGATCACCGCCGCTGCGCAGGTGGCGGCGCAGGTTCTCGAAGCCGGCTTCGTAGACACCCTGCGCCACCATGTCGTGCAGCTCGCGCTCGCGGCCCGGCGGCGAGGCAAAGGTGGACTCCCAGTGCCAGAAGGTGCGGTTGCCGTCGGTCACCGGCTTCAGCGTCACGGTGGCCACGTAGCGCTCCAGCGGAACGGTGGCCTCGACGATGCAGTAGGTGCTCTTGTACTGGCGATCGTCCAGCGTCAACAGCTGCTCGCGGATGCGATTGCCGTCCTTGAGCGAGAAGCTGCGCACGCAGCCGACCTGCGCCGACGATTCGTCGCCTTCGATGCGGCTCTGGTCGACGACGTCGTGCCACTGGTCGTGGCTGTTGAAGTCGCGCAATACCGCCCAGACGCGGTCGATCGGCGCGTCGATGATGGTGGAGCGGGTGACTCTTTGCAGCATGTGGGCAGTGCCTCTTTGCCTCAGTGCCTCACGCTTTGTGTTGGCTCACTGCGTGAGAGCCCGCCGGTCTCGCCCGGCTGGCGAGCTACTTTCATTTGCGGCCCCAAATGAAAGTAGCCAAAGCAAAGGGGCTAATACGATCAGCCTCGCTGACATGGCAGCAGCCGACGAACACCCGAACCGCATATCGAGGCACTGACTTTCGCGGATACATCGCATCCGCGGCCAGCGAGCGCTTGAGTCGAACTGATGCTGTTCGTGGGTTGTGGCCCGATGAGCCGGTCAAATCGGTGTTCAGGCCCTTTGCTTTGGTTACTTTCATTTGGGCCAGCAAATGAAAGTGACCGCCGGC
>CALMQI010000167.1 GCA_937871935.1 uncultured Burkholderiales bacterium
CACCGCCTGGCCGGCACGATCGAGCCGCGCGCCGACGCGCACCCGCGTCGGCGTCGGCGGCACGTCGCCATGCAGGTGCACCATCAGCGTGGCGCCGCCGTCCAGCGCCACCAGGCCGAGCCGCCAGGGCAGCCGCTCGCGAAAGAACAGATCGTTGCTGTGCGCCAGTGTCGTCTCGCTGAGCAGCGTGCCGGCGCCGTCCTGCGTGCGCCAGCGCAGCGCCGCCGACAGGCAGCGCCGGCAGGCTTCGCGCGGCGGATACTGCAGCGCGTCGCACTCGGCGCACACCTGCAGCGCCAGCCGCCCCTCGGCCGCCGCGGCGGTGAGGCCGAGCGCGACGCGGCCGCGCGCCCCCGGCGGCAGCGTCGCCTGCCGCGTGCGCAGCACCGGGTTCTTGCGCTTCGGGCGCATCAACGGCATCGTCATGTGAGCCCCTCGGCCGACGACAGGATCAGCGCCCCGGTGCACAGGCAGCGGTCGTAGGTCACCATGCCGAAGCCGCTGACGAGGCCGATCTGCGCGTCGGGCACCGCGTGGCCCAGCGTCTGCCGCGTCAGCTGGCGCACCGCCTCGACCAGACCGATGTACCCGCCCGCCGCACCGGCCTGCCCCACCGAGAGCTGGCCGCCGCTGGTGTTGGTGGGCAGGCTGCCGCCGCAGGTGAGGTCGTGCGACTGCACGAAGCGTGCGCCCTCGCCCTTGTCGCAGAAACCGAGGTCCTCGAACTGCATCATCACGATGACCGGGTAGTCGTCGTAGAACTGCACGAAGTCGACCTCCTCGGGCCGCACGCCGGCCTGCGCGTACAGCTCGTCGCGGTCGACGCGCCAGCCGCCACGCACCATGATCGGGTCTTCGGCGAACGCGTTGTGGCGCTCGATCGCGCCGCGCAGCCGCGCGAACGGCAGCCCGTGGTCACGCGCGCGGGCCTCGCTCATTACCAGCACGCCTTCGCCGCCGGCGCAGGGCATCACGCAGTCAAACAGGTGGATCGGCGGCGCGATCGGGCGCGCGCGCAGGTATTCGTCGAGTGTCAGCGCCTTCTTGAACATCGCGTGCGGCGTGGCCAGCGCGTTGTCGCGCTGCGCGATGCAGATGCGCGCGAAGTCCTCGCGTTGCACACCGTGCTCACGCATGTAGTGCGCGGTGATGAAGGCGAACATCGCGTTCGGTCCGCCCGAGCCATAGGGGTAGGTCGCGTCGCGTGCGAACTGGCTGAAGCCGCCCAGCATCAGGCGAAACGAGTCGACATGGTTGGTGTCGGCGCCGATGCAGGCCACCACGTCGGCGTCGCCGGCCTGCACCGCGCGCGCCGCGCGGCGTACCGCCACCACGCCGGAGGCGCCGCCCATCGGCACGTGGTCGAGCCAGCGCGGCGACACGCCGAGGTGCTGCGTCAGCGCGACAGCGGTGTCGGGCACGATGCCGAAGCTGGCGATGCTGAGGCCATCGATCGCGTCCTTGGCCAGGCCCGAGGCACGCACCAGCTCGGCCAGCACGCGGCCGACCCACCAGTGCGCGCCCTCGGTCGCATAGCGCCGGTAGGGCACCGTGACCGGCACCGCCACCGCCACGTCGTCGTAGCCGCGGCGCGCCGTCACAACGTCAGGCCGCCCAGGCTGGTGCCGCCGCAGACGTAGAGCGTCTGCCCGGTCACGAAGCCGGCGTCCGGCGCGAGGAAGAAGCGCACCGCGCGTGCCACGTCCTCGGGCTCGCCGATGCGGCCCACCGGGATGCGGTGCGCCAGCGCCTCGGCCTTGCCGCTGCCGGGAGGCAGCACCTGGTCGAACATCTCGCTGTGCACCGGCCCGGGCGCCACCACGTTGGTGGTGATGCCGTCGCGCGCCAGCTCGACCGCCCAGGTGCGCGCCAGGCCGAGCAGGCCGGCCTTGGTGGCGGCGTAGGCCGTGCGCTCGGCCAGCCCCAGCATGCCGCGCGTGGCCAGCAGCACGATGCGGCCGTGGTGCGCGGCGCGCATCTCCGGCAGCGCGGCCTGCACGAGCAGCAGCGCGGCGCTCAGGTGCAGATCCACCAGCGTCTGCAGGTCGCTCAGTGTCACGTCGGCCAGCGGCGCCGGGCGGATGGTGCCGGCGTTGTGCACGATCTCGGTCACCGCGTGTTCGGCGCAGATGCGCTGCGCCGCGTCGCGCGTGGCGGCGGGATCGGCGAGGTCCACCTCGACCGGGATCAGCCGCGGGTGCGCCAGCGGGCAGCGCCTGCGCGCCAGCGCGAGCACGATGCAGCCTTCGTCGAGCAGCGACTCGCAGATGCGCAGCCCGATGCCGGCGCTGGCGCCGGTGACGAGTACGGTGCGGACACGTTCGGCGGTCATCACGGGAAGAGTTGGATCGACGGCAGCGGCATCTCGCACTCGAGCAGGTCGATGCGCTTCATCGCGATGCGCAGCCCCGCGTCGCGCTGCACCAGCTCGTGGTGTGCCGTGCCGGCCAGCGCGATGCGTTCGTGCAGGTGCACCTCGGTGTAGTTGAACTCGGTGCGCAGCCAGATGCGGCGGGCCGCCTCGTCGATGCGCTCGACCGACGGCGTCTGCAGCAGGTGGTGGCAGAAGCTCGGCGGCTGCTGCGCATAGGCGCGTGCGTTCTTCAGCCGCTCGATGCGAATCTGCAGCAGCAGCCGGTCCTCGTCGAACAGCGAGGTGTGGGTGCGCCGGTCCTGCTGGCCGCGCGCCAGCGGCATCCAGTAGCGGCCGTCGTCGTCGAACAAGGTCAGCCACTCGTCGAGCCGCTTGGCGTCGATCAGCCGCGCCTCGTGCACCACGAACTGGATCGCCTCGTCGCGGTTCATGGGGCGGCCTCCCACGCGCTGTCGCAGGTCATGTACTGCAGCCACGACTGGTACATGCGGCGCATCGACAGCTCGCTGGTGCCGTTGACGACGGCCGTCGACGTCACGTCCTCGTCGGGCCGGTAGTTGCGGTGCAGGCTGACCCAGTCGTGCGCCGACGAGGCCAGCCCCTCCTGGATCGAGCGGTAGCAGTGCAGGTCGTCGTGGCCGACCATCGAGGTCGGCGCGTTGATCAGCCGCGTGTACATGCAGGTGCGCTCGAGCAGCAGGTCGGGCGCGCCCTTCAGGCGGAAGGTCCAGCTCTCGATCAGCGTGCGGTCGGCGGCGATCGGCCGCACCACGCGGATGGCCTGGATCGCCCCCTTGATCGTCAGGTTGGGGAAGTACAGCGTGTTGTGCCGCACCTCGCCGAGGATCGCATGCGCGCGCTCGTCGCCGTAGCGCCGCACCATCGATTCCTCGTAGCCGGGCACGTCGGAGTACTTCGAGTGGATGCTGAAGTTGACGCCGGTGTAGGAGTGGCCGTTCGGATAGACCTTGATGCCCATCTTGTCGAAGAACTCGTGGCCCTCGACGAACGGTGTCAACAGCTCCACCGCCATCGGCGGCTTGCCGCCGGGCGGTTGCTGGCTCCACAGCCGCTTGGCGGTGCCGGCGGCGGCCTCGTGCGCCACCATCGGGTGCATGGTGTCGTGCAGGTTCTCGATGAAGGGCTTCCAGTTGCAGTCGTGCATGTAGCGCAGCACGCCGCCGGCGAACTCGAGCTCGCCCTCGGGCGAGCGGTCGGCCAGGTTGTCGATCGAGCTGAGCGACTCGCCGAAGAACTCGTCGAAGCCGATGCCCTGCTCAGCCAGCCGCACGAACACGAAGCCGCGGTACAGCCGCACGTGATGCACTTCGTCCATGCCGGTGCGCTCGGGGCAGTCGACGATGCGCGTGCCCTCGTAGCCGGCCTTGAACGGGATGCCGGCCAACGAGCCGTCGGTGTGATACGTCCACGCGTGGTACGGGCAGCGCAAGTAGCGGCCGGCGTTGCCGCTCTCGGCGCGCACGAGTTTGGCGCCCTTGTGCAGGCAGCGGTTGTAGAGCACCTTCACGCTGCCGTCGGCCTGGCGCAGCATCAGCAGCGGCTCGCCGGCGATGTCGACGCTGTAGAAGTCGCCCGCATTCGGCACCTGGCTGTCGTGGCCTAGGAACATCCAGGTGTTGCGGAACAGGTGGCGCTGCTCGAGCGCGAAGATCGCGGGGTCGGTGTAGACGCGGCGGTGCACGCTGTCGGCGCGCACGCTGCCGCGCACGAGGTCGAGGTCGGCGGGGCTCAAGGGCATGATGGACTTCGGCGGGGGAACGAGGGTGTCGGCGGGGCGGACAGTGCGATCGCGCGTGTCAAGTCTGCCACTTGCGGCGCCGGGCGCTGCTCACTGGACTACCCTTCGCGCTGCGCGCTCCGGGATGAGCGCTTTGGAGCGGCCACGCGCGCTCATGCACCCACCTCGGCCAGCGCGCGCTGCAGCGCGAGCCCCTGGTCGTCGGCCAGCGCGGCGCGGCACAGCGTGCGCACGGCCTCGGCCGGCTGCGCCCGAGCGTTCAGGCGTGGCAGCGCGGCGACCACGCGCTCAAAGCTGTCGAGACCGCGGCGGTGCGTGTCACCGTAACCCTTGACCAGGCGCTGCGCCTCGGCCAGCGAGAGCGCCAGCGCGCCGTCGCGCGCAGCCGTGTCGGCAACCAGCCGCAGCCAGTCGGCGATGCGCTGCTGTTCGAGCGCGTGGCGCAGCGTGCGGCGGCGCCAGCGGCGCAGTCCCGCCAGCGTGCGCAGCAGCAGAAAGCCGACCAGCGAACTGGTCTGCACGGTGCGGCCGCGCTGCGTGGCGCGCTTGAGCGTGTCGTGCAGCCAGCCGGGCTGCAGCAGCCGGCGGCCGAGCGTGGGCGGCAGCAGGTCGGCGACTTCCTCGATCCGGGGGTGGAAGTACTCGTACACCTTGACCACACCGTCGTCGGCGCGGCGCGCCTCGCCGGCCAGGCGCACGAAGCGCGTGCCGCGGGTCTTCAGGTCGGCGACGCGGATCACGTCCTCGTACGACATCCACAGCGCGAGATGGCGCGCGACGGCGCCGGCGAGCGCGGGGCCGTGCACGACGAAGGGCTGCAGGCGATCGACATACTCGGCGGCGTAGGCGTTGTCCTGGTAGTCGCTCAGACGTTGCACGCCGAAGGCGGCCAGGCGCAGCACCTCGGCATCGGTCGACGCACCGAGCCGCGCGCGCACGAAGGCGAGAGCCGGTGCCGCCGGCTCGGCGGTGGCGGTGGCATCGGCAGGCACGGCGGTGGCGGGCGTGTCCGGCTGCTGCGCCAGCGCATGACCGGCCTCGAACGCGCGCAGGCTGGCCTCGATGCCGACCCCTGCGTCGCGAATCGTCGCGCGAAAGTCGTCGGCGCCGTAAGGCAGTGCCCCGGTGGCAGCCAGCGCGCCGAAGAGGGCTGCGCTGACCACGCTGCCGGCCTGCGCCGCGGCGGCCGCGAAGTCGGCCAGCACCACACGCCGCGCCGCGGCGCGCACGTTGGCGGCGAGCGCGTCGCTGTCCACCCGGCCGTCGCCCATCGCCATCTTCTCGGCGGTGCTGTAGACGCGGCCGCTGGCCGCGATGAAGGTGGTGCGTTCGGCGTCCACCAGGCCACGCTGCAGAGCGCGGCCGGCTTCCATCAGCTCGGAGGCGATCACCACGTCGACATGGCCCGGCACGGGCATCAGCGCCAGCACCGGCTCGGCCTGGCCCGGTGCGATCACGTGCGGGAACAGCTCGACGTAGTAGATCGTGGCGCCGGTGCGCTGCGCGACACCGGGCACCGAGGTGGTCTGCGCGACATGACCTCGGCGCTCGGCCAGCGCGACGATCCAGTCGGCCAGCACGCCGCCGCCTTCGCCGCCCATCGCGAGGATGGCAACCGACAGCGCGCGCGGCGCGGCAGTCGGCTGCGTCATGGCGTCAGTGCCTGCAACTCGGCCGCCAGCCGGCGCGCGGTGCGCGCCTGCAGCCAGCCGATCACACGCGCCGCCGTGCGCGCACGCCAGTGCTCGAAGCGTCCGGGGTTGTGCACCGTCTGCAGCCGGTAGAACGACGGGCACAGCACCGCGGCGTGCGCGGTCTCGCCGCAGTGGCCGCAGCCGACGCAGCTGTCGATCACCGTGGCCACCGGGTCGCGGCGCAGCGGGTCGGGGTTGTCCTTCACCGTCAGCGACGGGCAGCCCGACAGCCGGATGCACGAATGGTCGCCGGTGCAGGTCTCGGCATCGACGCCGTAGCGCTCCTGCAGCGTGCGTTCGCGTGCCGCGATGCGCTCGGCCATCTGCGGCTTCTCGCGGCGTTGCCGGTTGAGCATGCACTCGCTCTGCGCGATCACCACCTTGGGCCCGGTCTCGGGCGTCGTCAGCGCCTCGCGCAGCACGTCGCGCATGCGCGCCAGGTCATAGGTGCGCGTGATGCGGCGCACCCAGCGCACGCCGACGCCGCGCACCGCTTCCTCGATGGCGTGGCCGGTGTCGCGCCGCGTGTCGGTGGTGCGCGACGACAGGATGTCCTGCCCGCCGGTGGCGGCCGAGTAGTTGTTGTCGATCACCACCAGCACGTTGTCGCTGCGGTTGAACACCGCATTGCCGACACCGCTGGTCAGCCCGTTGTGCCAGAAGCCGCCGTCGCCCATCAGGCTCAGCGTGCGTTTGCCGCCGCGCAGGCCGTTGAAGGCGCCGGCGCTGGCCCAGCCGAGGCCGTAGCCCATGGTCGACGAGCCGATGTCGAACGGCGGCAGCGAGCCGAAGGTATGGCAGCCGATGTCGCCGGTGACGTGCACCTTGCCGATCTCGCGCTCGACCAGCTTCATCGCGGCGAAGATCGGCCGCTCGGGGCAGCCGGTGCACAGCCCCGGCGGGCGCGGCAGCACGTCGGCCGCGGCTGGGCGGATCGGGATCGTGCGCTTCGGCCCGGCTTGCCTGGTGTCCTCAGGCACGCGCTCGCCCAGCTGCTCGAGAAAGCGGCGCAGGCCGTTCATCACCTGCTCGGCGGTGTACTCGCCGGCGCGCGGCAGCAGGTCCTTGCCGTGCAGGGCGGTGTCGATACCCGCGCGACGCAGGATGGTGTTGATGTTCTGCTCGATGAAGTCGGGCTGACCCTCCTCGACCAGCAGCACCGCGCGGCGCTTCGTGCAGAAGCTGATCACCTCGTCGTCGACCAGCGGGTAGGTCACGTTGAGCACGTACAGCGCGATGTCGCTGCGGCCGAACGCGTCGGCGTGGCCGAGCAGCTCGAGCGCGCGCAGCACGGTGTTGTACAGCCCGCCCTGCAGCACGATGCCGAGCGTGCTGTCGTCCGGGCCGAAGGTCTCGTTGAGCTTGCGTTCGCGGATGAAGTCCACCGCCGCCGGCCAGCGCTGCTCGAGCTTCTGCTTCTCGTGCGCAAAGCTCGCCGGCGGCAGCACGATGCGCGAGACGTCGCGCGCCGGCGCGCGCAGCGCATCCTCCAGCGTGAAGCTCGGCCGCCGGTTGGCCCGCGTGGCGAAGCGGCCATAGACATGACAGGCGCGGATGCGCAGCTGCAGCATCACCGGCGTGTGGCTGGCCTCCGACAGCTCGAAGCCCTGCTCGACGGCACGCACGATCGCCGGCAGCTGCGGCCGCGGGTCGAGCAGCCAGATCTGCGACTTCATCGCGAAGGCGTGCGAGCGCTCCTGCATGATGCTGGAGCCCTCGCCGTAGTCCTCGCCGACGATGATCAGCGCGCCGCCGATCACGCCGCCCGAGGCCAGGTTGGCCAGCGCGTCCGACGCCACGTTGGTGCCGACGGTGGCCTTGAAGGTGACCGCGCCGCGCAACGGATAGTTCACCGACGCGGCCAGCGTCGCCGCCGCGGTGGCCTCCGACGCGCTGCTGTCAAAGTGCACGCCGAGCTCGGCCATCAGCTCGGCGCTGTCGGCCAGCACGTCCATCAGGTGCGACACCGGCGCGCCCTGGTAGCCGGCGACATACGCCACGCCCGACTGCAGCAGCGCCTTGGTCACCGCGAGGATCGCCTCGCCGCGGAATTCGTCGCCGTCGCCCAAGCGCAGCTTTTGCACCTCTTGCTTGAACGAGCGTTCGGCCATGGGGCGATTATCGGAGGCGCCGCGGCGGCCCGCTGCTATGGCATTCCCGCCACGCGGCGCGGCGAATCCCGCCGAACGATCAACCCGCAACCAGCCGCAGCCGCGTGATCTCCGATGGCGCACCCAGGCGCAGCGGCGGTCCCCAGTAGCCGGTGCCGCGGCTGGTGTACACCCACAGCCGCCGCAGGCGATGCAGCCCCGCGGTGAACGGTTGCTGCAGCGGCACGAACAGATGGAACGGCCAGAACTGGCCGCCGTGCGTGTGGCCGGACAGCTGCAGATCGAAGCCGGCGTCGGCGGCGGCGGCTGCGCTGCTCCGCGAGCGTCATCGCGACGCCGCCGGGCTTTGCCCAGCCGAGCGCGAGCGTCACCGCGTTCGGACCGGGCGACGAGGTGCTGGGCGGGGTTGGGGATGTCGAGCAGGGTGTAGCCGCTGGTGGTCATCTCGCCCAGGCGCGCGCCGATGACGAGCAGCAGGTCGGCGTCCTTCACGCGCTGCGCGAGCTTCGGGTTGATGCCGATGCCGACGTCGCCCGCGTAATTCGGGTGGCGGTTGTCGAAGTAATCCTGGCAGCGGAAGGACGCGCCGACGGGAATGCCCGCCTTCTCCGCCCAGGCCTGCAGCGTATCTCTTGCGGCCTTCGTCCAGCCGCCCCCGCCGACGATGACGAAGGGCTTCTTCGCGCGGGTACTCCGCGCGTGGAGCGCCTGCGCGACGAAGGCACGCGCGTGGAGGTCTTCGACCTGAAGGCGAGCCCGGCGCTCGACATCACGAGCTACGACGCGGTGCGCAGCG
>CALMQI010000168.1 GCA_937871935.1 uncultured Burkholderiales bacterium
GGCCAGCCGTCGCCGACCCTGTCGGGCGGCGAGGCGCAGCGCATCAAGCTCGTCACCGAGCTCAGCAAGGTGCGCGACGACATCACGCGGCGCGGCCAGAAGCCGCCCCACACGCTCTATGTGCTCGACGAGCCCACCGTAGGTTTGCACATGGCCGACGTCGAGCGGCTGATCCGCGTGCTGCATCGGCTGGTCGACGGCGGCCACAGCGTGCTGGTGATCGAGCACGACCTCGACGTGGTCGCCGAGGCCGATTGGGTGGTCGACCTGGGTCCCGAGGGGGGCGCCGCCGGCGGCGCCGTGGTGGCGGCGTGCGCGCCGGAGGATCTCGTGCGCCGCGGCACGCATACGGGCCGGGCGCTGGCGCCTGTGCTCGCTCGCGAGGAGCCGGCCTCGGCGGCGATTCCGGCCTGAGACGCATCGCCCGCAGGCGGCCGTGGGTCCTTACATCAACTGCGGCGGCGCGGCCATCTGCGGCATGCGCAACTCGGGCTCGGCCTCAGGGCGATGCGACATCAGCGTCAGCGCGCGGGTCTGCAGCGTGATCGCGTCGTCGTGGTCACCGCAGCGATCGAGCACGTCGCTGACGCGCAACAGCACCTTGATTTCCCATTGCGGATCGACGGCGTGTACCGCGATGCGCGCAGCCTCGAAGGCATGGTCGCGCGCGCATTCGCGCGCGGCGCGGGCTTCCGGGCTGCCCTCGGTGAGGACGGATTCGGCTGTCGACACCGCCAGTTCGGCCATCTCGGACAGCAGCGCGACGCGCTGGTCGACCGCACCCGACACATGCGCCCAGCGCAGCGCCTGCTGCATGTAGTCGAGCGCCGGCGACCAGGCCGACACCGCCTTGTAGCAGCGCGCGATGCCGGCCAGGGCGTCGCACATCGCGGCCGGTTCGCGCTTCAGCTCGGCCTCGTCGAGCCGTCGCACGGCCAGATCGAGCGCGACGCGAGCAGGGCCGTAGGGCAATGCCGGGGAGCTGACGACCGTGTCGTCGTCGTGAGTGCTCGGGTCCTTGGTACGGGCCATGGCGCAGCGGTCTCCAGTGGCGACCCCGGGAGCGGGATCGGCTGCTGCCATCCTAGAGCGCGGATCGAGTGGCGATCGTCCCCTACTCTCGGGGCCGCACGCTCTGCGCACCCTGTTCGCGGGGGCGCCGTGACGTGCCCGGCCCGCTGGCGCAAGGCGGGGCTTCGCGTTTCCTTTAGTGCGCGGTCGTCGCCGCGTCGGCCACAATCGTCTCTATTCCCAGCCTCGAGGACTTGCCATGCCTTCTCGTTCGTCCCGCACTCTGCGTTCCGGCCTGCTGATGGCGGCCGGCCTGTGGTTTGTCGGCCACGCCGCCGCGCAGACCACGCTGACCTTGTCGGCCTGGGTACCGCCGGCGCATGCGTTGACGACGACACAGGCCGAGTGGTGCGCCTTGCTCGAACAGAAGGTACCCGGCAAGGTGAAATGCAACTCGCTGCCGCGCGCGGTCGCCGCGCCGCCGGGCACGTTCGACGCCGTGCGCAACGGCTTGGCCGACATCTCCTTCGTGGTGCACGGCTACACGCCGAGCCGGTTCGTCACGACACAGATGGCCGAGTTTCCGTTCCTCGGCAATTCTTCCGAGGCGGTGTCGGTGGCATTCCAGCGCATCTACGCCAAGTACCCCGCGTTCGCGGACGAGCACAAGGGTGTCAAGGTGCTGGCCGCATTCACCCATGGGCCGGGCGTCGTCTTCAACACCAAGCGGCCGATCGCCAAGGTCGAAGACCTGTCGGGGCTGAAGTTCCGCGTCGGCGGCGGTATGGTCAACGAGATCAGCAAGTCGCTCGGCATGAACGTGACACTGAAGCCGGCACCGGAAAGCTACGAGTTGCTGTCCAGCGGCGTGATGGACGGCACGCTGTTCCCGGCCGAATCGACCGAGAGTTTCAAGATCGACAAGATCATCAAGTACGTGACGCAGTTTCCCGGTGGCCTGTACAACACGAGCTTCGTGTTCGTCATGAACCAGGCGAAGTACGACTCGCTGCCACCCGACGTCAAGAAGGCGGTCGACGAGCTCGCCGGCGAACACATGGCGCGCATGATGGGTCGGGCATGGGACAAGGTCGACCGTCGCGGCATCGCGTTGATGCAGGCCAACAACGCGAGCTTCACGAAGGCGGATGCCGCTTTCGTCAGCGGCGTCAGGTCCAAGGTGGCCGCGCTCGAAGACGGTTGGGTCAAGGCCGCCGAGGCGCGCGGGCTGAAGGACGCGCGCAAGGTACTGGCCGAATTCCGCGCCGAGATCGCCAAGCTGGAGAAGTGAGCATCGCGCACGCCGGACAGCACCGAGCGGCGCTCATCCGGCGGCTGCTCGCGGGGTTGTGCGGCAGCCTGGCGGCGGTGGCGCTGTTCGGCATCATGATGCTGACGTTGGTCGACGTCAGCGGCCGCAAGCTGCTCAGCGAATCGGTGCCTGGCTCGCTCGAGTTGACCGAGCTGCTGATGGTGATCGTGATCTTCGCCGCGCTGCCGCTGGTCAGCCTGGCCGGCGAGCACGTGGTGTTCGATTCGCTCGACGCCTGGTGGTCGCCCGGCGTCCGCAAGGTGCAGGGCTGGATCGTCGACGGCGTCTGCATCGCAGCGCTCGCCGGGTTGGCCGGGTTGATGTGGCTCAAGGGCATGCAGATGGCTGACTACGGCGAAACCACGGCGCAGCTCAAGCTCGTCAAGGCGCCGTTTGTCTATGGCATGAGCGTGTTGTGTGCGCTGACCGCATTCGTGCACATCCTGCTGCTGCTGTCGCCAGTGGCCCACCACCACATCGGCGTCGACGGATCACCCGGGGTCGGGGTCTGATGGAGCTCTATCGCGAAGGCCGGCGATGACCGAGGCGCTGCTCGGATTCGCCGGCGTGTTTGTGCTCGCGCTGCTGCGCCTGCCCTTGGCCTTCGCGATGGGTCTGGTCGGCTTCGTCGGCCTAGGCCTCGTGCGCGGCTGGGGGCCGACCGCGGCCAGCGCCTCGCAGGTCGTCTACGAGACTGGCTTTGCCTACACGCTGTCGGTCGTGCCGCTGTTCATCCTGATGGGCAACTTCGTTGCTCGCGCCGGGCTGGCGCACGAACTGTTCCGACTGGCGTATTCGTTCGTCGGTCATGTACGTGGCGGCCTCGCGCACGCCACCGTGCTCGCCTGTGCGGGCTTCGGCGCCATCTGCGGCTCGTCGATCGCCACCGCGGCCACGATGAGCAAGGTGGCCTATCCCTCGATGAAGAAGCTCGGTTATGCCGACTACCTGTCCACCGGCGTCATCGCGGCCGGCGGCACGCTGGGCATCATGATCCCGCCGTCGACCATCTTGGTGATCTACGGCATCGTCACCGAGACGCACATCGGCAAGCTGTTCGCGGCCGGTGTGCTGCCCGGGCTGATGTGCGCGCTGCTGCTGATGGCGGGCGTGGCCTGGATCACCTGGCGAGACCCGCAGGCCGGACCGGCCGGCGAGCGCAGCAGCTGGCGTCAGCGGTTCGAAGCGCTGCGTGGTATCTGGGGCGTTGCCCTGCTGGTCGTGCTGGTGCTGGGCGGCATCTACGGCGGTGTCTTCACCGCCACCGAAGGCGCCGGCATCGGCGCGTCGGGAGCCTTCTTCTTCGCGTTGGGACGTCGGGCGCTGACCTGGCGCATGTTGGGCGAGGTGCTGATCGAGAGCCACAGCATCCTGGACTATCTCGATAGCTTGGTGCCTGCGGAACGAGCGCTGTATCCCGCCATGGAGCCGGCCCGGCATCAGGCGCTGAAGATTGCCGCCCTTGCCACCGGGCTGGCCGACAAAGCCGTCAGTCTGTTCTACGAAACGCGCCTGCACCGGGAGGTCTCCGACGTCTGGGTCAACAGGTGTCGTTCTCAGATTGCCGGCGTCCTTGCTGCCCTCGAAGCCGATCGTGCCGAGAGGGTCGGCGACTATTGGTTCGGGGACCGCATCAGCCACGCTGATATCGCGGTTGCGGCGGCGCTGACCTTTCTATCCGAGGTGCATCCGTCTTTGGTGTCGACGGTGGATTTTCCAGCACTCGGAGCACAAGTGGCGCGGCTAGAGGCGATGCCAGCATTTCAGGAGATCAGGCAGCCCTTTATTGCACCGGCATAAGAGAAGTCCCGCTTGCAGCTGCATGCTCGATCAAACCGCTGCCGCAAAGCTCACGTATACGAATCTCTGGGGAAGGGTAGTTAACGTGGTCTTAAGAGCGCGCGGGGCATTCTATCCATCCCATGCTGTACATCCGGCTTTGTTTTGCGTTGCTGGCGGCTGCTTTGGCCCTCTCCGGGTGCAGCTCGGAACCCCGTTTCGTTGTCAAGGACGAGCCCTGGCGGGCGGATGAGGAGCGCGCCTGCCTGGCCTCAGGCATGGTGCGCGAGAACCACTTCATCACGGCGCGCCTCGGCCTCGGCGGGCCCAGCGTGTGCGGCGCGCTGCGCCCCTTCACAGTAGCGGCGACGGCCAACGGCTGGGTGCATTTGCAGCCCGCCGCCTTGCTGCGCTCCTTCGCGGCAAGCAGATCGGGGTTGGTGACGAGCGCCACGTCGACGTCGTGGGCGCCGACGAACGCGTACACCGTGGGCAGGATCGCGCGCAGCACGTCGCCCGCCCACCGGCGCTTGCCCCCGAACCCGGTGCCGACGATCGGCAACGCGAGCAGCGGCCGATCGCGGTTCGGCAGGGTGCGCGGGGCGGCCGCGGCGGACATCCCCATCATCGGCGTCAACCAGGGCAGCCTTGGGTTCCTCACCACCTTCTCGGCCGACGAGGCCCGCGCGCAGTTCGGCACGCTGCTCCGGGGCCGCTTCAACATCGACCGCCGCGCGATGCTTGACTGCTCGACCGGCACCGGCGCCCACGACCTCGCGCTCAACGACGTGCTCCTCAAGGCCGAGGAAAACTCCCGCCTCGTGCGGCTCGAAGTCTTCGCCGTGAACTTCTTGTTGGCCGTGAAGGCCGTCGTGCCACCGAACCGCACACAGTAGTTGTGGCCGCCGACGGTCAGCCGGTCGAGGCGGGCCCGGATCAGACGATCGAGCGTCCGCGCCGATCGCGTCGCGGCGCGGCTCCTGCCGGTCGATCGGGACATCAGCTTCGACGCCATCATCGGCCCGCGCGGCGAAGGTCTGGCCGCCCTCCAGGCGGCCGCCGCGCACGAGCCGCGCCGGAACGGGCACGACCGGCCGGTCGCGGCCCAGCGCGCGCAGCTCCAGGTGCACCATCTCCCCGACGCTCAGCGTGTCCGGCCCGGCCAGCTCGATCCCGAGCTCCGTGCGCAGCCGATAGAAGCTGGTCTTCGAAAGCCCAAGGCTCTCGCGCGCCGGCCGCACACGGCCCTGAAAGCGCTCCAGGCGGGCGAGCAGCAGCTCGCGCGCCTTGGGCAGGTCCTCGAAGACCTGGATGTAGAGGCCGGCGCGCATCAGCGCGATGCTGGCGACCATGTCGGCTTCGGCGCGATTGACCAGTTGGTTCATCAGGCGCTCGAGCCGTTGGGCTAAAGGATTAGCT
>CALMQI010000169.1 GCA_937871935.1 uncultured Burkholderiales bacterium
GAATTGCGCGAGGGCTCGGGCGGCGACGGCCGGTATCGCGGCGGCCTCGGCCAGATCGTCGAGATCGCCCCGGCGAAGGGACACGAGTTCTATTTCAACGCGATGTTCGATCGCATCGAGAACGCGGCGCGTGGCAGGGCCGGCGGACTCCCCGGACTGCCTGGCGCGGTGGCACTCGACGATGGCACGCCGCTGCGCTCCAAGGGTCGCCAGCACGTGCCGGAGGGGCGTCGGCTGATCCTGCAGGCGCCGGGAGGCGGTGGCTATGGTCCTCCGAGCGAGCGTTCGCCGCAGGAACGCCGGCAGGATCGCGATCGCGGCTACGTCAAAGGCTGAACTGTCCGAACATGGTCGCTGCCGTCGTCACCCCTTCAGCACCACGTTGGCCTCGGAAGGCCAGCTGGCGACCACCGGCGCGCCGGCGTTGAAGCGCATGCCGGCGACGGTGCGCGCCTCCTGGCAGCGCAAGGTTTCGCCGTCGGCCAGCGTCACCCAATAGACGATCCGGTTGCCGATGAAGGCGCGGTCCTTGACGACACCAGCAAGGCTGCCGTCGCTCGCCGTCCCGCCGGCAGCCGAGAGCGTGATCATCTCCGGGCGGACCGAAAGCTTCAGCTCTTCGCCGAGGCTCAGCCCGGCAGCCGGCACGGCGATGACGCCGATGCCGATGTCGCAGCGCGCGGCGGCCTCGACGTCGGCGTCGGCGAGTTCCTCACGCTGCTGGGGCCCTCGGGCTGCGGCAAGTCCACGCTGCTGCGTGTGGTGGCCGACCTGATCGCACCCAACGCCGGCGAGGTGCGCGTGTTCGGCGCGGCGCCCGAGGCCGCGCGGCTGAAGCGCGACATCGGCTTCGTGTTCCAGGACCCGGCGCTGCTGCCCTGGCGCACGGCGCTGGCCAACGTGGAGCTGCCGCTGCAGGTGGCGGTGAGCCGCGCGCGGCGCGCCAAGGCCTCGCCGCGCGAGCTGCTCGAGCTGGTGGGCCTGAAGGGCAGCGAACGCGCGTACCCGCACGAGCTGTCGGGCGGCATGCGCCAGCGCGTGGCGATCGCGCGCGCACTGGCCAGCGACCCGAAGATCCTGCTGATGGACGAGCCCTTCGGCGCGCTCGACGAGATCACGCGCGACCGGCTCAACGAAGAGCTGCGCCGCGTGTGGCGCGAACTCGGCGTCACGGTGCTGTTCGTCACCCACAGCATCCACGAGGCGGCGTATCTCGGCCAGCGCGTGCTGATGATGGCGGCCAACCCCGGCCGCGTGCGCGCGATCGTGCCGGTCACGCTGCCGGCCGAGCGCACGCTGGCCACGCGCGAGAGCGCCGAGTTCGTCGCGCTGACGGCTGAATTGCGCCGCCTGCTGGAGACCTGCTGATGAGCGCGCCGCCGCTGGCCGACCGCTTGGCGCCCACCGACGCGGCGCCCGACGACGAGGAGGCGCGTTACCGCGAGGCCCAGCGCCGCGAGCGCCGGCGCCGCCGGCTGATGCCCGCACTGGGCATCATCGGGCTGCTGCTGCTGTGGTGGGCGGTGGTGGTGATCTTCCAGGTCAAGCCGTTCATCGCGCCGTCGCCGCTGGCGGTGCTGCAGACGCTGTACGTCAAGCGTGACGTGCTGCTGGCCAATCTGCTGCCCACGGCCGGCGAGGCGCTGGGCGGGTTGTTGATCGGCAACCTGGCGGCGATCGCGCTGGCGACGGTGTTCGTGCACTACCGGCGCATGCAGGAGATCTTCTTCCCGGTGGCGGTGATGTTCAACTCGATCCCGGTCGTCGCCAAGGCGCCGATCCTGGTGCTGCTGATGGGCAACGGCGTCGAGCCGAAGATCGCGATCGCCGCGCTGGTGTGCTTCTTCCCGACGCTGGTGAACAGCGTGCGCGGGCTGGAGGCGGTGAACCCGCAGGCGATGGAGCTGATGCGGGTGCTGTCGGCGAGCAAGCGCGAGATCTTCTTCAAGCTGCGCGTGTTCAGCGCGCTGCCGTATCTGTTCTCGGCGCTGCGCATCTCGGCATCGATGGCGGTGATCGGCGCGGTGGTCGGCGAATGGATCGGCGCCACGCAGGGCATCGGCGCGATGATCATCCAGGCCACCTACAACTTCGATTCGCCGCTGCTGTATGCGGCGATCACCATGAGCGCCTGCCTGTCGGGCTGCTTCTTCCTCGTGGTCGTCGGCCTCGAGCGCGCCGTCATCCGCTGGCAATCATGAGCCCCCACGCTCACTTCGTTCGCTGCCCCCCGAGGGGGCCCCGGCGCCCTTGGGGCGGCCCGGCGGGCGCCGGTCGGCTGCAAGCCTGCAAACAGGAGCCACTATGAAGAACACCTCAAGCTCGATGCGCGAACCGGCGCGCGACGTGCCCGTCGTCGCCCAGGCCGACGTGGTGGTCGTCGGCGGCGGGCCGGCCGGCATGTCGGCGGCGATCGCCGCTGCGCGCAACGGCGCCTCGACGATCCTGCTCGAGCGCTACAACCACCTCGGCGGCCTGGCCTCGGGCGGCATGGTGCTGGTGCTCGACGACATGTGGGACGCGCAGTTGCACGAGATCTCGGTGCGCGGCATCTGCCTCGACCTGATCGAGCGGCTGCAGGCGCGCGGCCTGGCGGCGTTTCCGCGCCAGCACGAATGGGGCACCTCGCCGGCGGCGATCAGCCGCTGGACGCGCTGGGGCGCGTTCGACTTCCACACCCAGCACAAGCCGCACCCGATCGTCTTCGCCGCCGCGTTCGACCCCGACGGCTGGAAGCGCGCCGCGCTCGAGATGGTGGCCGAGCAGCACGTGCAGTTGCGCCTGCACTCGTGGTTCTCGCACGCGCTGGTCGAGGGCGGCCGCATCCGCGGCGTGGTCTGCGATACCAAGGAAGGGCGCCAGGCGCTCCTGGGCAGCGTGGTGATCGACGCCACCGGTGACCTCGACGTCGCAGCCTCGGCCGGCGCGCCGCACATCGGTGGCGCCTACATGCTGACCACGGTGTTCCGCCTCGGCAATGTGGACACCGACGCCGCCGAGCGCTTCGAGCACGAGCAGCCCGCCGAGTTCGCGCGCATCGACAAGGAGGTCAAGCAGCTCATCGGCGGCAGCTGGGCGCACTGGTGGCTGAAGACACCGCTGCCCGGCGTGGTGTGGTGCAACTGCCCGCACATGACGGGTCTGGACGGCCTGAAGGTGGACGACCTCACGCGCGCCGAGGTGCAGGGCCGCGCACACATCCATGCCGCAGTGGACCATGCGCGCCAGCACATGCCCGGCTTCGAGCGCTGCGTGGTGATCGACGTGGCGCCGCAGACCGGCGTGCGCCAGACGCGGCTGCTCGACGGCGAATACGTGATGACCAAGGACGACCTGGCGGCGCGCACGCGTTTCGCCGACGCGGTGGCGCGCGGGCGTGACTACACCACGCCGTACCGCACGCTGCTGCCCAAGCGCATCGACAACCTGCTGGTGGCCGGGCGCCACTACTCGGCCACCTCCACCGCGCAGAAGATGTCGCGCGAGATTCCGCCGTGCATGGCGATGGGCGAGGCGGCCGGTGTGGCCGCGGCGATGGCGCTGAATGCCGGCGTCACCGTGCGCCAGGTCGATGTGAAACGCCTGCAGGCCAAGCTGCGCGAGCAGGGCGCCGACCCCGGCGACCAGCAGGGCGCCAATCCCGACGTGCCGGCGCTCGCCGCCGGCTTGCAGAAGGAGGCCGCATGAACGCGCGGGACACGGCGAATGCCAACGATTTGCCGCTTTCCGGCATCCGCGTCATCGACTTCACGCAGGTGATGATGGGCCCGGTGTGCACGCAGATGCTCGGCGACTATGGCGCCGACGTGATCAAGATCGAGCGCGCCGGCGCCGGTGACCTGAGCCGGTCGACCTTTGCGCCGCAGGACGGCATCGACAACCCGGTGTTCTGCAGCTTGAACCGCAACAAGCGCAGCGTCGCGCTCGACCTGCGCAACGCCGAGCAGCTGGCGGCAGTGAAGGCGCTGATCGCCGGCGCCGACGTGGTGGTCAACAACTTCCGCGCCGGCGTGATGGACCGCATGGGCCTGGGCTACGACGACTGCCACAAGCTCAACCCGCGCATCGTCTACGCGGTGGGCACCGGCTACGGCGAGACCGGGCCCTATGCCTACAAGGGCGGGCAGGACGTGCTGGCGCAGGCGATGAGCGGCGCAATGGCGCGCAAGGCCGACCCGTCGCACCCGCTGGCCACCTACCCCACCGCGCTGGCCGACTACTCGGCCGGCATGCACCTGGTGCAGGGCATCCTGCTCGCGCTGCTGCAGCGTGCGCGCACGGGCGTCGGCCAGAAGATCAGCGTCTCGCTCTACAACTCGATGCTGGCGATGCAGATGCAGGAAGCCGCGATGATCATGATGCGCGACACCGACCTCAACTGGGCCGCGATGCCGCTGTCGGGCGTGTTCGAGTGCGCCGATTTGCCCCTGGTGCTGATCGGTGCGTTCAAGGCCAACCCGCTGCGCGACATCTGCGCCGCGCTCGAGTTGGCCGACCTGTCGCTCGATCCGCGCTTCGCGAATCTCGAGCAGCAGTTCGCGCACAAGGCCGAGCTGCAGCGGCAGTTGCGCGAGCGCTTCCGAACCCGGCCGCGCGACCATTGGCTCGAACGCCTGGAGGCGCAGGACCTGTTGTGCGCCCCGGTGCGCGACATGCGCGAGGTGCTGGTCGACCCGCAGACATTGCACAACAAGATGATCCTGCAGGCCGACGCGCCGGGGCACGGCGCCTACAAGTTCATCGCCAGCCCGATCACCATGTCGGGCGCCGATGCCGCGATGCGCCGTGCGCCGCCCAAGCTCGGCGAGCACACCGACGAGGTGCTGGCCGAAGCTGCTGCGATGGCGAGGCGGCCATGAGCGTTCGCTACCAGGTGGCCGACCACGTGGCCACCGTCACGCTGGCGCGGCCCGACGTGATGAACGCGATCGACCTCGCGACCGAGGCCGAGCTGCAACGCATCTGGAGCGACCTGGAGCAGCGCCGCGACGTGCGCGTGATCGTGCTCCAGGGGGCCGGCGATTCGTTCTGTGCCGGCTTCGACATGTCGGACCCCGACATCGCGCCACCCGAGCTCTGGTCCGTGAACCTGGGAGGGTGCATCGAGGCCACCCCCGCCGTGTGGAAGGGCCGCATCTACATCGGCAGCCGCGCCGGCTACCTCTACGTCCTCGGCGACGCCGATTTCGCCACCCCCGTCGGCTGATCCGACGGCCGCTACGGCGTCGTCGTCGTGGTGGTGGAGGCGGCGGGGGGCGGCACGGGGTTGAGCTGCCAGAGGTGCTCGCGCAGTGTGAGGCCGGACGCGATCACGTCGGCGGCCAGCTCCCGGCCGACGTAGCGCAGGTGCCAGGGTTCGTAGTCGTAGCAGGTGCGCGCCTGGGCCTCCATCGGGTAGCTCAGGATGAAGCCGTACTTGTGGGCGTTGGTGGCGATCCACTGGCCGGTGAGCGATGCACCCCACGTCTGGTCGACATCCGTGTCGCCCTCGGTGGTCACGTCGATGGTCGTCCCGAGCTGGT
>CALMQI010000170.1 GCA_937871935.1 uncultured Burkholderiales bacterium
CGCGATGGCGAGCTTCGCCAGGCGAAGCGTCATCCAGCGGTAGGCCTCGAATTCGAACAGCGCGCGATAGGCGCGCCTGGCCCCGATCCAGAGGCAGAACACCCCCAGCACGGCCCCTACCAGCCCGCCAGAGGCGGGCAAGGTCTTGATCCAGTAGAGCCCAAGGGCCGGCGCCAGGATGGCGTCCAGCGGTGCCAGGCACCGCAGCGCTGGGGTGCTCGCCCACAGCGCTCGCTCGAAAGTCGGGTTCATTGGTTGGTACTCACTCAGACAACACAAGGACAGCGCCAGATCGCCAGCTCATACGCACGCCGTACGTGCTTTGACCCGTGGCGTACCCGAACCGCCTCCAAAAGCTTGCTTCCAGAGCACCAAACGTGCGCTCTGTTGCACAAGAAGGCCGGTTCGGCTAACTTGCATTTACTTTATATGCACTGTTCTTGCATTGCAATCACCTATAGTGTCTCGGTACGCACTTCTCTTGCACCGTTTGTATGTTCAAACGGCAGAAGGTACGCAAAATGCACCCAAAGCACCCGCACCCTGCCCTCAGCCGTCCCTCATGGACAGCCGTCCAATGACTCCGGACGCCTTCTCGGCCAGCCTCGAACGAAGCGCGGCCAAGCACCCGCCTTCGAAGGCTCGCCGCATCGCGGCGCTGTTGCCTCAGATCGAGGCGGCCATGGCTCAGGGGAGCCCGCGCGCCCACATCGTCACGGCGCTCCTGGACGTGGGCATCGAGGTCACGCCGCACCAGCTCTCAAACGTCATTGCCCGTCTGCGCCGGCAGCGGGAAGAAGCGCCAGGCCTGCCAGAGGCAAGGCCGGCGCTCGGCGCGGGCATCCCGGAAGGCGGAGCAACCGCCTTGCCGGCGCCCAGGATCGCCAGCGTTCCCACGCTCGCGCCTGCACTCACAGCTGCACCGGCCGCCAGTCCGGCATCGAAATTCGGTGCGCACGACCCTCGCCTCCTGGACGAGGTCATGCGCAGCACGCCCGACATGAAAGCACTCGCCAAGTTGGCGCCGAAACACCCCAACCAAGGAAAGTCATGAAAGTCTGCGTCCTGAACTTCAGCGGCAACGTCGGCAAGAGCACGATCGCCGCTCATCTCTTGCAGCCGCGCCTGAACGCCCAGGTCTTCAGCGTTGAGAGCCTGAACGTCGATGCCTCCAGCGATGGCGTCGAGGTCGCCAGGCTGCGAGGCAAGCACTACAACGATCTGCTGCAGCGACTGATGAAGCTGGACGATGCGATCGTGGACGTGGGTTCGTCCAACGTCGAAGACTTCCTCAAAATGATGCAGCACTACGCCGACAGCCAGGAAGAGTTCGACCTCTTCGTGGTGCCGGTGGTCAAGGACGGCAAACAGCAGGCCGACACGGTGAACACCATCCGGGCGCTTCGGGCCATCGGTGTGCCGGCCGCGAAGATCCTGGTGCTCATCAACAAGGTCGAGACCGACGACGACCTGCGCACCGACTTCGCCGGCGTCTTCGGCTTCTGCGCCAGCGGTGAGGCGACGATCCCCGAAGGTGGTGTGATCTTCGCCAACGAGCTGTTCGCCATGCTCAAGACGCAGCAGCTGTCGATCGGGGCGCTCAACGATGACGCGACCGACTACCGGCAGCGGTTGCGCGCGGCGGCGAACGAGGACGAGCAGGACGCCGCGATCCAGATGATCGCGATGAAGCGCCTGGCCAAGACCTGCAACAAGAACCTCGATACCGCATTCGCTGCACTCTTCCCAGAGACGCTCCAGGCCTCGCTCGCACTATCCGTCGCAGCGTGAACCTGAGAATGAAGTCGGCCTGATGGGCAATGCACTGGACGCCCGATCGGCGCGCGAGGCGCTGATCGTCGAAGCACTGCGCGGCGTCGACACGGTGCTCGCCGCGGCTGACGCGGTCGGTGAGCGACTGTCGGCTAGCTCGCAACGGCTGGAGTCGGCCGCTGCGGGCCTCACTGCGGCCGGCACGGTGTACTCGGCCGAAGTGGCTCAGCTCACCGAGGCAACGAAGAAAGCTCTGGCCGAGTACATCGAGCGCCGCGCCTCGGCAGCGACAAGCCAGGCGTTGGCCGAACATCGCAAAGCGATGCAGGACGCAGCCACGCTCGCGTTTGCAGACCAGCTGGCACCGGCAGTCAGAGACATTGCCCGCCAGGTCGAAATCCACGGCCGCCTAGTTCGCACCAGGCTCGCGCCGGTGCTTGCTGCACTCACTCTCGGCGTCGCGCTCGGCATCGGGTGCGCAGTGCTTTGGATGCGATGAACAACACCGACAGCCCTGCATGCCACGGCCGCGCGCTCTGGCATGAGTGCCCCGGGCTACGGAGTGCATCCCGCTTGGGCGGGTTGCAGCCCTACCGGGCCGGCTCCTACCGGGGCACGCGGCAGTCCCCCGGACTGCCGCGCAAGCTCTATATGCCATCGGGAACCGGTGGTGGCGTTCGATGGCTCTTTGCTTGTCATGAAGGGATCCCGGCATGAGTACCGGTGCGAAGGTGGGAGCGAGGTTGTTGAGCGCGAGCGAATGCATCAGTGTGCCGATCCGTGCGCCAGTGAGCACAGCCCCAAGGCTGGAGTTGAGCAGCGGCTCGCTGGAAGCGCTGAAGTGGCTGGCGTTGCTGCTGATGACGCTCGATCACGTCAACAAGCACCTGATGCACGCATCGGTGCCCGAGCTGTTCGCGGCGGGGCGTCTGGCCTTGCCGCTGTTCGGTTTCGTATTGGGCTACAACCTGGCGCGGCCGGGCGCGCTGGCCAGCGGTAGCTACTCGCGCACGGCGCGCCGGTTGGCGATCTTCGGGACCATCGCCACCATTCCATTCATCGCGCTCGGTGGACTGGGTTGGGGCTGGTGGCCCTTCAACATCATGGCGACGCTGTTGGTCGCCACACTTTGCGCCTGGCTGATCGAGGTCGGCGGACCGGCGCGGCTGGTGGCGGCCGCTGCGGTCTTCATCGTCGGCGGCGCGCTGGTCGAGTTCTGGTGGCCAGGGCTCGCGGTCTGCCTGATGGCCTGGGCCTACTGTCGCCGGCCCAGCTGGTTGAAGCTGGCCCTGTGGATCGGCGCCCTCGCCTCGCTGTACGTCATCAATCGCAATCCGTGGGCGCTCGCCGCGATGCCCCTCATCTTTGCGGCAGGACAGGTCAGGCTGAATCTGCCACGCGGCCGGCTCGCCTTCTACGTCTACTACCCGGCGCACCTGGCAGCGCTCTGGGGGTTGGAGTGGCTGCTGTAGTCAGTCCGTTCCTTCGCGCCGGGCGGCTCTCCACTCCCACGGCGCGATGGGGTGAGGATCGGCCCACAACCCAACGCCCGCAGACTTCGCATGCGCCTCCAGCGCTATCAAGGCGGAGTCGTTCGAGTAGCGCCGGAACACCCAGGCGAAACCTCGCTTGACCTGTTCGGCGTTCACATCGAGGCCATCGACAGAAACCTGCGCGATGGGCCGGCCATACCGGTCGAGCGACTTCCAAGCCAGCTCGACCTGCCTCTTGCCCACCATTTCGCGCAGCGACTGCTCTGATCGACGACCGAAAGCCTGTGCCTTCTCTGGGGCATCGATCTGGGCGAGCCGAATCCGGATCGAGTGACCGTCGACATTCGCATACAGCGTGTCGCCGTCCGCCACGCCCGTCACCATCGCTGGCCCTCGGTAGCTGCTCGGCGCCGCCGGTCCTCCAGCGCCTGGCGCGTCTTCTCGGGCGATGGCCTGGCCGACGCAGAGCAGCAGCATCAAGGACAGGCCGGCGCGCAGTGCGCTCCGCCGATTCAAGGTGGCGCCCTTCAACGGGTACGCCTCGGCTGCCGGGAGACTTTGAGACCTGTGCCGCGGCGGCCACCTGGTGCAGAGGTACAAAGCATGAAGCGCCCTGTTGTTGTCATTCTGTTTGGCCCTCTACCGCCGGCGATGACGCCGCGCTGTCGGCTGCCCGAAGCGAAGCCCTTCCTTCGGAAATTATCCGGCGCGGCTGACCCATCCACCACGGGCCCATGTCATGCAGTGCATCGCCACGACATGGATGGACGTAAAGCCCGGCCACGTCGACCAGCTCGGCGATCAACGCCGGTGCGGCAACCTCGATCGAACCCACGCCGGGCGCGCTGGCCAGGTCGCACAGGCTCATCGCCAGCGGCTGGCCATCCTCGGCGCCCGGTCCATGCGCCCACTCGATCCATCGCCTTGAGACCCTCATGGCAGTTCCGTGGAAAGCAAGAGCGCCGCGAGGCGCCTGGCCACTTCGAGGTATCGAGGCCGATGGCCGAACAGTTCGGCGTCGCTGCGGGCGAGCGCGCGCTTCATCAGTAGCAGTCGATAGGCGTGGTCACTCATCGCGGGTTCTCCTTCACTGAACACGAACCAAGGCCGCGGCGTCCGCGACCGAGACGCGCATGTCGCCGACGCGAACCGTGTAGCCGCGCGACATCCGGACATCGCACGGCGCTGGGCGCCCGGTCTTCTGCAGCCACGCGCCGACCAGCCAGGCCATGCCGGCGGGGCTGCTCGTGTAGTGCGGGCAGGCCTCGTGTGCGGGCTTGCCGTCCAGCTGGGCGACGAAGCCATCCAGCGCTTCGGGGGTGAGGTCTTGGGATGCCATTGGTGCTTGCTCCTGGTGCGTTGTGGTCTGGTGGTAGATCAGTGCTGCACCGGCTGGCCGGCTTTCATGATCCGATCGGCGGCGCCGAAGATCCGCTTCGCGCTTTTCTCGGGCAACGTTCCGCCCTGCAGCCAGCCCTGGATGTAGAAGCGGCTCTCGGCCTGGCCGGGCAGGTCCAGCAGCGCACACAGCAGGTAGGCCACGCCCTCGGCTTCAGCCTCCTCGATCTGGCGCGTCAGGGCCTCGTCGTCGTGCATGTCGGCGACGGCGGTATGGCCGAGCACCACATGCGCCATCTCATGAAACCGGGTCTTGTGCTTCAGCGGATTCATCGGGTTGAGGCCGATGGATCGCGCACGGGCATAGCCCAGGTGGTTGCCCTGCAGGTGCTCGAAGGGTTCTTCGACGATGTCGAGCGCGGCCATGGCGGTGACGGCATCCCAGGCGGGCGTGATGGTCTCGGCGGTGAACGCTTCGCCCTCGGTCTGGTTCAGTGAAAACCAGTTCGGGCGCAGCATGAACATGCTGAAGGTGCCACCCTCCCCCGCTTCCGCAGAGTCGGCCGGTGCGTCCTTGTCGGCGCGGCGCTTCACACTGATGGGCATGAACAGGCTGATGGCCTTCTCGCCCTTCTTCACGAAGCGGCCCTTCTCGCGCCAGGCGTTGAAGCTGGCGATGGGCGCCAGCGGCAGGCCCTTGTCCAGCAGTTGCAGCGCGGCCAGCAGCTGGTTGCCGATGCTGTAGTTGTGAAACGCCCGGTAGGCCTGATTCATCACGCCGGGCTGCGTCAGTGCGATGTGCAGGATCGTCCGCATGTCGCCCAGCTCGTGGGCTTGAACCTCCCGCGCGTTCTCCCCTTCCTTCCCCCCTGCCTGTTGGCCAGCCTCGGGGCCGAGGAACTGCGGATCGGTGGTGTCG
>CALMQI010000171.1 GCA_937871935.1 uncultured Burkholderiales bacterium
ATCACGCCGCCCGGTGGCGACCCTGTGGCCTACCACCCGACAACGCTGATGTTCGAGCGTGTCCCCGCCGCTGAGTACGGCCTCGCCGCCGGCCACTGGCGCCAGACCGTAGCCACCGGCAACGCGCGCACCATCCGCTACTTCGACGCCCTGTGGCGCGAGCGCCTGAGCACCACCGACGACCTGGCCAACCCCGCAGCCACCGGCAAGGCCATCGAGACGCGCTACGACGCCGACGGGCGCAAGGTCTTTGCCAGTTACCCTCAGCGCAACCCCAGCCCGATCGACACGGCCCTGCCCGGCACCGCCTGGGCCCACGACGCCCTGGGCCGCGTCTTCGCCCAGTACCAGGACAGCGAACTGGGCGTGCTGACCACCAGCACCGACTACGTGGCCGGCTTCCAGCGCCGCGTCACCAACCCGCGCGGCCACGCCACCACCACCAGCTTCTACGCCTGGGACACACCCAGCGAAGACGCCATCGCCGGCATCGCTGCACCCGAGGGCGTGTCGGTGTCGATCGCGCGCGACGCGTTCGGCAAGCCGCGCAGCATCACGCGCAGCGGCGCCGGCCTGAGCGCCACGCGCGCTTATGTCTATGACGCCCACCAGCGCCTGTGCAAGACCGTCGAGCCCGAGTCGGGTGCCACGGTGCAGGCCTATGACGGTGCCAACAACCTCGCCTGGCGCGCCAGCGGCCTGGCCCTGCCCAGCACCACCGCCTGCTGGCGTGTCTTGCCGGCACGCCACAGCGTCAGCGTCACCGTCTCGCCGGGTTGATGGCGCTCCAGCAGCGTGAGCATGTCGTCGAGCGTGGCGACCGGCTCGCCGTTGATCGCCGTGATCACGTCGCCCGGCACCACGCCGCCGTCGTCGGCGCGGCGGAAGGGCTGCAGCCCCGCCTTGGCGGCCGGCCCGCCCGGCGCCACCTGCACCAGGCCCACGCCCTTGGGCAGCTTCAGCGCCAGCGGAATGTTGTCGGGCAGTGCCGAGATGCCGAGCGCCGGGCGCACCAGGCGGCCGTCGCGGATCAGCCGCGGCACGATGCGGTTGACCTCGTCGACCGGAATCGCGAAGCCGATGCCGGCGCTGGCGCCGCTGGGGCTCGCAATCTGCGTGTTCACGCCGATCAAGCGGCCGGCCGAGTCGAGCAGCGGGCCGCCCGAGTTGCCCGGGTTGATGGCCGCGTCGGTCTGGATCACGCCGCGGATGGTGCGTTCGTTGAACGACTCGATCTCGCGGTTGAGCGCGCTCACGATGCCGGTGGTGAGCGTCTGGTCGAGGCCGAAGGGGTTGCCGATCGCATAGACGCGCTGGCCGACGACGAGGTCCTTGCTCGAGCCGATGGCGATCGGCGGCAGCTTGTCCTTCGGCGCCTCGATGCGCATCACCGCCAGGTCACGGTCCGGGAACACGCCCACCAGCTTGGCGACGAAGCTGGTCTGGTCGGCCAGCGTGACGCGCAGCGCGTTGCCGCCCTGCACGACGTGGAAGTTGGTGACGATGTGGCCGGCTTCGTCCCACACGAAGCCGGTGCCGGTGCCGCGCGGCACCTGCTGCGCGTTCATCGAGAAGAAGTCGCGTTGCACCGCCAGCGTGGTGATGTGCACCACCGACGGGCTGGTGCGGCGAAAGACATCGATGTTCGCCAGCTCATCCGCGGCGAGCGGGCCGCGCGGCGCCACGGCCCGTGGCGTGGCGTCGGTGCGGCCGTTGCTCGGCAGGGCGAGCCACAGCAGGGCAGCCGCCGTGACCAGGACGCCGCCGACCAGAAGGACGCGCAAGGAAGAGATCACGACACGCATGGTGCACGGCAAGGTCATCTCGGGACCACGATGATAGGCAAAGCGCCAGCGGCGGCGCCGCCGCCCATTGCGTCCGTTGCCCGGCCGGTCGCCCGCGCCGCCGTTTCAGGCGCAGGCCACGGCGCCGTCGCGCACGAGCACGTCGATGTCGGGCGCGCTGTAGCCGAGCGAGAGCAGCACCTCGCGCGTGTGCTGGCCGAGCAGCGGCGCGGCGCGGCGCACCGAGCCCGGCGTGTCGGAAAACTTGATCGGCAGGCCGAGTGCCGGCACGCGCCCGGCGTGCGGGTGATCGAGCTCCACCACCATCTGGCGCGCGCGCACCTGCGGGTCGGCCAGCATCTCGCTGATCTGGTTGATCGGCCCGGCCGGTACGCCTGCCGCTTCAAGTGCGGCCAGCCAGTCGGCCGATGGACGCGTGCGGGTGCGCGCGGCGATCAGCTCGGCGAGCGCCGGCTTGTGCGTCATGCGGTCGGCGTTGGTGGTGAAGCGCGGGTCGGCCATCAGCTCGGGCAGGCCCAGCACGCCGACCAGGCGCTGCCAATTGGCCTGGTTGGCGCCGCCGATGTTGATCCAGCCGTCCTGCGTGGGGAACGCCTGGTACGGCGCGGTGAGGATGTGGCTCGAGCCCGAGGGCCCGGGGTTCACGCCGGTGGACAGGTATAGCGCTACCTGCCAGAAGGTCTGGTGCACCGCCGCCTCCATCAGCGAGGTGTCGACCAGCTGCCCCTGGCCGGTGGTGGCACGTCGCAGCAGTGCCGACACGACACCCAACGCACCCAGGATGCCGGCATTGATGTCGGCCCCCGGCGAGCCCGCCTTCACGGGCTCGCCGCCGGGCTGGCCCGTCACGCTCATCAGCCCCGACACGCCCTGCGCGATGAGGTCGAAGCCGCCTTTGCCGGCGTCGGGCCCGGTGCGGCCGTAACCGGTGATCGCGCAGTACACGAGGCGCGGGTTCAACGTGTGCAGCACGTCGTAGCCCAGCCCCAGCTTGTCGAGCGTGCCCACGCGGTAGTTCTCGACCAGCACGTCGGCGCGCGCCAGCAGGCGCTTGACCACCTCGACGCCGCCGGGCACCTTGAGGTTCACCGCGATGCCGAGCTTGTTGCGGTTCATCATCATGAACGGCGCCGACTCGCCGTGCAGCGTGTGCTGGCGGTACGAGCGGCTGTCGTCGCCGCCGGGCAGCTTCTCGACCTTGATGACGTCGGCGCCCAGGTCGGCCAGCAGCTGGCCGCAGGTGGGCCCGGCCATGATCTGCGCCATCTCGACGACGCGGATGCCTTCGAGCGGACCGGGGCTGGCCATCTACTTGCCCTTGAACTGCGGCTTGCTCTTGGCCAGGAAGGCCTGCACGCCGATGCGGAAGTCCTCGGTGCCGTAGCAGGCGAAGCCTTCGTCGATCTCGGCGGCGGTCAGCGGCGCGGCGCTGCGCAGGCGTTGCGCGAAGCGCTTGTGCCAGCGCGCGGCCAGCGGCGCGCCGTCGGCGATACGTTGCGCGGTCGCGGCCACCTCCTGCGCCACCTGGTCGTCGGCGACGACGCGCGTGACCAGCCCCTTGGCGAGGGCCTCGTGCGCGTCGAACACGCGGCCCTCGAGCAGGATCTCGAGCGCCACCGCCTCGCCGGCCAGGCGGATCAGCGCGCCGATCTCGGCGTAGGCCATCACCAGGCCGAGGCGGTTGATCGGCACGCCGAACCGGCTGCTCGAGCCGCAGATGCGGATGTCCGCCAGCCCGGCGATCTCGAGCCCGCCACCGACGCAGATGCCGTGGATCTGTGCCACCACCGGATGCCGGCAGCCGCCGATGGCGTCGATCGTGCGCGTCATCACCGCGCCATAGGCACGCGCCTGCTCGACGTTGGAGCGCTCGTTGCCGAATTCGCCGATGTCGTTGCCCGGCGCAAAGGCTTTCTCGCCGGCACCGCGCAGCACGATGCAGCGCAAGTCGTCGTCGGCATCGAGTGCGAGGAACACGTCACCCAGGCGTTGCCACATCGGCTTGGTCAGCGCGTTGAGCTTGTCCGGGCGGTTCAGCACCACGGTGGCGATGGGCCCCGCGCGCTCGACCCCGATGACGTTCGGCTCGCTCATCGGTAGAACAGGCTGACGAGGCCGAGCGTCACCACCGGCACGTAGGTCACCAGCAGCAGCGTGGCCAGCAGCACGCCGATGAACGGGATGTTGGCCTTGGTGACATCCCACACGCTCTCTTTCGCGATCGAGCAGGTGAGCAGCAGCACGCTGGCCACCGGCGGCGTTTGCTGGCCGATGGCCAGGTTGAGCGTCACGATCACGCCGAAGTGGACCGGGTCGATGCCCGCCGCCGTCACCACCGGCATCACGATCGGCACCACCAGGATGATCGCCGCGGCCGAGTGCAGGAACATGCCGATGATGAGGAAGAAGACGTTCAGGATCGCGAGAATGGCCCACTTCTCGCTCGTGACCGAGAGCATCGCCGCCGCGATGCGTTGTGGCAGCTGCACCTCGGTGAGGTACAGGCCGAGCAGGGCCGACGCGGCCACCAGCAGCATCACGGTGCCGGTCTGCACCGCGCCGTCGATGATGGCCTCGCGCAGTCGGGTCCAGTCAAGTTCCCGATAGACCAGGCCGCCCACCAGGAGCGAGGCCACCACCGCGAGCGCCGCGTCGGGATCGACCGCCATGCGTTCGATCACCTTGAGACGCTCCTCGGGCGGGAGATCGCCCTGCACCGCGTCGAAAATGCGAGCGGCGTCGATCTCTCCTTCTTCACCCGAGCTGTTCTCGTCGACGCTCCAATCCGCGAAAGCCGCCCGCAGACGGGCGAGATCCTCGGGATCGGGTGGCAACTCGGGAGCGAGAGTCTCGTCGTTTTCGCTCACGGCCGAAGCCCTTTCCCCACCAAACACTGGCGAAGATCCGCGAGGCCGCGGTAGACCAGATTCTCGGTCCGCTTCGCTGCCCACGCGAGCCGCCGCGCCGCTTCGGGTACCGAATGTCCTTGTAGGTGAAGCGCCACGGCCACCCTCCTTTCCGCCTTCATCACCGCCAAACAGTCGCGGATCGCCGCACCGAGCTGCCGCGAAGACGCCGCGCGTTCGGGATCGTCATTCGCCGCTAGAGCCGCGGCTTCGGGGAGCGGCTCCGGGCCGTCCTCGTCGCCTTCGCGACCGCCCGTGTCGAGCGAGACCTCACGCCGTCGCTTTAGGCGCCGAATCTCGTCGATCAGCGCGCTGTGCGCCACGCGATAGAGGTAGAACGAGGTGAGTTCGCGGTTTCCCTCAGGGCTCGCCGAAGAAATCGAGGGAGCTCCGCCCGAGGCCGCGGAAGAGCGGCGAACGAGGTCCATGACCTTGAGCATCGCGGCCTGCACGATGTCGTCGGCGCGCGACGCGAGCGGCCCTGTGGCCTGGCGGCGAACGGCGCGGACGAGATCGGCGCGGAGCTGCTCCCACCGCCCCGAGTCGATCGGGGCGAAAGGGGCCGCAGGATTCGGAGGCGCGGGCTCGGTCATCGTGCGCGTGTAGAGAGAGGCGTTCTAAGCAGGGGAAAAGTAACACGCTCGGCGAAGACCACGGATTCCAGACCGAATCGATCGTAGGGGCGACGCATGCGCCGCCCTGCTTGCGATGTGGTCGCTCCTGCCAACGAAGGCGAGGCATGCCTCGCCCCTACGCCACCAACGCGTACAATTGGCCTTGTGAAAACCAATACCCCCCTCTCCGTCGCCGCC
>CALMQI010000172.1 GCA_937871935.1 uncultured Burkholderiales bacterium
AGCCCACGACCACGCTGCCCGAGCTGGTGGCCGAGATGGTGGAGGCCGACTACACGGCCGCCAAGCGCGACAGCCTCGTCAAGCTCGCCGGCTTCCAGGCTTACGACTACAACGAGTAAGGAAAGCAGCCTCGTGCGCCAGGACGCCCGCATCTTCGTCGCCGGTCACCGCGGCCTCGTCGGCTCGGCCATCGTGCGCAACCTGGTGGCCAGGGGCCACGACGCGCTGCTGCTGCGCGGCCGCACCGAGCTCGACCTTACCGACGCCGCGCAGGTGAACGGCTTCTTCGAATCGACACGCCCGGAATACGTGTTCCTGGCTGCGGCCAAGGTGGGCGGCATCGTCGCCAACAACACCTACCCGGCGGAGTTCATCCGCGACAACCTGGCGATCCAGACCCACGTGATCCATGCCGCCTGGCGCGCCGGCGTCAAGCGGCTGCTCTTCCTCGGTTCGAGCTGCATCTATCCGCGACTGGCGAAGCAGCCGATCGCCGAGGCGTCGCTGCTGACCGGGCCGCTCGAGCCGACCAACCGGCCGTATGCGCTGGCCAAGATCGCCGGTGTGGAGATGTGCTGGAGCTACAACCGCCAGTACGGCACGCGTTTCCTCACCGCCATGCCGACCAACCTGTACGGCCCCGGCGACAACTACCACGCGCAAAACAGCCACGTGATCCCGGCACTGCTGCGCAAGTTCCACGAGGCCAAGCAGCGCGGTGACCGCACCGTGACGGTCTGGGGCACCGGCACGCCACGACGCGAGTTCATGTACAGCGACGACATGGCCGACGCCTGCGTGCATCTGATGACGCTGCCGGAAGACCGCTTCGTCGCGCTGCTGGGCTCGGACGAATCGGTCAGCGGCCGCTTCGAGCCGCCGCTGGTGAACGTCGGCGTCGGCGAGGACGTGACGATCGCCGAGCTGGCCACGCTGGTGCGCGACGTCACCGGCTACGGCGGCGACATCACCTTCGACACCACCAAGCCCGACGGCACGCCGCGCAAGCTGCTCGACGTGCAGCGGCTGGCGCAATCGGGCTGGCAGGCGCGCACGCCGCTGGCCGAGGGACTGCGCAGCGCCTATGCCGACTTCGTCGGCAGCCAGGCTTGACAACACCGATACCGAGACTATGACGTTGGGAGCCACTCATGTTCTGCGATGCACGCGCTGGCGATGACGGTCTAGCCACCAGCGCCACGGTCTGCATCATCGGCGGCGGATCCGCGGGCATCACCATGGCGCTCGAGTTCGAGCGCCATGGCATCGACACCGTGCTGCTCGAAAGCGGCGGCTTCAAGCCCGACGCCGACACGACGGATCTCTACCGCGGCGAGAACGTCGGCATTCCGTACGAGTTCGGCGACGGCATGCGCAGCCGGCTGCTCGGCGGCGGCAGCAACTGCTGGGGCGGCTGGTGCAGGCCGCTCGACGCCGAGGACCTGCAGCGCCGTGATTGGGTCGCTCACAGCGGCTGGCCGTTCGAGCTCGCCGAGCTGATGCCCTACTACGAGCGCGCGCATCCGCTGCTGCACCTGGGACCGTTCAACTACGACCTGCCGCATTGGGTGTCGGCGATCGACCGACCCGATGTGCGCCGGATGCCACTGCCCAGCGGACAGGTGCTCGACAGCATCTCGCAGTTCAGCCCGCCGATGCGCTTCGGCAAGCACTATCGCAAGGCGCTCAAACAGGCCCGGCACGTGCGCGTGTTCCTGCATGCCAACGTCGTCGACATCGAGACGGACCCGCTCGGCCGCAGCGTGAACCGCGTGCAGGTGAAGACGCTGACCGGACGTCGCATGACGGTGCAGGCCAAGCACTTCGTGCTGGCCACCGGCGGCATCGAGAACCCACGGGTGCTGCTGGCGGCCAACAAGACCCACACCGCGGGCCTGGGCAACACCTACGGGCAGGTGGGCCGCTACTTCATGGATCATCCGCGGCTGCAACTCGGCAAGATCAAGTTGCGCGCGCCGTGGCGGCGCAACAAGCTGTACGACATCATGTTCCACTACCTCAACCCTGCCGTATCGGCCCGCGGCACGAAGGTGGCGGCGCAGATGACGGTGGCGCACGAGGTGCAGCGGCGCGAGAGCCTGCTCAACGGCCGCATCTGGTTCTGGTCGGTGTTCCCGGGCGAAGGCACGCCGGCTGCGGAGGCGCTGGTGCGCATGAAGCATCGCCTGCACGCGAAGGTCGACCCGCACCATAGTTTCCTGCGCGACTTGGCCACGATGGCGAGCGAGCCGCTCAACACGATGAACTTCATCGCCGCCCGCCAGTTGCGGCCGCTGAGTTTCCTGAAGGAGCTGCACTTCCAGATGATCACGGAAGCGCGCTTCCAGATGATCTGCGAACCCACGCCCAACCCGGACAGCCGCGTCACGCTGGCCGATGCGCGCGATGCGCTCGGCATGCCGCGCGCCAGGGTCGACTGGCGGCTCGACGACCAGGTCAAGCACACCTTCGACCGCTCGCTGGCCATCGTCGGCCGGGAACTCGAGGCCGCAGGCATCGCCGAGGTGACGATGGACCCACCGCTGCTCGGCCGCGAATGGCCGGCGGCGCTCGAAGGTACCTGGCATCACATGGGCACCACGCGCATGCACGATTCGCCGCGCCAGGGCGTGGTCGACCGCGACTGCCGCGTTCACGGCCTGGCCAACATGTTCGTGGCGGGCAGCTCGGTGTTTCCCACCGCGGGCGCGAACTTCCCGACCTTCACGCTGGTGGCGCTCGCGTTGCGCCTGTCCGACCACATCGTCAAACGGGTGAAGACGCCGCCGACCGCGATCGGGCCGTCGGTAAACACGATCGCGGCCGACATCGACACCCAGCCCAGCCTGGTCGATGCCGGCGAATAGACGCTGACGGCCGACAGGGATCTTCGCGTGCGCATCGCATTGCTCGGCCCCTTCACCGGCCCTTCGCTGTCGAGCTCCTTCGGGTTCCCGGCGGCGACAGCATTGCCGCCGGGTTATCCGGGAGCGCCCTTGATGACCGTGCTGGCTCGCGCCCTGGTCGACCGCGGCCACCAGGTGGCGGCGATCTCGACGGACTACACGACGCCGATCGAGCAGCTCGCGCCGTTTCGCAGCTTTCGCGCGCCAGGCCTGAGCGCGTACTTCTGCCCGCAGCGGCCTCGCTCGTTCCGGCCCGCCGCAGGCCGGCTCGGCCGCTCGCTCGACCACTTCGCCTACGAACGCGAATGCCTGCAGGCGGCGATCCAGGACTTCGCGCCCGACGTGATCCATGCCCATTGGACCTACGAGTTCGTCTGGGCGGCGCTGGACAGCGGCGTGCCGACACTGGCCACCGCGCACGACTCGCCGGCCAAGGTGGTGCGATTCACGCCCAACCTGTACCGCCTGTTCCGCTACCTGATGGCGCGCCGTGTGCTGCCGCGTTGCGAGCATCTGACCGCGGTGTCACCCGACCTGGCGTCGGACCTGCGCAGCTTCACGTCGACACCGATCACCGTCGTGCCGAACCCGATCGCCGACGCCATCCTGCATTCGCCGGGCTGCGCGGCCGACGCCGCGAGCAGCAAGTCGTTCATGATGGTGCTCAATGGCTGGACGAGCCTGAAAAACGGCGCCGCCGCTCTGAGCGCGTTCGGCGCGGCACGCCGCAGCGACCCCGCACTGCGCTTGGTGTGCTTCGGCGCCGGATTCGAAAGCGATGGCCCGGCGCATCGCTGGGCGGTACGCCGCGGGCTCGATGCCCATGTCGATTTCCGCGGTCCGGTGCCGCACGCACAGGTCGTGGAGCAGATGCGGCACAGCGCCGCGCTGGTCCACCCGTCACGGTGGGAAGCCTGCTGCATGTCGATCGCCGAGGCCATGAGCGTCGGACTGCCGGTGATCGCCGGCCGGCAGACCGACGGCGTGCCTTGGCAACTCGACGACGGTCGTGCCGGCGTGTTGACCGACATCACTTCGGCCGCCGACATGGCCGCCGCCATGCTCGGCATCACGCGGGACGCTTCGCGCTGGCACCAGCTGTCGGCCGCCGCAAGGGCACGAGCCCGCGACTTGTTCGCGCTCGATCAGGTGGTGGACCGCTACAGCGCCTTGTACGAGGCCGCACGCCGTGGTTTGCCGCGCGCGGCGCTGGCGTCACCCGTCGCCCCATGAATGCATGGACACCCCGCGTCTGTAGGGCCGCCCGGGCGGGTCTGCCCGCTGCGCGTACCGGAATCTCGGGTACCTTACTCGCTGGACCGCAGCGGCGTCACACACGCTCTACTGCCGCATCCGGCACGGCGCATCGAAGGCGCGGTCGCGCCGCGGTGTCGTGGGTCGTCTCTCGTCGAGGAAACGTGTGTCAATCAAGCATGCACTGAAGATGACCGCCCTGCGCCTGGGCATCGAGGTCAATCGATACAACGCAGTGGAGTCCACCGAGGCGCGCCTGCTTGCGCTGCTGAACACGCATCGCATCGACACCGTGATCGACGTCGGCGCCAACGATGGTGGTTACGGACGGCTGCTGCGTCGGGGTGGCTACGACGGCACGATCCTTTCGTTCGAACCACTGCAAGAGGCGCATGACGCCTTGCTGGCAGCCACCGACGGCGATGCCGGCTGGATGGTCGCACCGCGCATGGCGTTGGGCAACGCGAACACGGAACTCGACATCCACGTCGCCGGCAATTCGGCCAGCAGTTCGATCCTGCCGATGCACACCACGCACGAGCAGGCCGCTCCGGAGTCGCGTTATGTCGGCGTGCAGCGTGTTCCGGTGCGTCGCCTCGACGAGGTGCGCCACGCGGCGCTCGACAACGGCAAGCGGCTGTTCCTCAAGGTCGACACGCAAGGCTACGAGATGATGGTCCTCGAGGGCACTGACCAGCTGCTCGATCGCATTGCGGGCATCCAGCTCGAGTTGTCGGTGACGCCGCTCTACGAGGGCCAGATGCTGTACCTGTCGATGATCCGGTGGCTGCAGGCCCGCGGCTTCGAACTCTGGAACGTGATCCCCGGCTTCGTCGACCCAACCTCGGCGCGCATGCTGCAGTTCGACGGCGTGTTCTTTCGTTCGGCCCAACACTAGAGCTCGGGTTCGGTATCCGCAACTTCGACGATGCGACAGAACATGCCTTCGACCAATCGAACCGACGCCCCCGTCTACATCATGGGCCTGCCGATCAGCACCGCGGCGCACGCCGATGTGCTCGAGCGGATGAAGCACGTCATCGCGAGCCACGACAAGGGCCACTACATCTCGATCACGAACACCGAGTCGATGTACCACGGCCTGCGCATTCCGACCCATGGCGCCCACATCCGCAATGCCGACTTCTCGTTGTGCGACGGTGTCGGCGTCATCGTCGCCGGCCTGGCCTGGGGACACCGCATCCAGCGCTACAACGGCCCGGTGCTGCAGCTCGAGGCGTCCGCGTTCGGCCAGGAGCACCAGTGGCGCCACTTCTTCTACGGCGGCAAGGAAGGCGTGGCCAACGAGATGGCCCGCCGGCTGACCCAGCAGTACCCGGACCTGATCGTCTGCGGCAGCTATTGCCCGCCGTTCCACGACCTGACGCCCGAGCAGGATGCCAAGGTCGTCGAGATGATCAACGCCGCCCGGCCCGACATCGTGTGGGTCGGCCTCGGACTGATCAAGCAGGAGCGCTGGATCCAGCAGCACCTGAACCGGCTCGACGCGCCCTGGATGGTCGGCGTGGGCGCCGCCTTCGACTATCACGCCGGCACCGTGCCGTGGGCACCTGCGCTGCTGCGCGGCCTCGGCCTGGAGTGGCTGTTCAGGCTGATCATCCAGCCCAAGCTGCGCGCCAGGCGCTATTGGTGGTCGCTGGTATTCGTGCTGGAGTCGATGGCCAAGGGCCTCGTCTCGCTTCGTTTCCTGCGCCGGCGGGCGCCGCTGTGACGCGGCCGGGCATCGGGTGTTCCGTTCACTGGGAGTTCGCGTGGTTCGCATAGGAATGATCGGTCTGGGCAAGATGGGGCTGTCCCATCACGCCATCGTGAATGCCCATCCGGAAGTCGTGGTGGTCGCGGCCTGCGACACCACGGCCTACCTGACGGACGTGCTGACCAAGTACACCGGCCTCAAGTGCTACTCGGACCTCGACCAGATGCTGGCGAGCGAACAACTCGACGCGGTGGTCGTCTCGACGCCGTCGAAGCTGCACGCCGGCATGGTCGAGAAGGCGCTGCAGCGCGGCCTGCACGTGTTCTGCGAGAAGCCCTTCGTCCTGGATGTCGCCGACGGCGAGCGGCTGATCGACCTGGCCGCCACCCGCAATCTGGTGACGCAGGTCGGTTATCACTATCGATTCGTCGGCGCGTTCCAGGAGGCGGCCCGCGTCGTTGCCTCGGGTGCGCTGGGCAAGGTGCACCACGTGCGCGCCGAGGCCTACGGCCCGGTGGTGCTGCGGCCGAAGGGCAGCACCTGGCGCACCGCCAAGAACGAAGGCGGCGGCGCGCTCTACGACTACGCGTGCCACGCCATCGACCTGGTCAACTTCGTGGTCGGCATGCCCAGCTCGGTGTCGGGAGTGGCGCTGAATCGCCTCTTCTCGCACGACGTCGAGGACGAGGTCTATTGCTCGATGAACTTCGGCCCCGGCGTCAGCGGGCAACTCGCCGTCAACTGGAGCGACGAGAGCTACCGCAAGATGTCGACGAAGATCTCGGTGTGGGGCACCAACGGGCGCCTCTCGGCCGATCGCCAGGAATGCCAGATCTTCCTGCGTGAGCCGCATGCAGCGCTGCCGCAGGCGCCCCAGGGCTGGTCGGTCCGCTATACGACCGACCTGACGGAAGAGGTCTGGTTCTACCTGCGCGGCGAGGAGTACTCGGCGCAGATCGACTACTTCGTGCAGAGCATTCGCCTGCACCGCACGAACGGGACCAACAGCTTCCGCTCCGCGCTCGAGGCCGACCGTGTGGTCGAGATGATCCTGCACGACGACGGGCGTGGCCAAAGAAGCGGCTCCGCGCCGGTCGCACCGGCGGCAGAACCGGTTCGCAAGCTGTGGGAACGACTGTTCAGCTGATCCGACCGTCGGCACACCACCTGCATTCACTCCCGGGCCGACACGCGGCACACAAGGGCAAGTCATGGATCGAGTTCTCTTCGGCGACAACCAGTTCTTCGGCGTCAATCACATGTCGGAGGAAAAGGCGCGTGCACAGTCCATGCGCTTCCAGGACCTGCAGGCGATCATCGACGTGCTCGATGCGGCCTACCGCGAGGGCATCCGGACCTTCATGTGCACCACGCATGACCGGATCCACGAGATCTGCGACCACTTCCGTGCCAACCAGGAAAAATACCCGGACTACCGCTTCTACCCTTGCATGCCGTACGCGCACAAGTACGCCAATGCGGTCACCGAGCACGGCATGGTCGATGCGCTGCGGCGCTTCCTGCCCGACGATGGCGCCATGGGTGCGATGTTGAAAGGTGGCGTCGCCCTGGCCAGCAAGGACATCCGCGGCATCATCCAGCTGTTGGTCGATGCCGAGATGAAGGCGTTCCACGGCCTGTCCACACCGGTCATCTTCATCCAGAACGTCATCACCGACCTGTTGCTCGGCCTCGGCATGAAGGAGGCCTTCCGCGTGTTTGCCGACCATGTGCGCGAGCGTTATCACGCCGAGCCCGGGTTCATCACGATGAACACGCCGAAGCTGCTCGACGTGCTGGACGAGCTGCAGATCGAGAACCCGATCGTCTGCTCCAACATCAACAAGATCGGTTTCCGCATGTGCGGCGGCATCGAACTCTACGAGAAGACGATCGCCACGCGCCGCTTCCGCCCCGTCGCGATGTCGGTGCTGGCGTCGGGCGCGATCGCGCCGCGCGAGGCGATCGAATACGTCTGCCGACAACCGAAGATCGAATCGATCGTCTTCGGTGCATCCAGCCGGGCGAACATCCGGCAGACCAAGGCGCTGATCGACGAGATGTCGGCCGGCGCCGGCGCGCAGGCCTTGCCCGCTTAGCCGGCCCGGCGTTTGCTCGAGGCGGCGTGCCCTGCACGCCTGCGACGGGCAAGTCGCGATGGCGGGTCACTGGGTCGGCAATGTGCTGACGACCCATCGACCGTCCGGCGTCGCCACCACCTTCGTGATCACCCGGCCGGCCAGGGCGGCCAATGCCTCGAGGTCGTCCTTGGCCCAGGCGTTCTGGAACGGCTGTCCGATGTTGGTCTCGTCGCGGCCGTAGCTCCCGAGCGAGAAGAAGCAGGTCTGGCGAACGCCCTGCAGCAACGCAGCCACTGCGTAGTTGTAGAGAGTTCCCGCCTTCACATCACCCGGTCGGAAGCCCTTCTCGGAGTCGATCATCGGACCGAGGCCGAGCGCCGCGAGACCTTCTCGATATTCCACCAACGCGGTCCACGCGGTGGCACGACCCATGGGCTGGCCCACGGCGTCAGGCAGCAGGTGGTACAGATGCAGCGGAAAGGCATCGAATTCCTTGGCACGCGGATAGCCGCGCAGCCAGGCCAGCATGGCCGTCACGTTGTCGCCGACGCCGGGTATCGACGGCGCCCAGACGTGGCCACGCCATTGATTATTGCCCCGCCAGTCGAGCACCCAGTTGGACAAGACGATGAGATCCGCCTCCGAACCCATGAAGTAGCTCTTCGCGTCACCGATCTTCGGCGTGAAGACCTCGTTGGCCACCTCGATGGCATCGATCTCTGCATAACGCGTTGTCACAGCTGACAACCAGCGCTCCAGCATCGCGCGATCGCGCGGCAACTGCATGCGCCACCCGCCGTAGTCGTGCGGTCGGCGGGCCGCGAAGGCCGGCGGGTTGTACAGATTCAGCGTCACGTGCTTCACACCGGTGGCACGCAGCTTGTCGAAGGCTGCGTCCCACCAGATCCAATCGAACTCACCTGCGGACTTCTCGGTGTGATTCCACTCGAGGCCGTTCATGCCGAATAGCCTGACGCGATTGGCGCGCACGCGAAAGGCGGGATCGGGCCCGTAGTAGAGATCCTGTCCGTTCACCTTCGGCCAGTTCACCACGTAACCCACGTCGTGCCAGCAACCGAAGTCGGCCGGAACGCGGATCCCCGCACCTTCGTAGATGGTGCGATGCGGGTCATGCGCGGGCGCACAGGCCAGCAACGAGATCGTTGAACACATCCACGCGACCACGCGTCGCATCGCCAAGTTCATTCCGCGCATCGATGTGACTTTGTTCACGGTGAGTCCACGCAACAGTTGCGAACCGCCCATCAAACGCCGCACGTCGAAAGTGACGCGTGAATGAGCACGATGAAACACGCGAGCGCGTTCAAGTCGAAATGTGACGGCGGGATCCTTCTCCTCATGGGCGTCGTGATTGTCGCGTAGTGCTTGCCGTTACGAAGGCCAGCGCGCGCTTACAGCGCGTGTCCTTCGCGCGGCAACACTGCGTCGCACGTCATGCAGAGAAGTCCATACATGAGCAAATCGTTCACCCCGAGATCCGATCCTTCGCCTCTCTTCGTGCGCAATGCCATTGCGATCGGTATCACGTTCATGCTGCTGGGATGCGGCGGCAATAGCGAGTCGACAACGAGCGGCAGCGATGATGCGACTGCAAGCGGGGCGGGCGAACTCGAGACCAGCGACGCGCTGACAAACAAGCGTCGGTTCCGCGTCGGTTTGGGCACGGGTGTTCCTTTCGGGACGACACCCAGGAGCGCGGCGCCGTCGCCCGTCACCACACCGTCGGCGAGCCCACCGACCTCGGCGCCAGCGCCAGCGCCAGCGCCAGCGCCAGCGCCGACCGAGGCACCCGCCAGTACCTGGGTTCAATGTGCGAGAGAAGGTGGAAACTGCTCGTTCAGCGGCCGCCGCGAGGTGAAGTACGCGGCAGTGGACGGCAGCCGCGTACTAACGCGTGTGGCCGACGCGGGGGTTGCCTGCGTCGACACGGCCTTCGCAGCGCCGACGACCAACTACGAGAACATCTGTTCGTACAGCAGCGCAACGACCTCGGCGCCGGTGACTGCGCTACCGGTGGTGGTTGTCGCTGCACCTGCACCTGCACCTGCACCTGCACCTGCACCTGCACCTGCGCCAGCACCTGCACCTGCACCTGCGCCAGCACCCGCACCTGCGCCAGCGCCCGCACCAGCGCCGGCACCCGCACCGGCGCCAGCTCCAGCTCCAGCACCCGCACCGGCACCTGCCCCGCCGCCGAGCACGCCAGCACCGACGGTGCCCAACACCGGTAGCGTCGGACCGCGCGTGACGACCTTCGCGGCCGTTGCGCCGATCACCGCCACGTCGGGCCAGGTGATCTCCGGTGTCAGGATCAGCAACGCCTCCGGTCCCTGCATCACCATTCCACGGGGAGTCACCGGCGTGATCGTGCGTGACTCGGACATCGGCCCGTGCGAAGGCGAAGGCAACATCGTGGTGTTCGGCAACAACGCCACCATCGAGTACAACTCGGTGCACGACGGCGCACGGGGTGTGCTGGTGGACGGGGCCAGCACCGTCGTCACGCGTATGAATCGCTTCAACCAGTTCCACGGACCCAAGTTCAAGGGCACGGCGATCGAGTACGACCGCACCAATTACGGCGTCATCGAGGGCAACCTGGTGACGGGTCGGGCCTATGCCAGCGACGCCGTGAGCTTCTACGAATCCAGCAACGCAAGACTGACCAACAACACCATCGACATCGACATGGCCGAGCCCAGCGGCGCGGCCTTCACGATGGGCGACTCCACCACCGGCACACCGGGCGTCAACAACTACGTGGCCGGCAACATCGTCCGGCAGACCGGCGGCGTGCCGGCGGGTGTGTTCGGTTCCAGCGGCAACACCGTGCTCGAGAAGAACTGCCTGACCGCCGGCATCCAGGCCTACAACTACTCCGGCATCTTCGTCGGCGTCACGGTGCGCAACAACGTGATCAACATCGGTGCGTCATTCGTGCCCGACACATCGGCCATCGCCGGTTGGAACACCAACATCAACTCGACGAATTGCGCGCTGCTGACGCAGTAGAGGATGCCACGTGAAACGGCGATCGGTTTTGACACCGATCGCCGTTTGCCTTTCTGAGGAAGCTGCGTGCGACCTGTGAGAGACGTGCCGCTCCTCGCGGACACGCCTTCGCGCATCAGGTCACTTCGGCACGAGGCTGCAATTGGTGGAGTTGATGTTGGTCGTCCACCCTGCGACCACTGACGTGTCGGGCACGAACGAGGCGCCCATGTTGATCACGTTGCTGCGCACCGCGACGTCGTGGAAGACGCCGGAGTAGTTGTAGGCCTGGATGCCGGCGGTCAGGCAGTTCTTCTCCAGCACGGTGTTGCCGTTGGAACCGAACACACCGGCCGGCACACCGCCGCTCTGCCGGACGATGTTGCCCGCCACATAGTTGTTGGAGCCGGGCTTTCCGCTGGTCGAGTCGCCCATCGTGAAGGCAGCGGCAGAGGGCTCCGCGACCGTGATGTCGATCGTGTTGTTCGTCAGGCGGATATTGGAGCTCTCGTAGACGCTGACGGCGTCGCTGGCGTAGTCGCGCCCGGTGACGACGTTGCCGTCGATCTGACCGCTGCTCATGTAGTCGTACTCGATCGCGGTGCCGTTGAATTTGGGGCCGTAGAACGTGTCGAACGTGTTCTGGCGTGTCACCACGCCGCTGGTGCGAGTGGCGATCACGCCGCGATTGCCGTTGTGCACGAACGAGAACTCCACTGTCGCGTTGGCACCTTCGATCACGATGTTGCCGCTGCCGCCACAGGGTCCGATGTCGGAGTCCCGAACGGTGACGCCGGTCGCGCCGGCCGGTATCGTGATACAGGCTCCGCCGGGATTCTGGATGCGGACGCCGGAAATCACCTGCCCGGCCGAAGCGACGATCGGGCCCGATGACGTGAATGACGTGATACGCGGCCCGGCAGGACCACTGCTGAGCGCAGGAGGCGTTGGCGCGGGCGACGTCGGCGTGGGCGACGTCGGCGCGGCCGAGACGCCGTCGCCGGCATACCAGCATGTCTTCAGTTCACCGACCGCGGGATCGCCGAACACCCCATTCGAACAGGCCACGCCTGCGGTCGCCGTGACGACGTTGAAACTGCTCGAGGTGCCGTATCGCACCGCACGTGTGCCGGAGAACGCGCAGGTGCCACCCTCGGTGGCGCACTGGATCCAGTTGTTGCCCGATGTGGCCGGGCCTTCCGTCGCCGAATCGCCGGCCGGGCCGTCGTTGCCTCCGCAGGCGGCGAGCAGGAGCATTACGGTGAGGCTCATGCCCGTCGGAATTTCGGCTTGCGACCGTTGAATCATCCACTACCCCGCTGTATTTCGATGGTGCCGACCCCCTCGAACAAGGGGGGGTTCGGACAAGGGGCAGATCATCGAGGCTGGATCTGCCCGCCCCGGGCGCGGAGATGTAAGGACGGTCCGCTGTTCGTAACGCGATATGAAGAGCGGCTGTTGCTCGCGTCAGCGGCGTATCCAAGTGTGCGAGATGTTCCACTTCACGGAACGAAGAGCACTGCCGCACCGCATTCGAGTGGACGCTGGCCGAGAGCCGTTCAGCCACAATCCCATCGTTCGCCCTTGAAGGGCACAGTGTTGCCAGATGCTCGAGCTTCTCATCGCCGGCATGCGGCGTCTGGCGACGAAGTTCCGCCTGAGCCGCAGCCGTGCTACCACCCGCCGGTTCGGACGTGACCTCCACGTCGGCTCACGCCCTCGGTTGTGGGCGCCGGAGCGCCTCGAAATCGGTGACCACTGCTACCTCGGCCACGACGTCTGCATCGAAACGAACTGCCGCATCGGCCGCTTCGTGCTGATTGCCAACCGGGTCGCCCTGGTCGGCCGCCGCGACCATGAGTTCCGCCAGGTCGGTGTTCCTGTCCGGTTCGGACATTGGGTTGGAAGCAAGCGCACACCTTCCCCGCATCGCCACGACGAAGTGGCGATCGAAGACGACGTCTGGGTCGGCTTTGGCGCGGTCGTCCTGAGCGGCGTGCGCATCGGCCGCGGCGCCATCGTCGCGGCGGGTTCAGTCGTCAAGGACGATGTGGCCGCGTATGCCATCGTTGGCGGCAACCCGGCGGTGCCGATCGGGCAGCGTTTTGCGTCGGCCACGGAGATCCAACTTCATGAGACCCGCATGGCGAGCGGCACCTTCGCATCGTCGGAGCGAGGCTTCGACCATTGGACCGTGCGGCCCGGGCAGGAATGAGTCGATCCGGTGCGCGGCGGCGGCCGATACGCGTGGTGGTCACGCAGCACAGGCTGCTGCACTACCGACAGGCCTTCTTCGAACGCCTACGGCGAGCTTGCGCCGACCGCGGCATCGAGCTTCGCCTCGTGTATGGCCAGGCCTCGCCGTTCGAGGCGTTGAAGAACGACACGGTGAGCCTGCCGTGGGCCGACGTCGTGCGCAACCGCTTTCTACGGATCGGCTCGGTCGATCTGGTCTGGCAGCCCTATCCCGCCGACCTGCGCGAGGCCGATCTCGTGGTGCTGATGCAGGAGAACCGCCTGCTGTCCAACTACCCATGGCTGCTGAAGCTGCGCACGCGCGCCGGCCAGCGCCTGGCCTATTGGGGGCACGGCCGCAATCTGCAGAGCAGCGCGCCCGATGGTCTGCGCGAGCGCTGGAAGCGGTGGTTCGTCAACCGGGTGGACTGGTGGTTCGCGTATACCGACGTGACGCGCAGGATCCTGAGCGTCGACGGGTTTCCGGCCGATCGGATCACGATACTCGACAACGCGATCGACAACGAACAGTTCGTGCACGACCTTGCAGCCGTGGATGGCGCCAGGCTGCAGACGTGCCGCGATCGTCTGGGCTGCAGCGCCGACGCACCCGTTGGCCTCTACTGCGGGTCGCTCTATCCGGACAAGCGGCTCGACCTGTTGCTCGCCGCGGCCGACCGGGTTCACGCGCAGCGCGACGACTTCCGGCTCGTCGTGATTGGTGACGGCCCCAGCCGGCCGTTGATCGACGAGGCCGCGCGCTCGCGCCCGTGGCTGCACGCACTCGGCGTACTGCGCGGCGTCGACAAGGCGGCGTGGTTCCGCGTGGCGAACGCCTATCTGAGCCCCGGCGCGGTCGGCCTGCACGTGCTCGACGCGTTCTGCGCCGGCATTCCGATGATCACCACGCAGGGCGCACGCCACGGGCCCGAGATCGCCTACCTGAAGTCGGACTACAACGGCTTCATCGTCGATGCCGACGCCGAAACGGTCGCCGACACCTACCTGGCGCTGCTGCGCGACCCGAACCTGCGAGGGCGGATCCGCTCGGCCGCCGAGCAGGATGCACGGCGCTACACGCTCGACAACATGGTCGACCGCTTCGTCGATGGCATCGAGCGATGCGTCGGCATGCCGACGTGAAACGAGATCGCCCCGTCCGTCCCGTCAGGCCGGACGCAACGACGGCGCGGCAGCCGGCACCTCGCCGCTAAACATCGACTGCTGCCACAGATAGGGCAGGACACTCCACCAGGCCTGTTCGCCGGACTTGAACGTGGCACCGCTGTCGGTGAGCACGTGATTCACGAGCTTGGCTGCGTGATTCGCGTTCACCAGGTCACACTGCTTGAACGCCTGCGACTGGAGCGTGTCGAGGAAGAACCCGCGCAACGGTCCGCGCATCCAGTCGACGATCGGTGAATTGAAGCCGATCTTGGTGCGTCGGTACGCGATCTCCTGCGGCATGTACCGTGCCGCGGCGTCGCGCACGATCGCCTTCGAGAAGCCGCGCCGGATCTTCGAGTTCCAGGGCAGCGCGAAGGCGAGCGTCGCCACGCGCCAGTCGAGGAACGGCATGCGGATCTCCACCGAGTTGGCCATGCCGTAGCGGTCGTAGCTGCGCAGGATGGTCGGCAACACGAACGAATGCGTCTGCCAGAACAGCGCGCGACTCAAATGGTCGAGTTCCTTCCAGCGCGGATGTTGCGTGTACTCGGGCCCGAGGTTGTCGTGCAGACCGAACGCATGCTTGGCCAGCGTGGCGCCCAAGCGCTTCGCGTAGGAGCTCAGCCGCCCTGCAGGACGACGGAACTGCGCCGACCCGGTCGGGATGCCACCGTCGTAGACGTCGAGCACCTGGTTGATCTCGTCCAGATTCGTTCCCGCGTCCAGCAGGGCATAGGCCCAGTCGGTGCTGTAGCCGCCGAACAGCTCGTCGGCCGCATGGCCGTCGAGCGTGACGGTCACGCCCGCACGCTTGATCTGACCGTACAGCGCCACGAAGGGCAGCGGGCTGGTGACGGTCAGGTCTTCGTAGAGGTACAGCATGCGCTGCAGCTGATCGATGTGCCGGGTCGGATCGATCGGCAGCACCGTGGCCTCGATACCCGCGTGCTGCGCGACCTGCTGCGCGAACGCAGCCTCGTCGAGCGGCGTGCCGGGGAACGACGCCACGAAAGCGTGCTGCCAGTCGCCCGACAGCCTTGCCTCGCCACCGTGCTGGCAATTGATGTGCGCCAGGATCGAGAAGATCGCGCTCGAATCCAGCCCGCCGGACAGGGCAGTGCCGATCGTCACGTCGCTGCGCATGCGCAGCCGACAGGCGTCGACAAGCAGGCTGCGCGTGAGCTCAACCTGCTCTTCGTAGCGATCGGGCACCTCGGGCAGATGGTCCAGCGTGTTCCACCACCGCCTTGCGCGCACGCGTCCGCCGGCCAACTTGCCGCAGTGCCCGGCCAGGAAGCGCTTGATGCCCGAGATCAGGCAGTGCTCGGTGGCCTCGTAAGCGAAGCTCGAGCGCAGCGTCATGGCGCGGATCATCGCCCGGTTGGGCGCCGCGCCGGGCAGCAGCGGCTGCAACGCCTTCATCTCGGACGCGAAGGCGAAGTCGCCGTTCGGCAACTCGGCATAGAAGAGCGGCTTCTTGCCGAAGCGGTCGCGCGCGAGAAACAGGCTGCGCTCGACCGTGTCCCAGATCGCAAAGGCCCACATGCCGTTGAATCGCGCCAGGCAGCCGTCGCCCCACTGCAGATAGGCCGCGAGAATGACCTCGGTATCCGACTCGCTGCGAAAGCGATGCCCGGCGGCCTCGAGCTCGGCGCGAATCTCGAGGAAGTTGTAGACCTCGCCGTTGAACGTGATCCAGTAGCGGCCGTCGGCGTAGCTCATCGGCTGCTTGCCGTTCTCCGACAGGTCGAGAATGGACAGGCGGCGGTGCCCGAGCGTCACGCCCTCGCCTTGCCACAGGCCCCAACCATCTGGCCCCCGGTGCGCCAGCGTGTTGAGGCACCGCTCGGCGAGGCCCCGCTCCAGTTTGCCAACGTAGCCGAATATTCCGCACATAGGTTTCTAACGGTCGTCAAGGCGCCACGAAGGCAGGTGGATTACGGGCCGAGCCGGGCCTGCTGGACGGTGGCTCGACGCCGCCAGGGCTGCCGAACACCGGACAACAGCACCTTGGCGTACGGCCAGGCAAAGTGCAACGGCCACAGCGCGCCGCCGTGGCGCCGGCTGAAGCGCAGCCACGATCGCAGCGGCAAGCCCTTGCGGCTGCGGATCAGCTTCCAGCGCGTCGACAGCGGCAGCGTCGTGTCGAAGTACGTGCCGGCGCTCGGATTGGGCGAGCAGTGCCCCGCGATGCCGCTCGCCACGAACAACCGGTGCCCAGCCGCCAGCGCGCGCAGTCCGTAGTCGGTATCACCCATCGCGTGTTCGAACGCAGGATCCAGATTGCCCAGCGCCAGGGCGATTTCGCGGGGAATCAGCACGCAGTTGCCTTCGATCGCCTGGCACGGCACGGGCCTGGATTCGCTCCACACCAAGCGGTACCTGAAGGGTCGCCAGCGACTATCGGCGACGCGGCCACCGTAGGAGAGCGTGCCGCTGTCGCGCTCGGCGGTCGCGCCGACCAGCACGACCGGGCGGCCCTGTGCCTGCTTCAGCTCCTCGGCTTGCCGCAGCAACATGGACAGTGCCCCGGGCACGAGATGCGTGTCGTCGTTGATCCAGAGATAGTGGCTCGCCGGCCGCTGCATGGCGCGTGCAAAGCCCTCGTGCATGCCGCGGTTCCAGAACAGGTTGCCGCTACCCACCACGACCTCGACCCAGGGGAAGCGATCGCGCACCGCAGCCGCGGTGCCATCGGTGCTGGCGTCATCGACGACGATGGCCTGCAGGTCGACGCCGGCGCGCTGCGCCGCCACGCCCAGCGCGTCGAGGCAGGCCAGCGTCATCACCTTGCGGTTGAAGCAGGTCAGGACGGCAACGATCGCGGCGCGTGACATGGGTTGGTTCATCGCCATCTCGGTCCTGGCGGGGTCTGCGGGCGGACGGTCAACGGCGCCCGGGCCGGCGAATGGGGCGGGCTATGCATCGCTCTCATCTCGGCCCGCCTCTCTTCCACGCGCCGGCGCCGAAGCCGGATCAGCTGGGCCAGCGCGATACCGGTCGCGGCGCCGAGGATGTAGTAGGAGGGATAGGCGACGTAGTAAACCAGCGACGCAGCCAGCCCGACCGCCAGGCCGCGCATCAACAGATACTCGAACTCCGACGTGCTCCTGGCACGAAACGACTGCACGATGGCGATGCAGGTCGGGATCAGGAACAGGATCGCACCGACGATGCCAACCCGCAGGATCAGGTCGATGTAGAAGTTGTGCGGCGCGAACTCGATCAGCTGGCCGTTGTACATGCGGGTGTAGCCACGGCCGAACGGGAAACCGAACACGAGGACCTTGTTCGACGCATCGGTCCACGACTCGAGCAGGCGCACCCATCCATCCACACGGGCGGCGAAGGTGCCCTGGCTGTCGGTCATCGATACGGCCGACTTGACCATGCGGTCGGCCAGGTCGTCGAGATAACCGAACGAGGCCGCCCCCGCCACCAGCAAGGTGCCGAGACCGACGAACCCCAGCAGCATCGGGAACCGCCTGGGCAGATGCCGGCGCTCCAGGATCAGCACGCACAGCAGCCCGGCCAGCGCCGCGATCCAGACCGATCGATGCTGCAGGATGGTCACGAAGCCGAGCAGGATGGCGGCATGCCAGCCGCTCCGGCGGGCGTAGGTGCCGCGCAGCCACGCCATGGTCTGCACCAACGCCACCGTCGCGACGAAGAAGACGGCGTGCGACCCCACCGGCCGGAACACGGCGCCCTCCTCGTCGCCGAACAGCGACTTGCGGTCGACGAATCCGATCTCGACCGCCAGCCAGTAGTAGATCGCGATGCCGACGAAGGCATAGGCCGTCCAGACGCACCAGCGGCCGATGCGACGCAGCTCGTCGTCGTCGAAATCGGCGGCACAACCGTACATGCCGGCGACCCACAGATAGAAGAACGGCCTGACTTCGGTGCCGGCGTAGCGGCCGTACTCGCCGAGGCCGACAACGAACGACAGGATGATCGTGGCACCGAACGCCAGCCACAACAGGAACGGGCTCTCGTGAACAGGCAGCGGCCGCTGGAAGAAGCCGCCGAGCACCGACAGCAGCACGAACAGCGAGATCACGTCGTTGGGATAGATCTGCAGGCCTAGTTGCACGTAGGGCTGCTTGACGAAGACCGACTCGAGGCAAAAGCCGATCAGCAGCAAGGCGATGGGCACGGTCTTCCATGCCGTGGACCGGATGAAGAGCCAGACGAAACCTGTCACGACTGCGGCAACGATGACCGCTCCGATGGCGAGGACGCCGGAGGTCAGAATCGCCTGTGTCGAGGAATCCATGGCTCTGTTCCTTCGTCTGTTCCGCGCACCCTCAGATCGCGGTCTTCGCCGCGACGGCCACCATGCGGCGAAGGCCGGGTATGCGCCCGATGCCGGGGCGTCGCGTCACGAGCAGGTTGAGTAGCGACAACAGATGAGGCCCCAGCACCAGGCTGGGCAAAGCCTGCACCACGATGGCGATCACGACCCCTGCACCGGCCGTGGTGAGCAGCAGCGTCCACAACACCGGCCACGTCGCCTGATAGGTGTGGAGCAGCCAGTCGATTCCGGCAGTGACGCCGCAGCAGATGCCGGCCAGCAGCAGCGGCCCAGCCAGGACCCGGCCGATATCGACGACCGGAATGCGCAGCCGGTTCATGACGGCCGCGTTCATCCAGATCCAGCGGAAGAAGTAGACACCCGCCACGCCCCAGCCCACCGCCGAAAGCGACCAGGTCGCCGTGACGGCCAGGACCGCCAGCATGACGACCAGGGTGACGGTCTTCACGCGCATCTCGAGCTTCGGCTCGCCACGGCCACCTAGCACCGGGCCGCAGAGGGCCTCGATCGCATGCCCGATCATCGCGATCGACAGCGGTGCCAGTACCTGGGCAGCCACCGCCCACTGGCTGCCCAGCAGCAGCCACACGATCGCGTCCGACATCAGCGCGATGAACGTAAAGGTCGGAAACGCCACCAGGGCGACGCCGCCCAGCACCGTGAGGTAGGCGCGGCGCAGGCCGGTGTCGTTGTCCTGCGCTCGGGCCGCCAGCGGAAACAGCACTGTCTGCAGATTGCGCACCAGATGATCTGCCGGCACCTTCACCAGGTTGTTCGCCACGGTGTACTGGCCGAGTTGCGCTGCACCAAGCCAGCGACCGATGGCCACGTGGGGACCGTTGTCGATGAACCAGTTGACCATGTTGGTGACCATGACGACCGCACCGAAACGCGCAATTCCAAGCGGCCGGAACGGGTTGCCGGGCATCAACGACCGCGGCGAGAAGTAGAACATCACCACGCACGCGAGGATCGTTTGCACGTGCCATGCCAGGACCAGGCTCCATACCCCGAAGCCGGCGCTCGCGGCAGCAATGCCGACCATCAGATAGCCGACGATGTAGCTCCCGAGGCCCGCCATCTGAATGACCTTGAACTCGATGTCGCGACTCAGCATCGCGGTGGCGACGGCCGTGGCCACGCCGACCAGCAAGGCCGGTGCCATGCCCCTCAGTACCGGCGCGGCCTGCGGCGCCGCGAAGACATACAGCGCGATCTGGTCGGCCAGCAGCATCACGCCGCCCGTGGCGATGCCGCCGGTCAGCAACAGGCGACCGAAGGCCGTGGCGATGTCGTCGTCCTTCAGCGTCGGCACCTGGACCAACGCCATCTGCAGCCCCATCTCAACCACCAGGGCCAGCATGGTGACGGTGAGGAACGCATAGCCGAACAAACCAAACTGCTCCGGCCCGAGCAGACGCGCCAGCACGATCTGGCTGACAAAGGTGGCGGCGATGCGCCCGAACATGCCGATGTAGTTCCAGCGCAGCCCGGTGAGGGCTCGACCAGTCAAGCCGGACATGGACGTCACGGCATCATTCCCCTGCGCCGGCAGCCGCCACAGCCGCCGGTTCGCCGCCGAGGTGGGCGGCGACGGTGCGCACCGCCACGCCGCGTTCGAGCGCATGGTCGATCAGGCGCTTCAGCAGTTCATTGTGCTCCGGCCGGTGCTCCGCCGCGCTCGGATGCAGCATCAGCGTCGGCCAGCAGGCGCCCTGTGCACTGCGATCGAGCAGGCCGCGGTACCAGGCCTCGGTGCCGGGCAGCTTGCCGACGTAGGCGCCGAAGGGAATGCGTCGGATCGCATAACGGTTGGCGCTGCCTGGGTTGATGCCGAACCAGGTGGTGAAGGCGCAGTCGAACAGCGGCGCGATGGCCTTGCGCACGGCGCGATCATGCCGGCCGAAGGGGTAGATCAGCGTCGGCGGCGCTCCCAGCCCCTCGGCGGCGAGGCGACGGGTTCCCTCCAGCACCACGCCCACCAATCGCTGCATATCGGGAAAATCCGGAAACGGGTCGTGCGTCGTGCCGTGAAACGCGATCTCGTGGCCCGCCCGGCGGATGCTGCGCAGCTGATCGTAGGTGAGGAAGCCCGGCCGACCGATCAGGTCCGGCGAAACGGCGAACACGCCCTTGACACCGCGCGACTCGAGCACCTCGACGATGTCGAGGTCCTTCACTTCCCCGTCGTCGCACACGATGGTCAGCGCCGACGGCCGGGAAATCTGGAGGCGCTCGAAATCGCGCAGACCCAGCAACACCTCTTCGACACGGTCTTTCGCGTGCGAAGGCAGCCGCTTGGCGATGGCGTTGGCGATGCGTCGAATGATCATGCGCTACTCGTTGTAGTCGTAAGCCTGGAAGCCGGCGAGCTTGACGAGGCTGTCGCGTTTGGCGGCTGTGTAGTCGGCCTCCACCATCTCGGCCACCAGCTCGGGCAGCGTGGTCGTGGGCT
>CALMQI010000173.1 GCA_937871935.1 uncultured Burkholderiales bacterium
GCCCTGCGTCGATACCAGCACCCCGTTCATCGCCCGCGACATCCCGTCGCCCGACGAGAGCATGGTCGTGATCCGCTTCGCCAACCCCAAGGGCATCGACTTCCAGTACCTGATGAACATGATCCACAACTCGTTCATGTCGCGCGCCAACACCATCGTCGTGCCTGGCGGCAAGATGGAGCTGGCGATGCAGCTCATCTTCACGCCCTACATCTGGCGCATGATGGAACGGCGCAAGCGTGCGCTGGGAGCGCTGTAATGGCCTCGTCGAGCAACGACCGAGTGATCCGCGCCGACAACGGCCAGCGTGACGAAATGGCCAATGCGCTTCGGGCGCTGGCCATGGACGCGGTGCAGCAAGCCAACTCAGGCCACCCGGGCGCACCGATGGGCATGGCCGAGATGGCCGTTGCGTTGTGGGGCGGCCACCTGCGCCACAACCCGGCGAATCCGAAATGGGCCGACCGCGACCGCTTCGTTCTGTCCAATGGCCATGCGTCGATGCTGATCTATGCGCTGCTGCACCTTACCGGCTATGACCTGCCACTGGACGAGCTGAAGCGTTTTCGCCAGCTGCACAGCAAGACGCCGGGCCACCCCGAGGTCGGGCTGACGCCGGGCGTGGAGACCACCACCGGCCCGCTCGGCCAGGGCATCACCAACGCGGTGGGCATGGCGCTGGCCGAGAAGCTGCTCGCCGACGAGTTCAACCGACCCGGCCACACGATCGTCGATCACCGCACCTACGCATTCCTCGGCGACGGCTGCCTGATGGAAGGGATCAGCCACGAGGCCTGCGCACTGGCCGGCGCCTGGAAGCTGAACAAGCTGATCGCGCTGTACGACGACAACGGCATCTCGATCGACGGCGCCGTGCAGGGCTGGTTCGTCGACGACACGCCGGCGCGCTTTCGCGCCTACGGCTGGAACGTGATCGGTCCGATCGACGGCCACGACACCGAGGCGGTGAGCGCGGCGATCGCACAGGCGCACCGCTGCGGCGACCGGCCGACGCTGGTGGATTGCCGCACGACCATCGGCAAGGGCTCACCGGGACGCGCCGGCAGCGCCAAGGCGCATGGCGAGCCGCTGGGCGCCGACGAGATCGGCCACACGCGCGAGGCACTTGGTTGGCCGCACGCGCCCTTCGAGGTCCCGGCGGGCATTGCGGCCAGCTGGAACGCGCGCGACGCCGGTGCCGCACGCGAGGCCCAGTGGCTCGCGCGGCTGGCCGCCTACCGTGCGGCGCATCCGGCGCTGGCCGATGAGTTCCAACGCCGCATGGCCAGCGCTCTGCCGGCCGACTTCGAACAGACGCGCGAACGCCTGCTGGCCGAGTTCGGCCATTCCGGCGAAACCCTGGCCACACGCAAGGCCTCGCAGAAGGTGCTGGCGCTGCTGGCGCCCAAGCTGCCCGAGATGATCGGCGGCAGCGCCGACCTGACCGGCTCGAACCTGACCGACTTTCCCGGCTGCGGCGCGGTGCGCGGCGGCGACAAGGGCGGCCGCCACATCAACTACGGCGTGCGCGAGTTCGGCATGGCGGCCATCATGAACGGGCTGGCGCTGCACGGCGGCTTCATCCCGTACGGCGGCACCTTCCTGACCTTCAGCGACTACAGCCGCAACGCGATCCGCATGGCTGCGCTGATGAAGCGCCGCGTGATCCATGTCTTCACCCACGACTCGATCGGCCTCGGCGAGGACGGCCCCACCCACCAGAGCGTCGAGCACGCCGCCGCGCTGCGGCTGATTCCGGGGCTCGAGGTCTGGCGCCCGGCCGACACCGCCGAGACGGTGGTGGCGTGGACGATGGCGCTGCAGACCCGCGACCGGCCGAGCGCGCTGCTGCTCAGCCGGCAGAACCTGGCCTACGCGCCGAAGGCCGGCCTGGACGACATCGCGCGCGGCGCCTACGTGCTGGCCGAGCCGAGCGAGGTCGGCCTGCGCAGGAAAGCGCAGGCGGTCATCGTCGCCACCGGCTCCGAGGTGCAGCTGGCGCTGCACGCGCAGGCCGAGCTGGCGAAGAGTGACATCGCGGTGCGCGTGGTGTCGATGCCGTCGACCACGGTGTTCGACCGGCAGAGCGTGGCCTACAAGAGCGCGGTGCTGCCGCCCAGGGTGCCGCGCATCGCGGTCGAGGCCGGCGTCACCGATTTCTGGTGGAAGTACGGCTGCGCCGCGGTGGTCGGCATCGACCGCTTCGGCGAAAGCGCACCGGCCGGCGTGTTGTTCAAGCATTTCGGCCTCACCGCGGGCAACCTGGCCGACACCGTGCGCTCGGTCCTCGCCCGCTGAAGCGGCCGCGGCCCACAATGCCCGGCAGCTGCTCGCCCCACATCCCGCGCAGGCAGCCCGGTTGCCTGCGCTGAACCCGTTCCAACCCCTCGGAGAACCACGATGACCCTCAAAGTCGCCATCAACGGCTACGGCCGCATCGGCCGCAACATCCTGCGCGCGCTGTACGAATCGGGCCGCGCGAACAAGGATCTGTCGATCGTCGCCATCAACGACCTCGGCGACGTGGCCACCAATGCCCACCTGACCAAGTACGACACCGCGCACGGCAAGTTCCCCGGCACCGTCACGGCCGACGGCGATTGCCTGGTCGTCAATGGCGATCGCATCAAGGTGCTGGCGATGCGCAACCCGGCCGAGCTGCCGTGGAAGGCGCTGGGCGTCGACGTGGTGCTCGAGTGCACGGGCCTGTTCACCAGCAAGGCCAAGGCCGGCGCACACCTGGAGGCGGGCGCGAAGAAGGTGATCATCAGCGCGCCGGGCGAGAAGGACGTCGACGCGACCATCGTCTACGGCGTCAACCACGGCGTGCTGAAGGCCGCGCACACGGTGATCAGCAACGCCAGCTGCACCACCAACTGCCTGGCCCCGGTGGCCAAGGTGCTGCACGACAAGCTCGGCATCACGAGCGGCCTGATGACCACGATCCACAGCTACACCAACGACCAGGTGCTGACGGATGTGTTCCACAAGGACCTGCACCGCGCGCGTGCCGCCGCGATGAACATGATCCCGACCAAGACCGGCGCCGCCGCCGCGGTGGGCCTGGTGCTGCCCGAGCTGAACGGCAAGCTCGACGGCTTTGCGATGCGCGTGCCGACGATCAACGTGTCGGTCGTCGACCTCACGTTCGTCGCGTCGCGTGCGACCACCAAGGACGAGGTGAACGCCATCGTCAAGGCGGCCGCCGAAGGCACGCTGAAGGGCATCCTCGGCTACAGCACCGAGCCGCTGGTGTCGAGCGACTTCAATCACGACAGCCACAGCTCGGTGTTCGACGCACCGCAAACGCGCGTCACCAATGGCAACCTGGTCAAGGTGCTAAGCTGGTACGACAACGAATGGGGCTTCTCCAACCGCATGCTCGACACCACCGTGGCGCTGATGAACGCCAAGTGAAGTCGGCGCCGGGCGCCCGCCTTGCCGAAGAGCCGCGTCCGCGGCTCTTCTCGCTTCACCGCTGCTTACGGCGGGACACCCTTCTTCATCCGCCTTTCCGATAGGCTCGATCAATGTCACTCGCGTCCTCTTCCGGCCTGGGCTGCGCGATCGCCGCGGTGCTGAGCGTGACGGCCTGCGCGCAGGGCGAACGCGCGGCCGGTCCGCCGCTGGCGCCCGGTGCGCAGCGCGTGATCGTCACCACCTTCGTCGAGTGGCCCTCGGCGGGCGAGGTGGCGGGCCGTGTGGCGCGGCTGGCCGGCGTGCCGGTGCGCGACGCCGGCCAGGATGGCCCGCGCACCTTTCGCCTGACGCTCGACTGCCCCGACGAGGCGAGCTGCAGCGGCGCGATGCAGCGGCTGCGTGAGGCGCGCAGCTTCGTGCAGTCGCTCGACCGCGATACGCGCCAGCGCTTGCCGGCCCGACCCGAGCGCGAGATGTCGCGCTGACGACAACGAACCCGTTCACCTCGACCCCTCTTGCATGGAGCGCTTGCGCATGAAGCCCAGCCTGGCCCGATGTCTGTCGATGTTGTGCATGCTGGCGCTGCCGGCGGTCGCCGCCGTGCCGGTCGAGCACCCCGACCGTGCGCGCGTGATCGTGCAGTTCAAGGCCGACAGCAGCTTCGCCCGCGAGGCGGCGCTGGCCGCCACACCGGGCCGCGAGCCGCGCGTGCAGCATGCCGCACGCCTGTCGCAGCGTTTGGGCCTGGCGATGACCGACGGCCACGCCGTGATGCCGCGCACGCAGGTGCTGCACGCGCGCGGCCTGCGTTCGAGCGAGCTGGCCGCGCGCTTGCGCGCCGACCCCGAGGTGGAGAACGCCTGGGTCGACGAACGCGTGCGCGCGACCGCGGCGCCGAACGATCCGCGCTACGCGGGAGGACAAACCCCGCCCATCACGCCCGCGGCGGGCCAGTGGTACCTGCGCGCGCCGGACGCGACCATCGTGTCGGCGATCAACGCCGAAGGCGCGTGGGACGTCACCCATGGCTCACCGGCGGTCGTGGTCGCGGTGCTCGACACCGGCGTGCGGCCGGATCATCCGGACCTGGCGGGCAAGCTGCTGCCGGGATACGACTTCGTGTCGCAGGATGCCTCAGGAGTGTTCGCCACTGCAAACGATGGTGACGGGCGCGACGCTGATCCATCGGATCCGGGTGACTGGATCACGCAATCCGAATCCAATCTGGTTGGTGGCCCACTGGAAGGTTGCGGCTCATCTCCCAGCAGTTGGCACGGTACTCAGACGGCGGGGCTGGTCGGTGCCGCGACCAACAACGCGATCGGCATCGCCGGCTCAGGACGCGACGTGCGCGTCCTTCCGGTGCGCGTGCTAGGAAAGTGCGGCGGCTTCCTGTCGGATGTGGTCGCCGGCATGTTGTGGGCGGCGGGGGTGTCGAGCGATCCGGTCGTCAATCCGAACCCGGCCCGCGTGATCAATCTGAGCCTCGGATCTACCGGGGCCTGTGCCGGGTCTCTGTATGAGAGCGCGATCAGTCAAGTGCTTGCTGCGGGTGTGACTGTTGCGGTCGCAGCCGGCAACGATGCGGGACGCGCAGTCGGTAAGCCGGCGAACTGTCCAGGCGCTATCGGCGTTGGCGGGCTTAGGCACATCGGAACCAAAGTCGGCTTCTCCGACATCGGCCCAGAGATCAGTGTTTCGGCGCCAGGCGGCAACTGCGTCAACGACTCGGGTCTTTGTCTCTTTCCACTTTTGACGACCACAAACGCAGGCACGACGACACCCGCCGGCAATACGTATAGCGACGGCGTTGATGCCTCAGTCGGTACCAGCTTCTCATCCCCGCTCGTCGCGGGAACTGCCGCGCTCATGCTGTCTGTCAACTCAGGCCTGACGCCGTCACAAGTGCGTACCGGTCTCATGCGCACCGCCAGAGCCTTTCCAACGACTGGCGCCGATCCAGGCGTGCCGGTATGCGCGCCTGCTTCGGATACGGACCAGCTGGAGTGCTACTGCACCTCGAGTACCTGCGGAGCAGGCATGCTGAACGCCGCTGGTGCCGCGCTGGCAGCATCGACTCTCAAGGCATGGGCGACGCCATCGGCCACGCAGGTGCGAGTGGGTTCGACCGTCACGATCAGCAGTGCCGACTCTTGGGCAGTTGCGCCAAACGCCATCACTAACCGCGCTTGGGAGGTTCAAAGCGGCCAAGATCTTGCAACTGTGACGCCAAGTGGTCTGACGACAACGGTCACCGGGAACTTGGTGGGCACTGTCGTCGTGCGACTGACGGTGAGCGATGGATTGAGTACGCCTTCAACCGCGGATACAACCATCACGGTGCTTCCGGCGTCATCCGGCGACGGCGGTGGCGGCGCCCTCCCCCTCATCTGGGTGCTCGCGCTCGGATTTGTGGCGTGGCGTCTGCACTCCCGCGATTGAGCAGCTTCGCGCGCGCAGTCGCGCTTCGATAATCCTCACCGCGCCGTCGCGCGCGGGAGGTCTTGCTTGTTCGTTGGCTGTGCAGGGAGTGGCGCGGCGCGGCGTGTGACCGCGGTGCTGCTGCTGATGGTGCTGGTTTTCATCGGGCGAGCCGCGGTCGCCGCGCCGCCTGTGGCCCTCGGCCTGATCGTGCAGCTGCGTGATGCACCGGCCCACGAGCAGCTGGTGCGCGAGGCGGCGCTGCACGCCGGCGGCACTGGCGAATCACGGGCCGCGGCCGAGGCGCGCCGCTGGCAGCGCGTGGCTTCGGTGGTGGCGTCGTCGACCGTGCGTGAATCCGTGCCGCGCGGCGTCGGCCGCTCTGCACGGCTGCTCGCGTTCGCGCAGCCGCTGGCCGCGCCCGAGGCGCAGGCGCTGGCCGAACAGCTGCGCGCGCTGCCCGAGGTGGAATGGGCGGTGCTCGACGAGCGGGAGCAACGCCTGCAGAGCACGACGCCGAGCGACCCGATGTTCGGCGGCATGAACGGCCAGTGGTGGCTGCAGATGGCCGGCGGCAGCGACGGCAACACCATCCAGTCGCGCCGCCGCGGCGTGCCCGACATGCAGCGCGCCTGGTCGCGCAACAACGGCCATGCCGCGGCGCCGGTGGCGGTGCTCGACACCGGCACCACCGTGCACGGCGAGCTGCAGGACCATCTGCTGCCCGGCTTCGACCTGGTCAGCCGCGCCGACATGGCCAACGACGGCGACGGCCGCGACCCCGATCCGGCGGACCCGGGCGACTGGGTCAGCCCGGACGACCACGCGAGCGCGTCCTTCGCCGAATGCTCGATGGGCGACAGCTCGTGGCACGGCACGGTGGTCGCCGGGCTGATCGCGGCGCGCACCGACGACGGCGCCGGCGTCGCGGCGATCAACTGGCAGGGCCGCGTGGTGCCGGTTCGGGTGGCGGGCAAATGCGGCGCCGCCGTGTCCGACATCGTCGACGGCATGCGCTGGGCCGCGGGGCTGGACGTGCCCGACGGCCACGGTGGCCTGCTGCCGCGCAGTGTCCACCCGGTGCGCGTGATCAACATCAGCTTCGGCGGCAAGGCGCCCTGCAATGCCGCCTACCAGAGCGCGATCGACGAGCTGCGCGCGCTCGGCGTGGTGGTGGTCGCCGCCGCGGGCAACGAGCACGGCGCGGTGCTGCGGCCGGCCAGCTGCCGCGGCGTGGTGGCCGTGGCGGCGCTCAATCGCGACGGCTTCAAGACGCATTACTCCAGCTTCGGCCCGCAGGTCACGCTGGCCACCGTCGGCGGCGACGACAGCGGCGGCACCTGGGGCAGCCTGCTCACCGACCACGGGCTGCTGACGATCGCCAACCAGGGCCGCACCGAGCCCGGTCAGGCGGGGTATGCGCGCCATGCCGGCACCAGCTTCGCCGCCCCGCTTGTGGCCGGCACGCTGAGCCTGATGCTGAGCGTCAATCCGTCGCTCGGCGTCGACCATCTGGTGGCGGGGCTGACGGTGAGCGCGCGGCCGCACGTGCGCTCACCGTGGATCGGCGAATGCTCGTTCGCCAATCCGGGGCGCTGCCTGTGCACCGCGGCCACCTGTGGCGCCGGCATGCTCGACGCCGAGCAGGCGCTCATCTACGCCAGCGATCCGCAAGCCTACGCGGTGCCGGCGCGCCAACCCGAGCTGATCGACAACCCCGAGGTGCGTGAGGCCGCCGCGCTCGGTGCCGACCGGCCAGCGCAGGACGCTGTGGTGCCCGAGCCGGCCAGCGGCGGTGGCGCGGTCGATGGGGGCGCGCTGCTCGCACTGCTGGCGGCGCTGGGCGTGCTCTCGAAGACACGCGGCTGCGCCACTGCGGCCCGCAGCGCACGGCCGGCCGAGGCCGGCCCCGGGGCGCTCAAGGCGGGTTCACGCAGGGCCTGAAGCTCGCGCCCGCCGGCGGCAGCGACAGCTGCGTCAGGCGAGCGGCCAGTGCGCCGTCGGCGCGCTCCACCCGCAGCAGCGTCACCGTGACCGGCGGCGTGATCGTCACCACCCGTGTGGCCTTGGCGCCGCGCTGGCGCAGCTCTTCGAGGGCGGTGTCGGCGGCGGCCCGGTTGTCGTAGCGGCCGAACGACAGGCCGGGCTGCAGGTCGGGCGAACTGCGCATTTCGTCGAACGGGATCTGCGCGCGCCGCAGCTCGTCGCGCCGGCGTGCGAGCGCGGCTTCGTCGGCGAACTTGCCCTGGTAGACGATGAAGGCGCCGCCGCGCTCGGACTTCACCTGCGTCCACGCGAGGCCGGGCGCCTGCAGCTCGCGCAGCCCGCGTTCGGCGGCCGTCACCTCGGCCGGGGCGAACGGGCCGGCTTCCAGGCAAAGGCGCGGTGCCTCGGCGCTGACGGCAGCCAGCGCTGCCGTGACGGCCGGCGCACTCGGGACAGGCGCCGGCAGCGCTGCCGGCGTGGGCGCGGCGGTGCGCGGTGCGTCGGCGGCCGACGGTGTAGCCGGCAGCGCGGCGCTGGCGGCGCCCGGTGCGATGAGTTCGATCGCCTTCGGGTTGACCTGACGGTGCAGCCGGTCGGGCTCGCGCTCCGAGCCGAAACCCGCGTTGTCGAGCCAGCCCATCGACCAGCCGAGCGCGAGCAGGTTGGCGATGACGAGCACCGCCACCAGCGCTCTCAGCACCGTCGGCCCTCGTCGCCGTCGGCGGCGGCGCGCACGCTCACGTCACCGGCGCTCAGCGTCTGCACGATCTCGCCGACCTGCACCCGCAGGGCCCCGAGATCGTCGATGCCGAGCGCCACGCCGTCGATCGGCTGCTCGGCGGGGCCGCCCTGCACCGGGCGGCCGGCGAGGTCGTCGCGCTGCTCGAAGCGGGGCTTGAACGAGGCAAAGCCGCTGCGCTGGAACTGCAGCACAGCGGCCAACAGGGCAGGGGCCACGCGACGCAGCGCCGCCGGCGGGTCGATGCCGGGAATGATCTCCTGCAGGTGCGCGTAGCCGTGGCTCAGGTCGGTGGTGTCGGCCAGCGGCGCCACGTTGAGGCCGATGCCGATCACCGCCATGCGGCGACGGCCGACCGGCACCGTCTCGATCAGGATGCCGCCGAGCTTGCGCGACGGGCCTTGCCCGTCGCACCACATCAGGTCGTTCGGCCACTTGAGCGCGATGCGCGGCCCGGCGCGATCGGTGCGTGCGTCGATCGCCTCGGCCAGCGCCACGCCGACGGCCAGCGACAGGCCCGACCAGTCGGGCGGCTCGAAGCGCAGCGCAAGTGAGAAGGTGAGCGACGTGTTCTCGGCCGACTGCCAGCTGCGCCCGAGGCGGCCGCGGCCGCGCGTCTGTGTCTCGGCCACCAGCAGGCACGGCTGGGTGTCGTGGGCGCGGCGGCCGAGCGGTGTGGTCTCGGCCAACGGGATCGGGCCGCTGATCGGCGGCTCCAGCTCGCCCGGGCGCGTGAGCTGCTGGTCGGCCAGGCCGCTCATGCGGCGGGCGCGCTCGACCAGCTCGGTGTTGGTCGACTCGCAGCTGTCGACCACCTCGACGGCCAGCCCCGGGAGCAGCGCGTTGAGATCGCGCCACAAGCTCTCGGCGCCCCACTTCACGGCCGCGGGGGTTCGCATGGTGTCGTCGGCGATGGTCGGACCGATCGGCATCAGTCCTTGGGGGCGAGCATCGTGCCGCGGCAGCGCTTGGCGCCGCAACGGCACTCGAACTGCTTCTTCACCTTGCGGGTGTAGGGCTCGTCGATGACCAGGCCGTAGTCGTAGAACAACTCCTCGCCGGGCTCGATCTTGCGCAGCGCCTTGATGAACACCCGCTCGCCGACGATGTCGGACTCGCAGTTGGGCTTGCAGGCATGGTTGATCCAGCGCGCCGCGTTGCCGCCGAACTTGGCGTCGATGACATGCTTGTCGTCGATGTGGAAGTAGAACGTGTGATCGGGGTCCTTGGGGTCGTGCGGATGCCGCTTGAGCGCCTGTTTCCAGGTGATCATCTCGCCCTTGTATTCGATGATGATCTCGCCCTTGCGGATCTTCTGCAGGGCGTAGACGCCCTTGCCGTGCACGCCGGAGCGCCGCACCTGGATGCGCCGGCCCCCTTCGCCACGCCGGGCGGATTCGTCGGTGGGGCCCTCGAACGTCGTGGAAACTTGCTTGTCGGAGTTCATTCGGTACATTGAATTTGGGCGCGCGCGCGTGTGCGTGCGCGCGCGAGAGAGTGCGCCGATTGTAGGCATGGGTCGCGCACCGTCTGTTGTGGAAATGGAAAACGTGGGCACACAGGAGTCATGAGCAAGTCACTCATCATCGCGGAGAAGCCCAGTGTGGCGCAGGACATCGTGCGTGCGCTCACGCCGTCCTCAGGCAAGTTCGACAAGCAGGCCGACCACTTCGAGAACGAGCACTACGTCGTCACCTCGGCGGTCGGCCATCTGGTGGAGATCAAGGCGCCGGAGGCCTACGACGTCAAACGCGGCAAGTGGAGCTTCGCGCATCTGCCCGTGGTGCCGCCGCACTTCGACCTGGCGCCGATCGACAAGGCCAAGTCGCGGCTGAACGCGGTGGTCAAGCTGGTCCGGCGCAAGGACGTCACCGACCTCATCAACGCCTGCGACGCCGGGCGCGAGGGTGAGTTGATCTTCCGGCTGATCGTGCAGTTCGCCGAGGACGGCAAGAAGTTGCCGCCGCGGCCGATCCGGCGGCTGTGGCTGCAGAGCATGACACCGCAGGCCATCCGCGACGGCTTCGAGGCGCTGCGCAGCGAAAAGGAGATGCACGGCCTGGCCGACGCCGCGCGCAGTCGCAGCGAGGCCGACTGGCTGGTCGGCATCAACGGCACACGCGCGATGACGGCCTTCAACTCGCGCGACGGCGGTTTCTTCCTCACGACTGTCGGGCGGGTGCAGACGCCCACGCTGTCGATCGTGGTCGAGCGCGAGGAGAAGATCCGCAAGCACGTGGCGCGCGACTACTGGGAAGTGCGCGCGACCTTCGACGCCCAGGCGGGTCAATACGACGGCAAGTGGTTCGACCCGAAGTGGAAGAAGGGCGACGATGCCGATGCCCGCGCCGACCGGCTGTGGGACGGCAGATCCGCCGAGGCGATCGCCGCCGCGGTGCGCGGCCAACCGGCTGTCGTGACCGAGGAGGCCAAGCCGAGCAATCAGAGCAGCCCGCTGCTGTACGACCTGACCACGCTGCAGCGCGAGGCCAACGGCCGCTTCGGCTTTTCGGCCAAGACCACGCTGTCGCTGGCGCAGGCGCTGTACGAGAAGCACAAGGCGCTGACCTACCCGCGCACCGACTCGCGCGCGCTGCCCGAAGACTACGTGCCGGTGGTGAAGAACACCTTCGCGATGATCGCCAAGGAAGACCTGCCGGGTCCGTTGCGCGAGCTGGCCGTGCACGCCAAGAAGGCGATCAAGGAGGGTTACGTCAAGCCGGTCAAGCGGGTGTTCGACAACAGCAAGGTGTCGGACCACTTCGCGATCATCCCGACGCTGCAGGCGCCGAAGTCGCTCACCGAGGCCGAGGCCAAGCTGTACGACATGGTGGTCAAACGCTTCCTGGCGGTGTTCTTCCCGCCGGCGGAGTTCCTGGTGACGACGCGCATCTCCACCGTCAAGGCCGGCGCGCAGGAGTACCCGTTCCAGACCAACGGCAAGGTGCTGGTCAACCCGGGCTGGCTCGCCGTCTACGGCAAGGAGGCGCAGGAAGAGGACGCCAACCTGGTGCCGGTGGGTCCGGGCGAGCGGGTGCGCACCGAGGCCGCCGACGCGGTGGCACTGAAGACGCGGCCGCCGGCGCGCTACACCGAGGCCACGCTGCTCAGTGCGATGGAAGGCGCCGGCAAGCTGATCGAGGACGAGGAGTTGCGCGCCGCGATGCACGAGAAGGGCCTGGGTACGCCGGCCACCCGCGCGGCGATCATCGAAGGCCTGATCTTCGAGAAGTACATGTTCCGCGACGGTCGCGAGCTGGTGCCCACGGCCAAGGCGTTCCAGCTGATGACGCTGCTGCGTGGCCTGGACGTCGAAGACCTCACCAAGCCCGAGCTCACCGGCGACTGGGAATATCGCCTGGCCGAGATGGAGCACGGCCGCCTGTCGCGTGACGCGTTCATGAAGGACGTGGCCGCGATGGCCGAGCGCATCGTGCGCAAGGCCAAGGAATACGACCGCGACACCATTCCCGGCGACTACGCGACGCTGAAGACCCCGTGCCCCCACTGCGGCGGCGTGGTGAAGGAGAACTACCGGCGCTTCGCCTGCACGGGCCCTGCAGAGGCCCCTGACGGATCCGGGTGCGAGTTCTCCATCACCAAGATCCCGGGCGGGCGCAGCTTCGAGATCGCCGAGGCCGAGGCTTTTCTGGCGAACAAGAAGATCGGGCCACTGGAGGGCTTCCGCTCCAAGGCCGGCTGGCCGTTCGCGGCCGAGCTGCGCCTCGTCTTCGACGACGAGATCAAGAACTGGAAGCTCGAGTTCGACTTCGGCGAGGACGCCAAGCGCGCGCAGGAGGACGGCGAGCCGGTCGACTTCTCGGCCCAGGAGTCGCTCGGCGCCTGCCCCAAGTGCAAGGGCAAGGTCTACGAACACGGCACCAGCTACGTCTGCGAGCACGCGGTCGGCGCGCACGTGACCTGCGACTTCAAGAGCGGCAAGATCATCCTGCAGCAGCCGATCGCGCGCGAGCAGATGGGCAAGCTGCTGGCCGGCGGCCGCACCGACCTGATGGAGAACTTCGTCTCCAACAAGACGCGGCGCAAGTTCAAGGCCTATCTCACCTACGATGCCAAGGAGGGCAAGGTGATGTTCGCGTTCGAGCCGCGGCCCGAGCGCGGCGCCAAGGGGGCCGCGGCCCACACTGCGGCGGCCAAGGCGGCGGCCCACACCGCGGCCGCGGCGACTGCCGCCAAGTCCGCCGTCGCCAAAGCGGCCTCCGCCGGCGCGGCTCCTGCCAAGGCCGCGCCGGCGCCGGCCAAGAAGGCAGCAGCGCGCAAGCGCAAGGCTTGAGCGGGCGATGGCCGAGTCGCCGTGCCCCGGCTTGCGCCCGGACGGCGACGGCTGCCGGCTCACGGTCCATGTGGTGCCGCAGGCGCGCCGCACCGCAGCCGACGGGTGGCACGACGGTGCGCTTCGGGTGCGGCTGGCCGCGCCACCGGTCGACGGCAAGGCCAACGAGGCGCTCGTCGCCTGGCTGGCCGACGAGCTGGACCTGCCACGGCGTGCCGTGCGCTTGCAACGCGGCGCCGCGGCGCGCCACAAGCAATTGCGGCTCGACGCGTCGTGGGCCGATGTGGTGGCGTGGCTGCAGCGCGTGGCGCCGTGGCCGTCGCCGCCCTGAGCGGCGGCGTCTTTTGCGGCATCATCCTGAGCAGCGAGAACGACGATTCGGAGTCCGTGATGATCATGCGTTGGCATCGAGCGCTGGTGGCGGGCGCCGCCGTGGCGGGCTTGGCCGCCCCGCTGGCTCACGCGGCCGGCTTCACGCTGAGCAGCCCGACCATCCAGCGTGGCGGCCTGCTCAGCGAGGCGCAGGTGTTCAACGGCTTCGGCTGTACCGGCCAGAACATCTCGCCGGCGCTCGAGTGGAAGAACCCGCCCAAGGGCACCCGGAGTTTCGCCGTCACGGTCTACGACCCTGACGCGCCGACCGGCAGCGGCTGGTGGCACTGGGTGGTCTACAACATTCCGGCGGCCTCGACGATGCTGGCCGAAGGCGCCGGCTCGGCCGACGGCAAGAGCATGCCCATAGGCGCCGTGCAGGGCCGCACCGACTTCGGTGCGCCCGGGTTCGGTGGCGCCTGCCCGCCCAAGGGCGACAAGCCGCACCGTTATGTCTTCACGGTGTTCGCGCTGAAGATCGAGAAGATCGAGGCGCCGGCCGACGGTACCGCCGCACTGGTGGGCTTCATGGTCAACGCCAACAAGATCGGCCAGGCCAGCTTCACGGCGTACTACGGCCGCAAATAAGCCCATTGCAGACGCCGCCGCCGGCGCGCAGGCCGGCGGCGGCAGGGTGCACCCATGACCGCGCTGATCTTCCAGAAGCTGCTGGCGATGTTCATCGTCGTCGGCATCGGTTGGGTGGCCGGGCGACGGCGCTGGCTGGGCGAAGGCGACGCCGCGCGCCTGCTCGGCAACGTGGCGTTCACGATCTTCGTGCCCGCCCTGCTGTTTCGCACCGCGGTGCGGCTCGATCTGGCCGCGCTGCCGTGGCGCACGCTGGGCGCCTTCTTCGTGCCGACGGTGTTGCTGCTGCTCGCGGTGTACATCGCCCATCGGCGCCGCGCGACCGCGGCGCAGGAGCCGGCGCCGGCGCAGGCCAGCGTGCGGGCGATCACCGCGGTCTACGGCAACGCGGTGCAGGTCGGCATTCCGCTGGCGGCCGCCCTGTTCGGCGAAAGCGGGCTCGGCCTGCACCTCACGCTGGTCAGCCTGCACGGCCTGGTGTTGCTGACGTTGCTGACTGCACTGGTCGAGCACGATCTGGCGCGCACGCACGACGGCGTGGCGATGATGCAGACGCTGCGCACCGCGGTGCGCAACACGGTGGTGCATCCGGTGGTGCTGCCGCTGGTGGCGGGGCTCGTCTGCAATGCCATCGGGTTGCGCCTGCCGCAGCTGATCGACGAGCTGCTGCTGGTGCTCGGCGCCGCGGTGGTGCCGGTGTGCCTGGTACTGATCGGCCTGTCGCTCGAGCACTACGGGTTGCGCGGCCCGTCACGCGGGGCGATCGGCCTGTCGTTGCTCAAGCTCGTCGTCATGCCCGCGCTGGTGCTGGTCACCGCACACTGGGCCTTCGGCCTGACCGGCCAGGCGCTGGCGGTGGTGGTGCTGATGGCGGCGATGCCGGTAGGCAGCAACGCGCTGATCTTCGCGCAGCGTTATCGCACCGGCGAGGCCGAGGCCACCGCCGCGATCGTCGTGTCGACGCTCGCCTTCGCCGCCACCGCGCCGCTGTGGCTGCTGCTGCTGGCCGCGCTGTAGCCGGACCGCGGCGTCAAGCGCCCTGCGCCTCGCATGCCGGCGCGCTCGGTGCGAGAATGCGCGCGCGATGACGCCCAACGACATTCCTGCCTACATGGCGCATGTGGGCGCGGCGGCCCGCGAGGCCTCGCGCGCGATGGCGCGCGCGTCGCTGGCGGCGCGCAACGCGGCGCTGGTCCGGCTCGCGCAACTGCTGCGCGCGGAACAGTCCGTGCTCATGCAGGCCAACCGGCGCGACCTCGACGCCGCCGACGCACTCGCCGCGCCGCTGCGCGACCGGCTGCGCCTGGACGAGAAGAGCCTGGCCACCGTGGCCACCGGCTGCGAGCAGATCGCCGCGATGGCCGACCCGGTGGGCGAGATCGTCGAGCTGAAGCGCCAGCCCAGCGGCATTCAGGTCGGCCGCATGCGGGTGCCGATCGGCGTCTTCGGCATGATCTATGAAAGCCGGCCCAACGTGACCATCGAAGCCGCGTCGCTGGCGATCAAGAGCGGCAACGCGGTCATCCTGCGCGGCGGCTCGGAGGCGCTGCAGTCCAACCTGGCGCTGACGGCGCTGGTGCAGCGCGCGCTGCGCGAGGCCGGCCTGCCGGAGGAGGCGGTGCAACTCGTCGCCACCACTGACCGCGCGGCGGTCGGCCGGCTGCTCGCGATGCCCGAGTCCGTCGACGTGATGATCCCGCGCGGCGGCAAGAGCCTGATCGAGCGCGTCAGCGCCGAGGCCAGGATGCCGGTCATCAAGCACCTCGACGGCAACTGCCATGTCTACGTCGACGCCGAGGTGGATCTCGAGATGGCGGTGGCCGTCACCGACAACGCGAAGACGCAGAAGTTCAGCCCGTGCAACGCCGCCGAGTCGCTGCTGGTGCATGCCCGCCAGGCGGCCGTGTTCCTGCCGCGCATCGGCGCGATCTTCGCCGCCAAGGGCGTGCAGATGCGCTGCGACGCCGCCGCGCTGGCGCTGCTGACCGGCGTGCCCGGCGCCGACGCGATTGCCGCGCAACCGTCGGACTGGGCCGAGGAATACCTGGCACCGATCATCAGCGTCAAGGTCGTCGCCAGCCTCGACGAGGCGATCGCGCACATCAACCAGCACGGCTCGCACCACACCGACGCGATCCTCACGCGCGACCATGCGCACGCGATGCGCTTCCTGCGCGAGGTCGACTCCGCCAGCGTGATGGTCAATGCCAGCACGCGCTTCGCCGACGGCTTCGAATACGGGCTCGGCGCCGAGATCGGCATCTCCACCGACAAGCTGCACGCCCGCGGTCCGGTCGGCCTGGAGGGGCTGACTTCGCTGAAGTGGGTGGTACTCGGCGACGGCGAGCTGCGCCGGTGAACCCGAGCAGGCGATCCGGAGCGAACGCGTGACCCCTGGTCACTGGATACTCGCGCTAGGGCTTGTGGTCTGCGCCTTCTGGATGGTCGGCGCACACAACCGCATCGTCGCCCTGCGCGCCGCGATCGGCGAGGCCTGGGCTCAGGTCGATGCGCTGCTGGCACGTCGCGAGGCGGCGCTGGCGGCGCTGCTGCAGCTGCTGTGGGAGCCCTGGCCCGGCGGCCGGCCGATGCTCGACGCCCTGTCGGCGGCGCGCCAGCAGGTACAGACGACCGCGCAGGCCGTGCGTCAGCGGCCGACCCGCGCGGCGCTGGTGGCCAGCCTGGCGGCCGCGGAGAACGCGCTCGGCGCCACCATCGCGCGCCTGCTCAACCAGATCGACGGCGAGCCGGGCCTGGGTACGCGCGACGAGGTGGCGGCCCAATTGCTGGTGCTGTTCGAGCTCGGCCCGCAGCTGCTGGAGGCCCGGCAGCGTTTCAACCAATCCTCCGCCGCCTACAACGCCGCGATCCATCAATTTCCCACCAATCTTCTCGCACCGGTGTTTCGCTTCGAGCCGGCGGGGTCGTTCTGATGACCGAACCCGACAAGCCGGTAGTGCCGTCCGAGCCACCCGCGCCTGTGGCGCCGCTGTCCGCGCCCGTGGCGCCGCCGCCCGAGCCAGCGCCGCCGGTGGATCCGGTCGCCGACGCGCAGCGCCGCACGCGTTGGGCGCAGATCGCCGGGCCGGGGCAGCTGCACGCCGCCGTGCTCGGCTTGCTGCTGTCGCCGGGCCGCGTGCGCGAGCAGGCGGTGTGGGACGACGAATGCAGCACCACGCCGGGTGGTGACGTCATCCGCACCGAGGCGCTGGCGGACAGGATCAGGTCGGTGTAGCCGTCGCCGTCGAGGTCCGCCGCCGAGGCGTCGACGCTGACGGG
>CALMQI010000174.1 GCA_937871935.1 uncultured Burkholderiales bacterium
GCTGCGCTGGCCGCGCGGCAGCAGGCGGCGGCGCGCGAAGCAGCGGCACGCGAGGGCGCCGCCGCGCTGGCCGCGGCCGAGGCGGCAGCGCGCGAGGCGGTCCTCCTCGAGCGCAAGGCGCTGGCCATCGTGAAGGCACTCGAAGTGCCGCCGGCGCTGAGCAGCCCCACCGCCAAGCGCATCCAGCTCGCCGCGGCCGAGGTGGTGCTGCCTTTCGCGGTCGCATCGGCGGGCCAGCCGTCGAGCCTGCTGCTCGAAGTCCGCGTCAACGGCCGGCCGGCGCAGCCGACCGAACTGATGCTGCCCAAGAGCCTCGATGGCGCGGCGCGCGGCTTCGCCAGGCTGCCGCTCGAAGAGGGCGTCTCGTTGGTCGAGATCCTGGCGCGTAATGCCTACGGCGTGTCGGAGCCGCTGAGCGTCAAGGTCGAGCGCGCGCCCGGTGGCGCGGCGGCCGGCAACGTGGCCTCTGGCGGTGCGCGGCCGAGCGGCGACCTCTATGTGCTGGCGATCGGCATCAGCGACTACCAGCGCGTCGACTACCGGCTCGCGCTGGCCGCCAAGGATGCACGCGACTTCGCCGCCGCGCTGCGGCCGCAGGAGGGCAAGCAGTACCGCAAGGTGCACTTACGCGTGCTGACCGACCGCGACGCCACCCGCGTGGGCATCACCAAGGCCTTCGAGTGGCTGCACCAGTCGGTCGGCGCCAACGACGTGGCGATGCTGTTCATGGCCGGCCACGGCCTCAACGACGGGCTGGGCCAGTACCACTTCCTGCCGGCCGACGGCCAGCACGAGCGCCTGGCCGCGACCGCGCTGTCGCAGGGCACGATCGTCTCCACGCTGGCCAAGGTGCGTGGCAAGACGCTGCTGTTCCTCGACACCTGCTTCGCCGGCAACACGCTCGGCGCGTTGAGCCGGGTCGGCCGGCAGACCGAGAAGATGATGAACGACCTGTCGTCGTCGGAGAACGGCGTCGTGGTGTTCGCGTCGAGCACCGGGCAGGAGGAGTCCGAAGAGAAGGCCGAGTGGGGCAACGGTGCCTTCACCAAGGTGCTGATCGAAGGCCTCGCCGGCAAGGCCGACTTCACCGGCGTGGGCCGCGTGACGTTCGCGGCGTTGAACCTGTTTCTCTCCGAGGGCGTCGCGCGCCTCACGCAGGGCCGGCAGCGGCCGGTGTTCATCTCGCCGCGCGGCGTGCCCGATTTCGCGCTGGTGCGGCTGTGACTTCGTTTGAACCGCATGACCGTCGTGTGCAACACAGGGCTCACGGCTCAAGCCTTTGTATCGGATCCGTCGTATGACATCGATCATCCATGCCTCGCGCACCGCCGCCATGTCGTGGGCGCGTGCGCTGCTTTGGTCGGCGGCCCTGATCGGCCTGCTGTCGTGCGGCGGCGGTGGCGGCGCGGGCGGCGATCACGAGCCGCGGCCCGAAGGCGTGTATGCCGGCTTCGAGCCCCAGGTGCCCGGGCTCACGCTCGAGCAGGCGCTGAACTGGGAGTTCGAATCCACCGGCGGCGACGGCAGCGGCGGCGTGGGCGGCGGTGCCGACGGTGACGGCGGTGTCGGCGCGGGCGGCGACTTCGGCCAGTTTCGCAACGCGCGGCTGATCGTACGTTATCCCGACGGCACGCTGGTCGGCGGCGGCGAGGCACGCACCGATGCCAACACCGGCATGGTGACCATCGTGCCGCGCCGCGACTATCGCGGTCCGCTGTACCTGGAGCTGCGCGGCGGCGACGGCGCCAGCTACTACGAGGAAGGCAAGGACGCGTTCGTCGACTTCCCGGCCGGCGTGGTCATCCGTGCCGTGGTGCCGGCGATCGATCGCAACATCGGCATCACGCCGTTCAGCGAGGCCGCCTATCGCCTGCTCACCGAAGGCAGCACGGCCGAGCGTGCGGTCAACCCCGCACAACCCACCGCGGCCGAGATCGCCGCCGCCAACACGCGCGTGCTCGGCCTGCTGAACCAGCATGTGCCCGAGCGCCTGCGCGTGGACGACGTGGCACGGCTGCCGTTCATCAAGTCGCCGTCGATCGGCGCGGCCATCGGCATCGACCCGCGCGGGCGTTATGGCCTGGTCAACGGGGCGTTCTCCAAGCAGGCCGCGATGTTCAACCCCGAGCGCCAGCGGCCCACGCTGGACGCGATGGCGCAGCTGGGTACCGACCTGCTCGACGGCGTGTTCGACGGCATGAACGGCAACACCGGCGCAAGCCCGGCCGACGCGCGCACCTACGACCCGCACAGCTTCACCGGCGAGCTGAGCTCGGCGCTGGCCGAGCAGGCCTACCGCTTCGGCACCAACGAATCGCGCCTGTCGCTGCCCCGGGTGCTGAACTTCGGTCACGCCCGCTACGACGGCTACCTGTTCGACACCGCGCTCACCGCGCGCGGCGAGGCGATCGACACCGTCGTCGGCTGGGTCGGCGACAACCCGCTCGGGCGTACGGTGGGCCAGTCCTTCAACAAGTTGCCGCGCGAGGCGCGTGTGTTCAGTGCGCTCGGCAACTTCGGCCACGGCTCGTCGTACTACCGGGCCAACACGGTGAACTCGCGGCTCAAGGCCTACGTGCTAGGCGACAACACCAACGGTGAGCTCGGTACCGGCGACACCGCCTCCACCGGTGGCCAGGCGCGCGAGGTCGGTCTGCCGGGCGTGCCCACGCATGTGGCCGGCGGCTTTGCGCACACGCTGGCGCGCATGGCCGACGGCGCGGTCTACAGCTGGGGCGACAACGCCTTCGGCCAGCTCGGCACCGGCGGCGCGAGCTCGGCGCTGCCGCTGCACGTGGACCTGCCGCGCGCCGCGATCGCCGTGGCGGCCACGCACAAGGCCAGTTATGCGCTGCTCGACGACGGCAGCGTCTATGCCTGGGGCTCGAGTGCCGGCTTCGGCCTGCTCGGCGACGGCGACAAGAACAGCACCAGCGCGACGCCCAGGCCCGTGAGCACGATCAACGCCGTGGTGCAGATCGCCGCGCGCGACAACGACGTGGTGGTGCTGCGCCGCGACGGCAGCGTGTGGCATTGGGGCAGCTTTCCGGCCGATGCGGCGGCGTTCACGCCGGGCGCGGCCGACGAGCCGTATGCCGGCGGCACGCCGCAGCCCAAGCAGGTGGCCGGGCTGCCGGCCGGCGTGCCGGTGCGCAAGATCCTCACCGAGCAGGGCCTGTTCGCCGCGCTGCTGGCCAACGGCGCCGTCTACACCTGGGGCGTCTACTACGACATCACCGCCGATGCGGTGATGCGCGACCTCGACGCGCGCCGCGTGCTCGGCCTGCCGCCGCTGCGCGACATGATGCCCGGTGGCTTCATCGGCTACGGCGCGCGGCCGTTCGACCGGCTCACCGCGATGGGCATCGACTACGCGGGCGGCATGTGGAAAGTCCGTGGCCGCGTGGCCGAGGAATACGACCCCGCCAACCCCGCGCAGCAGCGCCGGCCGCGCGGGCAGCCGCCGCGCGCCGACTGCGAGACCTGCCACACCGCACTCAGCGGCTGGCCGCTGACGCCCGATGCGCCGACGACGAGCGACGCCTGCCAGCCGTCGGCCAGCTTCCACGGCGGCGGTGCCAACGAGCCGCTGATGATCCACGCCGACACCGCGTGCGAGAAGTGCCACAACACGGAGCGCACGACGCCGCAGTTCCCCCGCGGCTGGCTCACCTGCGTGAAGAACGGCAACCTGCCGGCGCGCAGCAGCCCGGTGCCGCCGCCGGTGGTGCCCAACGCCTGCACCATTCCCTCACGGCATCCGTTCACGCCGCCGGGCACGGTGTGCGCCAGCTGCCATAACAGCGTGATCGCGCGGCCGATGAACCACCCGGCGATCAACTGTGCCCAGCCGCCCGGCGACGTGCTGCCGGCGCTGCGCACGGTGGCCGCCATCAGCACCGCGCTCGACGATGCCGGCGCCACCATCGCCGCCGGATCGACCACGCGCGACACCACGCCGATGCTGCGTGGCACCACCAGCGCGGCGCTCGGTGCCGGCCAGGTGGTGCGCGTGCTGCGCAACGGCAACGCCGTGGGCAGCGCGCAGCTCAACGGCACGGACTGGACGTTCACCGACAGCGGCGTGGGCAACGGCCTGCAACGCTACGTGGCCCGCGTCGAGAACGGCGACCAGCTGGGCGCCAGCAGCGACCCTTACGAGTTCAGCGTCGACACCGGCAACCCGGTGCAGACCACCTCCGTCGTGATCACCGACGACGCCGCCAACACGGCACTGGCCAACCCCGGCTTCACCAGCGACGTGACGCCCACGGTCTCGGGCACGCTGAGCGCGGCGCTGGGCAGCGGCGAACGCGTGCGGCTGCTGCGCGACGGCAGCGTGCTCGCCGACCTGGGCGCCTCGGGCACCGGCTGGCGCTATGTCGAGCCGAGCGATCTGGCCGGTGCCAGCTACACCTACACCGCGCGGGTGATCGACGCGGCCGGCAAGCTGGGGCCGCTGAGTGCCGAGGCCACGGTCACCGTCGTCACCAACCTGCCGGGCGCGACGATCACGCGTGCCGTCAACGACAACAACACGCCGATCGCCGAGGGCGGCTTCACGAGCGACAACACACCCACGCTGCAGGGCACGCTGAGCGCGGCGCCCGGCAACGGCCAGGTGGTGCGCGTGCTGCGCGACGGCGTGGCCTTCGGCGGCACCGCCACGGTGAGCGGCGGCACCAGTTGGTCGTTCACCGACACCGGCGCTGCCAACGGCGCCCACACCTACACGGCACGCACCGAGCAGGGCACCGTGGCGGGCGTCGCGAGCGCCGGCTACGCGTTCACGATCGACAGCGAACCGCCGCGCCAGACCGCCGACGTGACGCAGATCGCCGACGACGTCTCCGGCAACCTGGCCGACGGCGCGAGCACCAGCGACACGACGCCGACGATCGCCGGCACGCTGAGCGCGGCGCTGGCGGCCCACGAAGCGGTGCGGCTGCTGCGCAACGGCGAGGTCGTCGCCAGCTTCGATGCCAAGGGCACGAGCTGGACGTACACCGAGCAGGCCCGGCTCGCCGCCGGCAAGTACAGCTACTCGGCGCAGGTGCTCGACGCGGCGGGCAACGTGTCGCCAGCGGTCGGCACGACACGGGGCGTGGTGATCGACACAGCGTTCCCGCTGGCCGACGCGGCCACGTCGCTCGACAGCATCAACGGCGTCGCGCCCGCTGGCGGCGCGGTGCCGGTCAACAACGTGATCGCCCCGGTCCTGGCCGGCCGGATCCAGCGCACAGTCTCGCCCTCCGAAGTGGTGCGCGTCTATCGCAACGGTGCGGCGGTGGGCACCGGCAGCGTCAACGGCCTGGACTGGCGCTTCAACAGCGCGTCGCTCGACGACGGCACCTACACCTTCGTGGCGCGCATCGAGCTGTCGAACAACGCCGCGGTGTTCGGCCAGCCCAGCGCGTCGGTGAGCGACCCGATCGACGTCACGCCGCCGCGGCAGACGGTGGTGGGCATCACCGCCACCAGCGACGTGGTGCCGTTCTCGCCGGTGAAGGGCGCGGTGCCGGAGAACGAGAACATCAGCGGCCGCACCGACGACCCCACGCCGACCGTGACGCTGCGGCTGTCGGGCCCGCTCGAGAAGGACGAGTCGCTGGAGTGGCGTCGCAACGACAAGCCGTTCCAACCCAAGGTCGCGAGCTGCGGTGACAACTGCCTGCGTTTCGTCGACGACCCGGGGGTGAAGATCCCGCAACCCGACGCCGAGCCCAACACAGCATTGCCACTGGCCAACGTGTACACCGCCAACGTGATCGACCTGGCCGGCAACCGGAGCCAGCAAGCCAGCCTGCGGGCGGACTTCGACTACTTCGACTGCGACCAGCAGCGCGCCAACCTCGGGCGCGACGGCAACCACAGTGCGGTGAGTTCGGCGGCGGACTCGAGAGGCAGCTGCGCCGATTGCCACCGCACCTCGCCGGTCACGAAGGTGGGCGAGCCCACCGCGCGCGGCGTGTTCGTCGCCGTGCTGGTGCGCGAGGCCAAGGCCTTCTACTGGTGCCGGCGGCCCTGAGTCGGCTGCACCGCCCCACGCCCCACCTCGGCCGCCTCCGAACCCGGCGACGGCACGCAGTACCATCGCACCATGGTGCTGACCACGCAGGACGAAGTGGTTCCGCGCGACGGCCTGGGGCAGGTCGTCGCATGCATCGAATCGGCGCGATCGTGCCGCTACTTCGACCTCGACTGCGCACGCCGCGACGCGCAACGCGGGCTCGAGTTGCTGCGCCAGCTGCAATCGCCAACGACCCGTCACGATGCCGAGGAGGCCGAGTTGCTGGTGCTGCTCGGCAGCTTCGCTCGGCAGGACGGACACATCGAGTCTGCGGTGGTCCAGTACCACGAGGCACTGAAGCTGATCGGCAACGGGGCGGTGTCGCGAGTCGGCTGCGACGCCTGGATCGGCCTGGGTTGGGCGTATGCGCAGATCGGTGAGTTCAGCCGCGCGCTGAGGTATTCGCTGCAGGGTCTGAAGACGGCACGTGCGCAGGGCGCGCGCGACGGCGAAACGCATGCGCTCGATGTCCTCGGCTGCGTCTACGCGATATCCGGCGATGCCGTCGAGGCGCTGCGGCACCTCGAGCAAGCCGCGCGCATCGCCCGGGACACCGGCGACCGCAGGCGGCTCTGCTCGGTCCTCAACAACCTCGCCATGACCCTGCTCGGCAAGGACGAGCTCGCACCGGCCCTCGCCGCAGGGCGGGAAAGCCTGCGCATCGCGCAGGAGGACTCGCTGTCGGTGGCCGGGCTCAACGTCGTCGACACGGTCGCGAGCATCCTGACGGCGATGGGCGAGCTCTCCGAGGCAGAGAGCTGCCTCGTCCCCGCGGTGTCCGAGGCCCGCAAGCGCCCGCCCAACAAGGCGCTCGCCAACCTGCTCGGCAGCCTCGGAGTGATCCGTGCCGCCTCCGGCGACCTCGTGCAGGCCGAGTCGCTGTACTCGGCAGCGCTCGGCATTGCATCGCAGATCGGCGATCCCGTCTTGGCGCGGCAGTGCCGCAAGCGGCGTGCGGACCTGTACGCGGACACCGACCGCTGGCAGGAGGCCTACGACGAGTTCCGCCAGTACCACGAGCTCAACGAATCGATTGCCGGTGCCAAGGCCGCCAAGCGGCTCACGATCGTGCGCATTGCCGGCGAGGTGGACGCGCTGTACGACGCCATCGACCCGGCGGGCACACTCGCGGACGGAGCTTCTGCCGTCGGTGCGCTGGAGGCGCTGACGGCACGGCTGCGCGCACAGAATCGGGAGTTGACCGAGGCCAAGCGCGCGGCCGAAGCGGCCAGCCAGACCCGGTCGCGGTTCCTGTCCAACATGAGTCACGAGCTCAGGACGCCGCTCAACGGTGTGCTGGGGATGGCCGGGCTGCTATTGCGGACGCCGCTCGACACCACCCAGCAGCGCTACTGCCACGCGATCGTGAAGTCCGGGCAGGCTCTGAACGATCTCGTCACCGACATCCTGGACTACACGCAAATCGAGGCCGGCCGTCTGGTCATCGAGACGGTCGAGTTCGATCCCGCGCGCGTGGTTGAGGAGGTGCTCGACTCCTTGCGCCCCGCGGCCGCCGCGCGCAGCCTGCGCGTCGGATGTCGCGTCGACGCTCGCCTGCCGCACGCACTGTTCGGGGACCGCAAGCGCATTCGGCAGAGCCTGCAGCATCTGGCCGGCAACGCCGTCAAGTTCACGAACGAGGGTACCGTCGACATTGCCGTCAGCCGCCTCGATCCGCGCGACGGCGACCCGCGCACATGGGTCCGCTTCGCCGTGCACGACACGGGAATCGGTGTCGGTCCCGATGTCGCCGCCACACTGTTCCGGCCTTTCGTCCAGGCCGACGACTCGTCAGCAAGGCCCTACGGCGGCAGCGGGCTGGGCCTGGCGATCAGCAGGCAGCTGGTCGAGCTGATGGGCGGCGCGATCGATGTCCGCAGCGAACCCGGCAAGGGATCGACGTTCTGGTTCGACATTCCGCTGCGTCCGGGGCCGCAGGACCGACCGGAAGGCTGACGCTGCGCCTCGCGCCGGGGGCCCGATGCTCCAGCGACACAGGCCCGTCCACGCGATCGGTCGGATGTTGGCGCCAGCCGTCGCCCCCCAACGCGCACCGACTCACGCGCCGCCGTCGAGTCGGTACACCCGCGCCGCGTTGCCGCCGAGAAACAGCGTCTTCGCCTCGTCATCGAGCCCCAGCGCATCCACCCCACTGATCGCCTGCTGCGGCGCGATCATCGGGTAGTTGCTGCCCCACAGCACCTTGCGCCGGCCGTGGCCGCGCATGAACTCCACCAGCGCCGCCGGGTAGCGGGCCGGCGTGTAGGCCGAAGTGTCGATGTACAGCCGCTCGTGCTTGGTGGCCAGCGCGATGGCCTCGTCGGTCCACGGGTAGCCGATGTGGCCGCCGACGATCGTGAGTTCGGGGAACTCGAGCGCCACCGGGTCCAGGTGAATCGGCCGGCCGGGCTCGCTGGGCATCAGCGGGCCGGTGTGGCCGATCTGCGTGCAGAAGGGCACACCGAGCTCGCAGCAGGCGGCGTACACCGGGTAGTAGCGCCGGTCGCTCGGTGGCAGCTCCCACAACCACGGCAGCACGCGGATCGCCTTGAAACCGAGCTGTTCGACGCAGCGGCGCACCTCGCGCATCGCCTGCATCGGGCGGCGGATGTCGACCGAGCCGACGCCGATGAGCCGCCCGCCCGACTGCGCGACGAACCCGGCCACTTCGTCGTTGGAGATCATCGCGCCCAGCGGGCCGACCCAGGCGCTGGTGAAGGCGCGCTGCACGCCGGCCGCATCCAGCGCGGCCAGCGTGGCGGCCACCGGGATCTCCTGCGTCGGCACTGGTTGCTTCGTCCAGCGGCGCAGCGACTCGAACATCGGGTCAGCCAGCATCCGCAGCGTGGGGTGCTGGATCCAGGCGTCGGTGATCATCGTGTGTTTCTCCTCGCGGCCATTCTGGCATCGCAACCCGGCGCTAAAGTGGCGGTCCATTGAGGAGATCTCGCATGAAGACCTACCGCATTGCCACCATCCCCGGCGACGGCATCGGCCAGGAAGTCATCCCCGCAGGCGAGCAGGTGCTGCGCGAGCTGGCGCGCGTGCAAGGCGGCTTCGCGGTCGAGTTCGAGCACTTCGGCTGGGGTGGCGACTGGTATCGCGCCCACGGCGAGATGATGCCGGCCGACGGCCTGGACGCGCTGCGCAGCAAGGACGCGATCCTGTTCGGCAGTGCCGGCGATCCGCACATTCCCGACCACATCACGCTGTGGGGCCTGCGCTTGAAGATTTGCCAGGGCTTCGACCAGTACGCCAACGTGCGGCCCACGCGCATCCTGCCGGGCATCGACGCGCCGCTCAAGCGCTGCGCGCCGGCGGACCTCGACTGGGTGATCGTGCGCGAGAACACCGAGGGCGAGTACGCCGGCGTCGGCGGCCGCGCGCACCAGGGCCATCCGATCGAGGTGGCCACCGACGTGTCGATGATGACGCGCGCCGGCGTCGAACGCATCATGCGCTTCGCCTTTCGGCTCGCGCGCTCGCGGCCGCGCAAGCTCCTCACGGTCGTCACCAAGAGCAACGCGCAGCGCCATGCGATGGTGATGTGGGACGAGATCGCGGCGCAGGTGGCGCGCGAATTCCCCGACGTCAAGTGGGACAAGGAACTGGTCGACGCGATGACTGCGCGCATGGTCAACCGGCCGGCCAGCATCGACACCGTGGTGGCGACCAACCTGCACGCCGACATCCTGAGCGACCTGGCCGCCGCACTGGCGGGCAGCCTGGGTATCGCGCCGACCGGCAACATCGACCCCGAGCGGCGTTACCCGAGCATGTTCGAGCCGATCCACGGCTCGGCCTTCGACATCATGGGAAAGGGCCTGGCCAATCCGGTCGGCACCTTCTGGAGCTGCGTGATGCTGCTCGAACACCTGGGCGAAGCCGACGTGGCCCGCAGCCTGATGGCGGCGATCGAGTCGGTGACAGCCGACCCGGCGCTGCACACGCGCGACCTCGGCGGCCAGGCAACGACCGCCCAGGTGACGGCGGCGGTGTGCGCGCGCCTCCAGGGCAACCCGCTGGCGCGCCGCGCCGCTTAGCGCGAACATCGGCCACCCCAAGAGGAGACACAGCGATGAATCGATTCGTGACGATGCGGGCTCTCGTGTTTGCCCTCGCCGCGCTCGGCGTGGGCGCCACGCAGGCTCAGCCGTGCCCGGACAAGAACCTGATGTACTGGCAGGCCTTTCCGCCGGGCGGCGAGAGCGACCTGTCGGCGCGCCACCAGCAGATGGTGCTGAAGAAGAAGTGCGCCTCCATCGAGACCATCATCCAGTACAAGGCCGGCGCCGGCGGCGCGCTGATGTGGAGCACGATGAACCAGCTGCCCGGCGACGGGCTCAACGTGGTGGGTGTGAACCTGCCGCACACCGTGCTGCAGCCGATGGAAGGCATCGTGCAGTACAAGACCGATGACGTGACGCCCGTCTTCTGGTACCACTACACGCCCGACGCGCTGGTGGTGCCCGAGCAGAGCCCGATCAAGAGCTTTGCCGACTTCGTCAAGGCCGCCAAGGACAAACCCGGCACGCTCAACCTCGGTGGCTCAGGCCAGAACTCGGCCAACCATGCTGCGCACCAGCGCATGAACGCCGCGTTCGGCATCAAGACCAACTACGTGCCGTACAAGGGCACCGGCGACATGACGATGGCCGTGCTGGGCGGCCATGTCGACGGCAGCATGACCTACACCGCGTTCGCGGTGAACAACAAGGGCAAGGTGCGCGCGATCGCGGTGGCGATGGACAAGCGCCACCCGCTGATGCCCGACGTGCCCACCTTCAAGGAGCTCGGCGTCGACTGGGTCGACGGGGCGTTTCGTGGCATCGGCGTGCCGAAGTCGACGCCGCCCGAGGTGAAGAAGCGCCTGTCGGATCTGTTCGCCGCGCTCAACGCCGACCCCGAGATGAAGGAGCTCGCCGCCAAGAGCGGCTTCGAGCTGGTGAACATCGGCGTCGAGCAGATGGACGCCTTCATGAAAGAGAAGGTGAAGGTCTACACCGACGTCGGCAAGCAGATGGGGCTGGGCAGCAAATAGACTGTCGTGATGACGACGAACACTCCCTCTCTTCGCATCGTGCTCGCCTTCACGCCGGACGACATGGCGTGGCTGCGCCGCTCCCAGATCGCCGTGCCGGCGTTCTGGGACGGCCACGCGGTGGCGCCCCTGGTCGACGACCTGCTGCGTTTCGGCGGCCGCCAGTTCACGGTGAAGGGGCGCCGCTGGGAGCACGACGACAGCGGGCCGCAGCTGCGCCTGTTCTTGAGCAGTGCGCAGGCGGAGAGCGATACGGTGTTCGGGTAGGCGGCGCTGCGCTGAGCGAAGCCACCGAGCCTTGGCCGCGTGAATGAGTGCCCCTGCGAGCACTCCGCGCTGGTACAGCCCGACGAAATGTTCGTACGACGCGGTCGTAGCGCTCGAAGTGCTCTGGACGAAGCGAACGCAGTCGGACAGCCCCGCGACGCGCGTGAGTTCGGTGGCACCTTGCAGGCCCGTGGTGGAAGGCACGGCCGCACGCTCGAGCACCTGCAGCCCGACCGCAGTTCATGGCCGACTCCTTCATGTGGCGCTGCCGTCCTTCGGCTCGCTGAGCAGCTCCTGTTTGGGTCGCAGCACCACCGACTCGGCCGAGGCCTCGAACGGTCCGTGATAGACGGCTTCGATGTTGTTTCCATCCGGGTCCAGCACGAAGGCGGCAAAGTAGCCCGGGTGGTAGCTGCGTTCACCCGGCGCACCGTTGTCCCGTCCGCCCGCGGCAAGCGCGGCGACGTGGAACGCCTTCACCACCTCCGGGCTCGAGGCCTGGAACGCAAGATGGACGGTGGAGGTGCGCCCGTCGGCACGATCGACCCACAGTTCGTCGGCAGCGAGATGGTCGTCCGACTCCTGGATGGCGGCGTCTCTGCCAATGGCCCTGAGCACAGCGCGGTAGAAGGCCTTGCTTGCATCGAGATCATGTGCGCGAAGGTGAACGTGGTCGATCAGGCGTCCGCGATGAAACTCCATCTTCATGGCTCCTCAAGCTGGGTTTGCTCCCTGAACGAAAATCGTCCTGCGGTGATGTACGACAGCTCGGTGCCGCCGGACAGGCGAAGGTGTTGCCGGCTTACCGGGGTCATGTCGAAGCTTTCAAACCTGATCGGACGCTCGCAACTTTGCCGAGCAGCAAACCGCATTCCCGAGCACGCCGGTGTTGAGCCGCGCGGCGGCCCGGCGTTGTGGCTCGACGCACGCGCGCGGATGATGTGCACCATGCTCGTCCGCTCATCGGTCGACGCGACCCGTACCGACCCTCTTGCCCGAAGGAAACGTCATGAAGACGCGTGCATTCGAGACCCGCAACGCCACGCAGCTGGTCTTCTCGGCCATCGGCCTGGGCACGGCGCCCCTGGGCGAGCTGTACGAGCTGCTCGACGAGCAAACCAGCATCGCGACGGTGGAGCAGGCCTACGCGAGCGGCGTTCGCATCTTCGACACGTCGCCGCACTACGGCAACGGGATCGCCGAATCTCGCCTGGGTGCGGGGCTGCGTCGCGCCGGGCGTCGCGACGTCATCGTCTCGACCAAGGTCGGACGCGTGATGGATCCGTTTGCGAAGCCGTCGCCGCGCAACCAGGACGTGTATTCGCCGGGGTTCGTGGGCGGCTACGGGCATGCAGCGCGCTTCGACTATTCGTACGACGGCACGATGCGCAGCGTCGAGCAGTCGTTGCTTCGCACGGGGCTGAGTGCCATCGACATCCTGCTCATCCACGACTGCGATGTCTGGACGCACGGCGCCGAGGCCGGGCGCCGCTTCAAGGAGGCGATGGACGGCGCCTACCGCGCGCTCGACCAGTTGCGCAGCGACAAGACCGTGGCGGCCATCGGCTTCGGCGTCAACGAGGCCGACATCTGCGTCAAGTTCGCGCGCGCCGGCGACTTCGACGTCGCGATGATGGCCGGCCGATACTCGCTGCTGGTCCAGAGCGGCCTGATCGAGTTCCTGCCGTTGGCCCTCGAAAGGAAGATGGGGGTCATGCTGGCGGGGGTGTTCAACTCGGGGATCCTCGCCACCGGGGCCGTGCCCGGAGCCAAGTTCGACTACGCCGCGGCGCCGCCCGAGATCATGGAGCGGGTGCGCAGGATCGAGGCGATTTGCGCTACCCACGGCACGTCGATCCGGCGCGCCGCGCTGCAGTTCGCGTTGCTGCACCCGGCGGTCGTGTCGGTCGTGCTCGGTGCGGTGAAGCCGGCGGAGATCGAGGCGAACGTGGCGGATGCGGTGAATGCGGCGCCGCCGGCGCTGTGGCGCGATCTCAAGGCGGCCGGCCTGCTCGATCCGTCGGCGCCGACCGACTGACCCCTCGCCGCGCGGAGTTGCGCCTGGCCGTGGCGTAGAGCCTCGCCCGTTACTTCAGCTCGACCTTGATGCCGTCGGCCAACACGGTGATTGCGCCGATCTCGTAGATCTTGCTGCCGAAGCTGAGCTCTTCGGTCGTGAAGGTGCGAAGCACTTGGCCCTGCAGCACTTCCTATCAGGCTGGCTAGTCATTCATCCACATGCACGTCGAGTGACCGCACCGCCTCGCGATGCGGACGTTCACCCGTGTGACCCGAGGCGCGCGAGCGGCATGACCGTTCTACCCCATGGCGACCTGGCGCTACCGACCCGTTGCGGTCGTCGAGCCGATGCGAGAGCTGACACCCGCGTGGCGGCGGCAATGCCTGGGTCGAGCCATCGTACGATCAGTACGGGACCGTTGAACCGGCCATGATTTGACCGACGTTTTCCGGCGCAAAGAATGCCGCTGGTGAGATCGTCCCGGCGTTCATGCGCACGAAGTCGTCCATGGTCTGTCTGTTGCCATGGACGGCGCCGAGCAACCGCTGCAACTCGGGCGGCGGAGGCTCCAGGGCCGCCAGCTGGCATGTGAACTCGTACATCGGAAGCGCATGGTCGTCTCGAGCGCGCTGGTAGTCCCCCATGGTGCTCTCGAAACTGCGACTTTCGCTGAAGGCCTCGTCGAGTGCAATCGCGCAACGTTGGGCATCGCAGAATGCGTCGGTGATGCCCTGCGCAGTGATCGGATCCTTGTTGTAGCCCGCATCACCCACCAGTGCCCAGCCCGGACCGTAGGGCTTGCGGAAGAAGTTTGGTACCGCCGCGCCGGCAAAGCGCGCCTCACGTCGTGCGCCGCGGACCCGTTCGGCAAAGACGGGCGCGAGTTCGAACGCCTTCAGATAGTGGCTCTCGATGTCGCTCTTGTTGGCCTCGAACTCGGCGTACGGCCATCCGGCGATGACCAGCGTCAGGCCATCGTGGGTCGGAACGGCCGCGAATCCACGATGCGGCCGGATGTAGATCTCGAATCGACCCTGCATCGGCAGGCCGCTCCAGTACGTGTAGTAGCTGGCCAGCAGCGCAGGCTTCTCGTGGTATTGCTCGGGCAGGACGGCGCTCGCGACGATCGAATTCCGGCCATCCGCGCCGACGACAACCCGGGCGCGCTCCTCGACGACACTGCAGCCCTTGGAGTGACCGCGGATGCCGACCACGCGGCCTCCTTCGGTGACGATCTCGTCGACGGTGAACCCTTCGCGAATCTCGGCACCGGCCGCGGCTGCTGCTTCGACCAGCAGCTTGTCCAGGATCGTGCGTCGCGGGCAGTATGAGAGCGGGGCGTCCGCGGTCCCTGGCGTTCCGGCGATCGTGAAGGGACCGAAGTCGAAGGCGTAGGTATCGATTGGCGGACATCCTGTCGCGATGAGGCCATCCAGCAGCCCCCACTTCGCAAGCATGGCTGCACCGATGGGATGTACCACATGCGTCGACAGCGTGTCGCTCGGAAAGGTTGCGCGGTCCAAGACCAGCACCCTGTAGCCCATGCGGGCCAGCAGCATCGCCGTCGGCGAACCGGCGCAGCGCGCCCCCACGATGATGGCGTCGTAGGCCTTGCTCATGGGAATCTCCTGGCTTCGGCAGCGGTTGAGAAGGCTGCACCTTACGTCGGCCGGGACCGGCAGGGAATGGCGTGCACAGGAGATGGACTGTTTCGCTGCAGGAATGAGTGGCACCATGGCGCCATGGACCGCCTCCTGAACATGCAAGTGTTCGTCAGAGTCGCGCAGCACGTCGGATTTGCCGCCGCCGCACGCGATCTTCAGATGTCGCCTGCCGCCGTCAGCAAGCATGTATCCGCCCTTGAGGCGACTATCGGGACACGCCTGTTCGATCGAACCACGCGCCGGGTCGGGCTCACCGAAGCCGGCCGCGTTTACCTCGAGCGGTGTCTCGAATGTCTCCATGCATTCGACGACGCGGACGACTCCATGCGCGAGCTGGCGAAGGCGCCGGCCGGCTTGCTTAGGGTGACCGCGCCGATCGACTTCAGCGACAACATCGTGCCGGTGCTCAGCGACGTGATGGCGGCCAACCCGAACATCGTGATCGACCTTCGGCTTTCGAACCGCGTCGTGGACATGGTGGAGGAGGGCATCGACGTGGCCGTGCGCGTGGCCCGTGCGCTGGAAGGGCAGTTCGTTGCGCGGCTGTTTGCGCGTGCCCGCCTCGGCGTCTTCGGCGCGCCGGAGTACCTGCGCCAACACGGCCGCCCGCGTCGACCACAAGACCTGACCGCACACCGCAATCTCGTCTTCACCGAGCCGCGGCCGATGCACGAACTGCTGTTCGTTCGTGGCCGCCGCGAGGTCCGTGTCAAGGTAAAGGCGGTGATGCTGAGCAATCACGGCGAAGCATTGATGGCGGCGGCGCGCCGGGGAATCGGACTCGCCGTGGCGCCGAGTTTCATGGCACGCAGGGACCTGGATGCCGGGCTCCTCGAACCGGTTCTGCTCGACTGGTCGCTGCCAGAGTTCGGCGTGTTCGCTGTCTACCCGCATCGCCGCTTCGTCTCGCCGAAGGTCCGGGTTCTGCTCGAAGCGCTGATGGCGCGATTCGGCGATGGAACGCGCGACCCATGGTGGCCAGACACGCTTTCTCAGGCCGTGCCAATGCCTACAGCGCGTGCTGGCGCGAAGCAGCGCACGCCGCGCGCATGAGGGCGATTCAGCGAGGAACTCGTCGCGACGGCAGCCCCAGAGTGCCTCGCGCCCAATGGCGCGACCACCGCATCGGAATGCGCCAAAGAATTGCCGCGAACGTGAGCAAGTCAAGCGTCACCATGCCTAAGGATTCGTCGATCGAACCCAGCCCATGATCAAGTCCATCGATCGGGTTCCAACGCTTGCGCCGGGCGGCCCGTGAACGGGCAGGCGTGCGACCATTCCCGCGTGAACGACACCGGCGACGTTCGTGGCGCACCGCGCAACTGCGCGGCCTGGCGCTGTTCACCGGCGACGCCGCATGTGCGGCCCGTCTTGCCGCCCGACGACGGTCCTATCGGCCCGCCGGTTGCCCATGCCGGAGTTCGATTCAAGGAGCCCTGAACATGCAGCCAACGTCCGCCGAACCCCATCGCACCAACCTGCAGAGTCCCTCCATCCCTGCAATCACCGGCCACTGCCTCTGCGGCGCCGTGACGGTCACGGTGGCAAGCGGGCACGACCCACGCGTCGGCGCTTGTCACTGCCGGATGTGCCAGCGTTGGACGGGGGGACTGTTCCTGTGCTTCACGGCCGACGCCTCTGCTGTCACCGTCACGGGCGAGGTCACCCGCTACCGTTCGTCCACCTTCGCCGAGCGCGCTTTTTGCCCGCGCTGCGGCTCGCACCTGTGGTTCAACGATGTGCAGGTCGGCGGCGAGCCCAAGAGCTACGAGCTCATGCCCGGCCTTTTCGATGCGGCACGCAGTTGGCCGCTTCGATCCGAGATCTACGTGGACCGTGCGATGGCCTGTGTCCATCTGCTCGGCGACCACCGCCGCAAGAGCCGTGCTGAGTACGAGGCCGAGAACCCGTTCATCGAGGGAGACCTGGAGTGACGCCGGCCTGCGTGCACTGCAGTAGGCCGTCACCCGGCTGACGCAGTGACTGTCGTCACGGTCGTCGTCGCCGGGCAGATCGGAAGAGCGTCGTGTAGGGGAAGA
>CALMQI010000175.1 GCA_937871935.1 uncultured Burkholderiales bacterium
CTGGCGCAATTGGCCGCTCGACGAGGTGCTGCTGCGCAGTCCGGCGTCGCGGCGGGTGCGGTGGCGTCCCGGGACCCGGATGGCGTACTCCAATCCCGGTTACGCCGTCGCCGGCCGCGTCATCGATGGCGTGGTGGGATAGGGCGGGGCCGCATCTCACATCACTAAAGTCGGCTGGCCCGTGCGACACGATTCCAGTGCGGCGGCCACCGTCGCGAAGATGGTGTGCACCGAGTGCGCGGTGCAGGAGACGTGTCTGGAGTTCGCCCTGCAGGGACGGGAGAAGGAAGGCGTGTGGGGTGGCGCCACCGAGAAGGAGCGTCGCCGCATCTTGCGGCAACGCCGGCGGGCCTCTTCTTTGCGGCGGCCAGCGCACATAATCGCCACGTTTCGCCTCGGCGCGCGATGAGCACCAGACCCACCCTCCAGGCATTCATCCAACACGAGTTGCGACTGGCCGAACCGGTGTTCGAAGCCATGCTCGACGGTGCCCTGGAGTACTGGCGCAGTCATCCGCCCGGCCGCATGGCCAACGAGCACGAGGCGCCTCGCCTGCTGACGATGCATCGCGCCGACTTCGTGCGCCACGCCGCCACATCGTTGCGTGAACAGGTACAGCGCGGTTCGAGCGCGGCGCCGGCGGCCGCGCCGAAGACGGGGCGACTCGAGCTGGCGCTCGTCGAGGACGACGAAATCACCACGGACATCGAGATCGCCCGTGTCGTCGAACGTGCCGGAGCCGAACTCGAGCACGAGATCCGCGAGCTGCGCACCTTCACCTCCGCGCTGGTCGGCGACATCAACACCTCGCGCGAGACCAATCCACTGCGACCCGAGGTGTGGGTCCGAGCACTCATGGCAGGCGCACGCGCGGTGCCGATCTCGCGCGCGATGCAGACCTTGTTCCTGCGCATCTCGGCCGATCCATTGATCCGCGCGATCCGCGATACCTACCTGGCTGCGTGCCAGCGCCTGCAAGCGCAGGGCGTGGCGCCGGCAGCACACCGCACGATCGTCAATGAAGGCCAGACAATCGAGCTGACCGATGCCATGCGTGCCCGGCGCGAACTGGAACGCCCGTCCACGTCGTTTGACGACGCCTATGCTCCTGCGCAACCCGGCCGAACCGCGCAGCCGTCATTAGGGCAACCGTCATCCGTGCAGGGCCTCCTGCGCCAGGTCGAGCAAGGGCTGGCCGGCTCGCCGCGTTATGCCGTCGGACAACCGCCGATCGGCGTCGTGCCGGTCCAGTTGGTGCCTGTACGAATCGTCGAGTTCGACGCGGCTGCGGCGCCGCACGAAGGCCATCTGGCCCCCGTCGAGCGGCTCTCGCAGTTGTTCGACGCGATCATGGCTGACCGGCGCCTGCCGCGTGATTGCCTGCCGCTGTTGTCGCGCTACTACCCTGGTGCCTTGCGTCATGCACTGGGTGAACCCGCGGCGATCGAAGATGCCGACCATCCGATGTGGCGTTTCGTCGATCATCTCGCCTTCCTGATGCACACGCGCGCTGTCGGCGATCTGCAGGCCAACATGGCTTTCGCACAATCGCTGGTCGACCAGATTGCCGCCAACCCGGCCCTGGAGCCACGTCACTTCCAGTCTGCGATCGCGCGCATCTCGGTGCATGAGCGTCAGCGCTTCGCGCGCGCCGTCGCCGCTGCGACCGACGATATTGCCGAACTCACCCACTTCACGCAACACGCGGCCACCGGATTCGGTCCCTCGCTGCCGCAGGAGCTCGACGCCGGTCGCATCGACAACACTGTCGTGAGTCAGCGCCGACGCAGCGGCGACGAGAAACCGCTGACCCCGACGCCGCCCGATCCCTGGAAGCCGGGCGTGTGGCTCACGCTCTTCCTGCGGGGCCAGTGGCGGCGTGCCCTGGTGCTGTGGCGCGGCGCAGAGCGCGGGCCTTGGCTGATGCTCGACGCGACCGAGGCTCGCCACTGGGCCGTGCGGCGACAATCGATCGATCGCCTGTCACAGGAGGGCCTGGCCCGCGAGCTGGTACCCCGCTCGCTGCTGCGCGATGCCTTCGGCCGCGTCGGACAGGTGCTGCGCGAGCCCGGTCCCACGCTGTTCGGCTGAGGTCCACCGCGACCGGCGCCGACAATGCGCCGATGCCGGTCCTGCTGAGCCTGCTTTCCTACGCGCTGCTGCTGGTCGCCGCGTGTGCCGCGCGTGCCGCCGACGCCGACGTGCCAGCACTCGGCACGACCGTGCCCTCGATCAACGCCACGCGGCCCAGCATCGGACTCGTGCTCTCCGGCGGCGGCGCCCGGGGGCTCGCCCATGTCGGCGTACTCAAGGTCCTCGAAGAATTGCGTGTGCCGATCGGTGCGGTCGCCGGCACATCCATGGGTGCCATCGTCGGTGGCCTGTACGCCAGCGGCATGCGAGCCGACGCCCTGGAACGCGAACTGGTCACGATTCGCTGGGACCAGCTCTTCGCCAGCCGCGTCGAACGTCAACAGCTGTCGCAACGCCGCAAGGAGGAGGATTTCGAGATCTCGCCCGCCCTCGAACTCGGCCTGCGCGACGGCGTGCTGCGCGCGCCGCAGAGTGCTGTCTCCAGCCGCGGTCTCGAATCGCTGCTGCGGCGGCTGACACTGCCCGTGCGCGACATCCAGCGCTTCGACGCGCTGCCGATTCCATTTCGCGCGGTAGCCACCAACATGGAAACCGGCCAGGCAGCCGTCCTCGACCGCGGTGATCTCGCGCAGGCGCTGCGCTCCAGCATGAGCGTGCCCGGCGTCTTCGCTCCGATCGAGGTCGACGACACAGTACTGGGCGACGGCGGTCTGGTCGACAACCTCCCGGTTGAAGTGGCGCGACGCATGGGCGTGGACCGATTGATCGTGGTGAACATCGGCACGCCGCTGGCCGGCCGCGACACGCTGACCTCGGTGCTCGGTCTGACGCAACAGATGATCAACATCCTGACCGAGCAGAATGTGCAGCGCAGCCTCGCGCAGCTGCAGCCGCAGGACGTGCTGGTCACACCGCAGCTGGGCGCGTTGACAGCACGCGACTTCGACAGCGCACCCGACTTCGTCTCGCTGGGTGCGGATGGTGCGCGAGCGGTCGCGGCGCAGCTGTCGGCGTTCTCGCTTGACCACGCAGCCTACGCCCGCTGGCGCCAGCAACAGTCGGCTCATCCACCCGCGCCTGCACCGCTGACTTCGGTGCGAATCGTCGGCACCGCCAGCACCAACCCCGAGCGTCTGGCGGCCATGCTCGAATCCCGCGTCGGCCAACCGTTCGACGCGGCCAGGGCTGAGCGCGACACACGCCGCCTGGCCGCGGCCGGCGACTACGTGCGCACCGACTATCAACTCGTCCGCAGCGAGCGCGGCGACGAGTTGCTGTTCGAGTTGGAGGACAAACCCTGGGGTCCGCACTACCTGCGTCTGGGCATCGACCTGAGCACCGACTTCAGCGGCCGCAGCGCCTTCAACGTCAAGCTCAGCCACAACCGACACTGGCTCACGGCCAACGGCACCGAATGGCGCAATCGGCTGCAGATCGGCGAGGAGCCGCTGGTCTTCTCCGAGCTGTACCACCCGCTGGCGTGGACCTCGTCGCCGGCCAACGACTGGTTCGTCTCGGGCTATGCCGGCGTTCGGCGGCGGCCGCTGATCCGCTACGAGGCCGACAGCGGCAGCGAGATCGCCGAGTTCAAGCGCTCGTTCTTCGAGGCCGGCGTCGACCTCGGCCAGCCCTGGGGCGAATTCGGCGAGGTCCGCATCGGTCCCTCCCACGTGACCGTGCATACCGCGCCGGTGCTGCTCGGCGCGGCCTACACCGGACCGATCGGTACCGCACGCTGGACCGAGGACGGCGTGCGGGCCCGCGTCGTCGTCGACCAACTCGACTACGCGAACTTCCCGCTCGGCGGCTATCGCTTCGACGCCCAGGCCTGGGCCGGTCGGCGCGCCGGTGACCTGGCGGGCTCGTTCAGCCGCCTGGAGGCGCAAGGCACCTGGGTCCTCACGCGCGGCGCGCACACGGTCAACCTGCACGCCCGCACCGCGCTCGCCAACGGCGGCCGCAGCGGCGAGGTGGGCCGCTACACGCTGGGGGGCTTCCACCAGCTGTCGGGCTACTACAGCGGCCAGCTCGAGGGCAACGACCTGTTGTTGTTCCGGCTAGGCTGGTACGCGCGGCGGGAGCAGCCACTCGCCCTGACGCGCGGCTTCTTCTTCGGTGGCACGGTCGAGGCGGGCAACATCTGGCAGCAGCGCTCGGCAATGCGCCTGTCCAACCTGCGTGCAGGCTTCAGCGTCTATCTGGGCGCCGACACCGGCATCGGGCCGCTATACCTGGGTCTGACCTCCGCGCCGGGCGGGAGCACCGGTCTGGCGCTGTTCATCGGACGGCCCTGAGCGAGACTCGCAGCACCGCTGCCGTGGGCTCGCCCTCTCGCGCGGCAAAACCGGTACGACATCGCGGCGTCGTGCGACAGCGCAATCAGGCAGGGCGCGATATCCACGAGTGGATCGTCATCGCTGCATCGTCGACGCCCTCCCGGTTAAGTGCCGAGAACAGCGTGACGCCGATGTCGGCGTGCTCGGATGCCAGGTCGCCGAGCACCTGCTCCGCCTGCGCCAGCGCGCGCCGGCCTTCGGCGCGGCTCAGCTTGTCGGCCTTGGTCAGAAGCACCAGCAGCCTGACCTCGCCGCGCCCAACCCGCGGAGCGACGAACTCGAGCAGTTGCCGGTCGAGCGCGGTGAAGCCGTGGCGTGGATCGACAAGCATCACCACGCCAGCCAGCGCGTGCCGGAACGCCAGGTAGTCAGCCATCACCTGCTGCCAGCGCAATTTGGCATCTCGCGCCACGGCGGCATAGCCATAACCCGGCAGATCGGCCCAAATCGCGTCGGGCGCGTCGGCTGGGCCTAGTGTGAACAGGTTGATGTGCTGGGTGCGTCCGGGCGTCTTCGACGCGAAGGCCAGCCGCTTGTGCTGAGCCAACGTGTTGATGGCGGTCGACTTGCCGGCGTTGCTACGTCCGACAAAGGCAATCTCGGGCAGCCCCGGCGGCGGCAGCTGGTCGAGCCGGCTGGCCGTGGTCAAGAAGCGAGCCGAGCGGGCCCACGTCAGCGCCCGTCGTGCGGCGGGTGTGTTGTCGATCGCGGGCGTCTCCATCAGGCATTGTAAAATCGGCGGGTTTGTTTCCCGTCGAACCCTTTCCTCGAACAACCAAGGTTCCTGCCATGAAGTCGCTGCTTGCCTTGCTGCTGGCCACGCTGGTCACCACACCGCTCGTCGCGGCCGAGACGAAGGTCGCGCCCAAGCCCGATGTGGCCAAGGGCCAGGCGATCTCCACGCAGGTCTGCGCCGCCTGCCATACGGCCGACGGCTCGCGTGGCAGCCCGGCCAACCCGATCATCGCCGGCCAGCATCCGGAGTATTTGGCCAAGCAGCTTTCCGAGTTCAAGTCCGGCAAGCGCAACAACCCGATCATGAAAGGATTCGCCAGCACGCTCAGCGACGTTGACATGCTCAACGTGACCGCGTTCTACGCCACCAAGCAGGCCAAGCCGGGCTTTGCCAAGAACAAGGATCTGGTGGTGCTCGGCGAGAAGATCTACCGCGGCGGCGTCGCCGACAAGCAGGTGCCGGCCTGTGCCGGCTGTCACAGCCCGAACGGCGCAGGCATTCCGGCGCAGTACCCGAGGGTGAGTGGCCAGCATGCCGACTACACCGAGGCTCAATTGACCGCCTTCCGCTCCGGTCAGCGCGCCAACAGCGTGCCGATGGTGGCGATCGCCTCGCGCCTGAGCGACCGCGAGATCAAGGCCGTGGCCGACTACATCGCCGGCCTGCGCTGAAACGCGCCGAAACGAGGCGCCCGGGCCGGTGCCACACCGGCCCTTTTTCATGTTTGGCCACGCCGGCAATGCGGTCGCGCACCGCCCTGCAGAGGATGGCCCGGCTATATTTCGCCATGCCGTACGTCCGTCGCAACGCCCAGGGCCAGCTTGCCAGTCTGCACCGCCAGGCCGAGCCGGGCACGACCGAGTACCTGAACGACGACCACCCCGACGTGCAGGCCTTCGTCGGTCACTCCGGCAGCACGCCGCCGCAGGAGTTCGCTCGTCTCGATGCCGACTTCGTGCGGGTGCTCGAGGACGTGATCGACACGCTGGTGGCGAAGAACCTGATCAACATCACCGACCTGCCACCCGAGGCGCAGGCCAAGCTCTTCTCGCGCAAGAGCTTCCGCGAACGCAGCACGCAGCATTCGCTGCGCCTGTTCGGCGAGACGACCTTCGGCGACGTGATCGACGACACGCAGTTCGACGACTCGATCCGCTGAACCCGGCGCCGACGCGGCCGGTGGATACCGAGTAAGGTGACGGACGTCGTCGACGACCTAGCACCAAGCCCAGAGGATCCACCATGCTGCTGCCCCGTCATCGTGGTTTCGTCCACCCCGTCGCCTCCGACATCACGCCCCGGGCGGTGTTCGAGGCCCGCCGGGCGTTGACGCTCGCCGCACTCGGCAGCCTGGCGGCCCCCTGGTCCGTGCGGGCGCAAGCGGCGGCGAAGAGCACACCGCTGCCGGGCGCCCGCAGCACGGTGCCTGGCGCGGTGACGATGGACAAGCCGACTCCGCTGCAGGACGTCAGCACCTACAACAACTTCTACGAGTTCGGCTCCGACAAGGGGATTGCCGATCGCGCCCAGGCGCTCGTCACGCGGCCCTGGACGGTCGAGATCACCGGCATGGTCGCCAAGCCGTTGACGCTCGGCATCGACGACCTGATCCGCAAGATGACGCTGGAGGAGCGCGTCGTGCGGCACCGCTGCGTCGAGGCGTGGTCGATGGTCGTGCCGTGGACAGGCTTTGCCCTGCGCAACCTGATCGCGCTCGCCGAGCCGCTCGGCAGCGCCAAGTATCTGCGCATGGAGACCTTCCTCGACAAGACGATCGCCCCCGCCCAGGGCCTCGATTTCGGCTATCCGTGGCCCTATGTCGAGGGGATCACTCTGGCCGAGGCCGACAACGATCTCGCCTTCATGGTGACGGGCGCCTATGGCAAGCCGCTCGCCAAGCAGTTCGGCGCCCCGATCCGGTTGCACCTGCCTTGGAAGTACGGCTTCAAGTCGATCAAGTCGATCGTCAGGATCGAGCTCACCGACCAGCGCCCGAAGAGCTTCTGGGAGAATATCAACGCGTCCGAGTACGGCTTCTGGGCCAATGTGAATCCGGACGTCTCGCACCCGCGCTGGAGCCAGGCGCAAGAGCGCGTGCTCGGCTCCGGCAACTGGCTCTCCCCCGACACCGTCCCGACCCAGATCTACAATGGCTACGGCGAGTGGGTGGCCGGGATGTACCAGGGGCTCGAAAGCGAGCGGCTGTTCGTCTAGGACGGCTCGCGCCGTCCGGCACGTTCCGGGCGGGCTGCGGCAGCAAAAAGGTGAGGGCCGGCTTGTGGCACAGGGGAGACATCCCTGTGGCCCAGGGAGCATAGGCTAGCTGGGTATGATAGCGGCGCAAAGCGGACACAAACCGGACATTGCGGGACGCCAAAGGTGCATAAAACGGACATGGAGCCGACGCATCCCCGCCCGAGCCCCGGAGCCCGGCATCTGCGTCCAGCGCATAGCATTCATCTTTGGGCTATAGCCTTGGACTAGTCCCATTGGGCAAGGACGCAGCCCTCCGCCCGCGCAGAAAAAAGCCGGGCGCGAGGCCCGGCTTGAGTTGCGATCGGCGCCTGTTGGGGGCAGGCGCGGCAAGCTGGATACAGGAACGTTCCAGCACCTAGAAGGCATCAAAGGGAGGGTACGAGCCTTCAAAGCTGTCCGTCACAGCTGAGGTTTGTGTAGCAACTTTTGTGCGGCGCAAGGCAGGGGGTCCGGCACATGTCTGCTATGCAAGTCAGGCAATGCCTGATCAGACGGTCAAAATTTCCATAGCCGCGACTTCGCAACCAGAAAATCACGGAAAACCTGGACTTTTTTCGAGTTCCGGAGCTCTTCCGGATAAACGAAATAGGTCTGTAGCTCGAGCATGTCGATGCTCGCCAGAACCTGCACGAATTCCTTCTCGTCGCTGATCAGGTAGTCGGGCAGCACGGCGATCCCGACGCCGCGGCGCACGGCCTGCTTCAGCGCATAGACATTGTTGATCTTGAGCGCGGAGGCGCGCGGGCCCTTGTCGGCGCGACCGGCATTGGCCAGCCAGTTGATATTGCCGAAAGGCCCCGAGGTGTCGCCGCTGAAGGAGAGAATACGGTGATCATCGAGATCGGCCGCCGAGGCCGGCTGGCCGTGGCGCTTCACGTAATCAATCGAGGCGTAGGCGTGATAGTGCACCGTGAACAGTGGCCGGCGAATGAGGTTGCTCTGGCTCGGCTCGCGAAACCAGATCGCGACGTCGGCCTCGCCCATGGACAGATCGTGCTCCTCGTCATCGAGGATGAACTGCAGGCGAATGTCGGGATAGAGCTCGAGGAACTCGGCGATGCGCGGTGTCAGCCAGGCCGAGCCGAGGCCGACGGCGGTCGACACGCGCAATGAGCCTGATGGCTTCGACTTGTTGTCGGCCAAGAGCGTCGCCGCCGTGGTGAGACGCGCAAAGACGTCGTGCACGGCCCGGAACAGGATCTCGCCCTGCTCGGTGAGCATCAGCCCGCGGGCATGACGATGGAAGAGGCTGATGTGGAGATCCCGCTCGAGTGCGCTCACCTGGCGGCTCACCGCCGACTGGCTCATGTTGAGTTGCTCGCCGGCATGAGTGAAGCTGCCGGCATCGGCGGCGGCATGGAATATGCGCAGCTTGTCCCAGTCCATGGACAGGGGTGGCGTTTCCTCGCGCATCTCGGTTCTCGCTGCTCCGCTGACGGCTCCGGGCCCACGCTTGGCCATGTTACTCTGCCGCCTTCACGCTCGCGACGCCATGGGCAAGAAAACGTTCGGCATCGAGCGCGGCGATGCAACCCATACCAGCCGCTGTGACGGCCTGGCGATAAACATCATCGGTCACATCGCCGGCTGCAAACACGCCGGGAATGCTGGTGTTGCAGGTTCCGGGCTGGGTGACGATGTAGCCGTTGGGACGCATCTCGACCTTGCCCTTGAAGATCTCGGTGGCCGGAGAATGGCCGATGGCGATGAAGACGCCGTCGACGGCGTGCTCGGAGATCTTACCACTGTCGACATGGGCCAGGTGCACGCCGGTGACACTTGCCGGGCTCTCCTTGCCGGTGACCTCTTTCAGCGTCGCATTCCAGATGACATTGATCTTCGGGTTCTTGAACAGCCGTTCCTGCAGAATGCGCTCGGCCTTGAACTCGGCGCGGCGATGGACGACGGTCACGGTCTCGGCGAACTTGGTGAGAAACAGCGCCTCCTCGACGGCGGTGTTGCCACCGCCGACGACCATCACCTTCTTGCCGCGATAGAAGAAGCCGTCGCAGGTTGCGCAGGCCGATACGCCGTGCCCCTTGAACTTCTCCTCGCTCGGCAGCCCCAGCCAGCGTGCCTGGGCGCCGGTGCAGATGATCACGCTGTCGGCCGAGTAGGACTCGCCGGAGTCGCCAGTGAGTCGAAAGGGCCGCGACTTGAAGTCCACGTCGATGACGGTGTCGGTGACGATCTCGGTGCCGACGTGC
>CALMQI010000176.1 GCA_937871935.1 uncultured Burkholderiales bacterium
CCGTGGCGCTGAACGCCGCGCTGAACTCGAGCAGCAGGTAGCGGGAGCCGGCGAGCGACTGCAGGCCGCTCTCCGGGAGCCGCTCGAGCTCGTCGAGCAGTTGGGAAGAATCGACGTGAATCTCGCCGCCGAGGTGCAGGCGGGGCTCCGGTCCCACGCCCTGCTGCAGCTCGCGGTGCAGGCGGGCGAGCTTGGCGGCGTCGCAGTTCCACCAGGCGCCGCGGCGCTGGTGCGGCGTCGCGACCATCGCCCGGCAGCCGTCCGCGGCGGCCAGGCGACAGATGGAGACCGCTTCTTCGAGGTTCTCCGCGCCGTCGTCGATCCCCGGCAGGATGTGGCAGTGCAGGTCGATCATGCGCGCGGCGGGGCAGCTCAGGCGGCGGAGCCGGCCTTGGGCTCCCGCTCGGGCTGCCCATAGGCTTCGTAGTAGCGGTAGCGTTTGCCGAGGAAGCCGGCGGCGCGATGCCGGTTGAGCACCACCCCGAGAATCCGCAGGTCGGCGAGGCGCAGCCGGTCGCGGCAGCTGCGCGCGTCGTCGCGGGTGACCTTGCCGGCGCGGAGAGTGAGCACCAGGCCGTCGACCAGCCCGAGCCCCTGCGCGCCCAGGATCGCCGCGACGTCGCCTTGCGCGAGCAGTTTTTGCAGGCCGTCGAGGTCGCCGAGGCGGGCATCACGGTCAATGCCGTCTGCCCGGGTTACGTGCTGACGCCGTTGGTCGAGCGGCAGATCCCCGACACCGCCAAGGCGCGCGGCATCAGCGAAGAGGCGGTCGTGCGCGACGTGCTGCTCGCGGCGCAGCCGACCAAGCGCTTCGTCACCGTCGAGCAGGTGGCGGCGTTCACGGCCTTCCTGTGCAGCGACGACGGCGCCTCGATCACCGGCGCCGTGCTGCCGATCGAGGGCGGCTGGACCGCGCACTGAGCACGCCCACGCCGCGTCTGTCTTCCTTCGTTTCCTTCCCCTGCGGCCGACTCGCGCGGTCGCCTGTCCCCCCACCGACTCAAGGAGCACCCAGCATGAGCAACCGTCTTCTGAATTCCCGCGGCGCGATCGTCGGCCTGACCGCCGCACTCGCGCTGACCTTCGGCGCGCTGAGCTCGGCCCGCGCCGGCGAATGCCCGGCCGACCAGCGCCGGCCGAACGGCACCGGCCAGCCGATGTCGGCGTCGGGGCCCAGTGGTGTGGCCGACAAGGTGGTCACCTTCATCGAGCTGAACCGCGAGCCGGTGTCGATCCAGGGCCGGCAGCTGCGCGCGCGCCGGCTCGACATCCAGCCCGGCGGCGTCGTGCCCTGGCACAGCCACGGCGACCGCCCTGCACTGCTGTTCATCACCGAGGGCGAGATCACCGAGTACGCCAGCACCTGCGCGACGCCGATCGTGCACAAGGCCGGCGAGATCACCGCCGAGCGCAGCCCGACTTCGCACTGGTGGAAGAACACCGGCGCCAGGCCGGTGGTGATCTATGCGTTCGATCTCTTCCGCTCGGAAGACAAGCATGACGAACACATGATGTAGGAATGACGAGGGCCGCCATGTTCCGCAACTTCACGATCGCACTGATGGCGTTCCTGACCTTGGTCGATCTGTTCGCCACGCAGGCGATCCTGCCGACGCTGGCGCGGCACTACCAGGTCAGCCCGGCGGCGATGGGACTGGCGGTCAACGCCAGCACCATCGGCATGGCGGTCGCGGCCCTGGCGGTGGCGCTGTTCGCACGGCGGCTGGACCGGCGCGTGGGCATCGCAGCGAGCCTGGCGCTGCTGGCGCTGCCGACGGCGGCGCTGGCGCTGGCACCTGACCTGTCCACCTTCACCGCGCTGCGCATCGTGCAGGGGCTCGCGATGTCGACGGCCTTCGCGCTGACGCTGTCGTACCTGGCCGAGCACTGCAGCGTGTCGGATGCCGCAGGCGCTTTCGCGGCCTACGTGAGCGGCAACGTCGCGAGCAACCTGTTCGGGCGCCTGATGTCGGCGTCACTGGCCGACCACCTGGGCCTGGCCGGCAACTTCTATGTCTTCGCGGCGCTCAACGTCGCCGGCGCCGTGCTGGCCTGGCTGACCCTGTCGCGCGCCGTGCCGATGCCGATGTCCGCGATGGCGCGTGCCCCGCTGGCCACGCTGGCCGGGCACTGGCGCAACCCGGCCCTGCGCACGAGCTTCGTGATCGGATTCCTGATCCTGTTCGCCTTCATCGGCACCTTCACCTACGTGAACTTCGTGCTGGCACGGCCGCCGATCGTACTGTCGGCGATGGCGCTGGGCCTGGTGTACTTCGTCTTCCTGCCGTCGCTGATCAGCACGCCGCTGGCCGGCCACGCGGTGGCGCGCATCGGCACTCGGCGCACCTTCGTCGGTGCGCTCGCGGTGGCCGGTGCCGGCCTGCCGCTGTTGCTGCTGGACCAGCTCGCCGCGGTGATCGTCGGGCTGGCGTGCGTGGGCGCGGGCACGTTCTTCGCGCAGGCCGCGGCCACCGGCTTCGTCGGCCGCGCGGCGGCGGACGATCCGTCGTCGGCCAGCGGTATGTACCTGGCCAGCTACTTCCTCGGCGGGCTGGTGGGCGCTGCCGTCGTCGGCCAGCTGTTCCAGCGCCTGGGTTGGCCGGCCGCAGTGGCCGCCGTCGGCGTCGCGCTCGCACTGGCGGCCTGGCTGGCGCGCGGCCTGATGGTGGCGCCCGTACGCGCCGCCGCCACAGCCAACCCGATGCTGCAACCGGGCATCGATCAACATGCCGCACGCTGAACTGATCGAGCGCGTCGGCAACGCCACCGAGCTGGCCGGCGTGGCCCTCATCACCGCAGGCCTGCTGCTCGCGGCGCTGCGGGCGTTGCGCGGCGGCGGGCGCCCGGCAGCCGAGCGCATCGAGCAGGCGCGCCACGACATGGGCCGCGCGATCCTGCTCGGCCTGGAGGTGCTGGTGGCCGCCGACATCGTGCGCACGGTGGCCTTCACGCCGACGCTGACCAGCGTGGCGGTGCTCGCCGTGGTGGTGGCGATCCGGACCTTCCTGAGCTGGAGCCTCGCGCTCGAGCTCGATGGGCGCTGGCCCTGGCAACGTCATGCCAGGCCGCTTTCGTGACTCTCAACCGCAAGGAGATGACCATGTTTGCCTCGATCGTTCGTCTGGCCGCCGTCACGGCCCTCGCCATGTCGTTTGCCGCGCCCGCGGCGGCGCAGAGCACCGACAACGGGGTACGCCGCGTGAAGAGCGCGTACTCGATGCAGGAGTCGATCGCCCGCATCAAGGCCGACATCGCGGCCAAGGGCATCCTGTTCTTCCACCAGGTCGACCAATCGGCGCTCGCCGCCAAGGCCGGCATATCGCTGCGTCCGTCTACATTGCTCGAGTTCGGCAACCCGCCGCTGGGCACGCAGTTCATCACGGCCAATGCCGACGCGGGGCTGGACTGGCCCGTGCGGTTGCTGCTGACGCAGGACGACAGCGGCACGGTCTGGGCGGTCTACACCGATTTCACCTGGATCGCGGCGCGCCACCAGATCACGACGCGCGGCGCGCAGTTCATGATGGCCAACCAGGTGGTGGGTTCCATCACCTCGACGCTCGTCGACCCGCGCTGAAGCCTTCGCCTCCGCGCCACGCCGCGCTTGGCGTGCGCGCACGACACCAGAACAGGAGACCCGGCATGAACGTCCTGCCGATACAGCGCGATGCTTCCTCGACGCCGCGGCCGACAGCGCCCGCGGCACCCGCGGTGGCCTCGCGCGAAGAACTCGTGCGCCAGACCGCGCTGCTGGCGCGCACACTGGCCGACGTGCTGCTGGCCAATGTGCAGAATACCGCCTCGCTCAACCTGTCGGCGGCGCGTGCGCTGCTTGTCCACGCACGCATCCCGACTCCCCTGGGCCCGGAGCAGCACAGTGAAAGCTGGCGCACCACCTGGCGCGGCTTCGAAGTCTGCGCGACATCGGCCGACCAGATGCTCAACCTGACGCGTGGCCATGTCGAGCGCACCACGGCCGCGCTGTGGCGCGGCGCCGAACGGCTGCTCGACGAGCTGGCGCAGGTGCAGGCGCAGCGTGTCAACGAGCTGCTGGCCTCGTTCGACGCGCTGCGCGCCGCGCAGGACGCCTATTGGCAGGCCGCGCAGCGCTCGTACGAGGAGCTGGTCGCGCTGGCCCGCACGCCGCTGCCGGCGCCGGTCACCACCACACTCACATCCACGACGGGAATCGACCATGGCACGCACTAAGCTGCGAACGACCGGCCACACCGAGATTCGGGTCGACGGCAGCACCGCCGCGACGCTGGCGCCGCAGACCGTGCTGGTGCTGCAGGGGGGCGGCGCGCTCGGCGCCTACCAGGTCGGGGTCTACGAGGCACTGCACGACCGCGGCATCGAGCCCGACTGGGTGATCGGCACCTCGATCGGCGCCATCAACGGGGCGCTGATCGCCGGCAACCGGCCGGCCGACCGGCTGGCGCGGCTGCACGAGTTCTGGAGCCGCGTCGAGCATGCCGCGCCCACCGACGGCTGGCGGCTGTGGCCGGGGCTGGGCAACCTGTTCAACAACATGAGCCTGGTGTCGCGCGGCATCCCGAGCTTCTTCACGCCGAACCCGGCGTCATGGGCCGGCGCGCAGGCGCAGGTGGGCGTCGAGGCGGCGTCGTACTACAGCACGGCGCCGCTGCACGCGACGCTGAGCCGGCTGGTGAACTTCGAGCTGCTGTCGGCCTGTCGGCCGCGGCTGACAGTGGGCGCCGTCAACGTGCGCACCGGCCGCATGCGCTACTTCGACAGTCGCGAGACGAAGCTCGGCGCCGAGCATGTGATGGCCTCCGGCGCGCTGCCACCGGCGTTTCCGGCGATCCGCATCGACGGCGAGCCTTACTGGGACGGTGGCATCTACTCGAACACGCCGATCGAGGCGGTGCTCGACGACAAGCCGCGGCGCGACTCGTTGATCTTCGCGGTCAACGTATGGCAGCCGAGCGGACCCGAGCCCGAGTCGATCTGGCAGGTGATGAGCCGGCAGAAGGACATCCAGTACGCGAGCCGCGCCGACAGCCACATCGCGCGCCAGAAGCAGATCCACCGTCTGCGCCACGTGATCCGCGAGCACTTCAAGCCGCCCGAAGCGGGAGCGCCGATGTCGGTGACCCTAGAGAGCTTCGGGTTCAAGCGGGGGACACCGCGGGATCTGGACCTTTTGTTCGACGTTCGATTCCTGCCGAACCCGCATTTCGTGCCCGCCCTGCGGGAGAAGACGGGCCGCGACCGCGTCGTCGTGTCG
>CALMQI010000177.1 GCA_937871935.1 uncultured Burkholderiales bacterium
GCCGACCGCGCCGCCACGATCGGCGGGGGGGTCGAGAAGGAAGGCCCGATCCACGTCAGCAACGTCATGCTCATCGATCCCAAGGACAAGAAGCCCACCCGCGTCGGTGTGACCCGTGAGAACGGCGTCCGCAACCGCGTGACCAAGCGGTCCGGGACGAAGCTGGACTGATCATCATGAGCACCACACAGACACCCGCCCGCCTCAAGCAGCGCTATCTCGACGAGATCCGCCCGCAGCTCGTCGAGCGTTTCGGCTACACGAGCATCATGCAGGCCCCGAAGATCGAGAAGATCACGCTGAACATGGGCGTCGGCGACGCCAAGCAGGACTCCAAGCTGCTCGAGAACGCCCAGGAGCAGCTGACCGCCATCGCCGGTCAGCGCCCGAGCGTCCGTCGTGCCCGCAAGTCGATCGCGAACTTCAAGCTGCGCGAGGAGATGCCGGTCGGCCTGGCCGTCACGCTCCGCGGCGAGCGCGCGTACGAGTTCCTCGACCGCCTGACCTCGATCGCGATTCCGCGGATCCGCGACTTCCGCGGGCTGAAGGCCAAGCTGGACGGCCGCGGCAACTACACGATCGGCGTCCGCGAGCAGATCATCTTCCCCGAGATCGACTACGACGCGGTGGACCAGGTCCGCGGTCTCGACATCACCATCACCACCTCGGCCAAGACCGACGAGGAGGGCTTCGCCCTGCTCGAGCTGTTCGGTCTGCCCTTCTCCCGCGAGGGCCGGCCCGGCGAGCAGAACACCCAGGAGAGCTGATTTTCGATGGCCAAGACGTCACTTCGCGTCAAGCAGTCCCGAACGCCGAAGTACCCGACCCGCGGATACTCGCGGTGCCGCCGCTGCGGTCGCTCGCGCGCGGTCTACCGCAAGTTCGGCGTGTGCCGCATCTGCCTGCGCGAGCTCGCCCACAACGGCTACATCCCCGGCATGACCAAGAGCAGCTGGTAGGGGGTTGATCGCATGTCCATGACCGACCCCATCGCCGACTTCCTCACCCGTGTGCGCAACGGCATCACGGCGCAGCACGACACCGTCGTGATCCCGGCGTCGAAGCTCAAGCGCGAGCTGGCCCGCATCCTCACGGAGCAGGGCTACATCGTCGGCTACGACGTCGAGGCGCCGAACGCCGATCACCCGGGCGAGATCATCCGCGTCCAGCTGAAGTACGGCGACGATCGCCGCAGCGCGATCGCCGGGCTCAAGCGCGCCTCGCGCCCCGGCCAGCGCTACTACGTCGACCACAGCCACATCCCGAAGGTCCAGGGCGGCATGGGAACCGCGATCGTGTCCACCTCGAGCGGTGTGATGACCGGCCACGATGCCCGCAAGGCGGGCGTCGGCGGCGAGGTCGTCGCATTCATCTGGTAGCGGCATGTCTCGCATCGGCCGTAAGCCCATCCCCGTCCCCGACGGCGTCACCATCACGATCGAGCCCGAGCTCGTGTCCGTGAAGGGGCCCAAGGGCGAGCTCTCCGAGCGCATCTCGCGCGACATCACGGTCGCGCAGGACGACGCCGTGCTGGTCGTCACCCGCCCGACCGATCGCGGCGAGCACCGCGCCCTGCACGGGCTGACCCGCTCGCTCGTGGCGAACATGGTCATCGGCGTCACCGACGGCTACGAGAAGTCCCTCGAAATCCAGGGCGTCGGCTACCGCGCCGCGCTCAAGGGCCGCGACCTCGAGCTGGCGCTGGGCTACTCGCATCCCGTGTCCGTCGCCGCGCCGCAGGGCATCGAGTTCGAGGTGCCCCAGCCGACGAAGGTCATCATCCGCGGGATCTCCAAGCAGCTCGTCGGCGAGACCGCCGCGAACATCCGCAAGCAGCGGCCCCCGGAGCCCTACAAGGGCAAGGGCATCCGCTACGTCGACGAGCGTGTTTCCCTGAAGGAAACGAAGAAGAAGTAAGGAGCCGCCATGCTGAACAAGAAAGAACAGCGTACGCGCCGGGCCGCCCAGACCCGCGTGCGCATCGCCAAGCAGGACGCGGCGCGACTGAGCGTCTTCCGCTCGAACCTGCACATCTACGCGAGCGTGATCTCCAGCGACGGCGCGCGCGTTCTCGCCAGCGCCTCCACGGTCGAGAAGGACCTGCGCACGCAACTCGGCGCGCCCGGCAAGGGCGGCAATGCCGCCGCCGCCACGATCGTCGGCCAGCGCATTGCCGAGCGCGCCAAGGCGGCCGGCGTCGACAAGGTTGCGTTCGACCGCAATGGATTCGCCTATCACGGCCGGGTGAAGGCACTCGCCGAGGCCGCGCGCGAAGCCGGCCTCCAGTTCTGAACGTCAGCCGACAGGAATATCCAACATGGCGAAGTTTCAACCCCGCGCCCAGACCGAAGCCAACGACGACGGTCTGAAGGAGAAGATGATCTCGGTGAACCGTGTCACCAAGGTCGTCAAGGGTGGCCGCATCCTCGGTTTCGCCGCGCTCACCGTGGTCGGCGACGGCGATGGCCGCATCGGCATGGGCAAGGGCAAGGCACGCGAGGTGCCGGTGGCGGTGCAGAAGGCCATGGAGCAGGCCCGTCGCAACATGATCAAGGTGCCGCTGAAGAACGGCACCATCCACCACAACCTGCGCGGCGAGCACGGCGCGGCCAAGGTGCTGATGGCACCGGCCAAGCCCGGCGACGGCATCATCGCCGGCGGCCCGATGCGCGCGATGTTCGAGGTGCTGGGCGTCACCGACATCGTGGCCAAGAGCCTCGGCTCGACCAATCCGTACAACATGGTGCGCGCCACGCTCGACGCGCTGAAGCGCACCACCACGGCGGCCGAAGTGGCGGCCAAGCGCGGCAAGACCGTCGAAGAGCTGTTCAGCTGAACGGCCGAGAAGGAACTCCCATGGCAGACAAGAAGACGCTGAAGGTCCGGCTCGTCAAGAGCCCGATCGGCTGCAAGCAGGCGCACCGCGACACGGTGCGCGGGCTGGGCCTGCGCAAGGTGAACAGCGAGCGTGTGCTCGAGGACACGCCCGCCGTGCGCGGCATGATCAACCGGGTCGCGTACCTGGTGCTGGTTGTCTGACGCCGGCACACGAGAGGACTGCTCCATGCAACTCAATTCCATCAAGCCCGCCGAAGGTAGCAAGAAGGCGCGTCGTCGCGTCGGCCGCGGCATGGGCTCGGGCCTGGGCAAGACGGCGGGCCGTGGTCACAACGGCCAGAAGTCGCGCGCGGGCGGCTTCCACAAGGTCGGCTTCGAAGGTGGCCAGATGCCGCTGCAGCGGCGCCTGCCCAAGCGCGGCTTCAAGTCGAAGCTGAAGCAGTACGCGGCCGAGCTGACCCTCAGCGACCTGGAGCGCCTGGGCCTTGCCGAAGTCGACCTGCTGGCGCTCAAGCAAGCCGCGCTGGTGCGCGACCGCGTCAAGACCGTCAAGGTCATCAAGAGCGGCGAGCTCAAGCGCAAGGTGGCATTGAAGGGCATTCTCGCCACCGCCGGCGCCAAGGCTGCGATCGAAGCCGCTGGCGGCTCGGTCGAGCCGGTGCCCGCGGCGGAGTGACGCGCTAGCGAACAAGAACAAGACTGCACAGGCGAACCGTCGTGGTGACCTCCCCCAACCAGCTGGCCAAGAGCGGCAAGTTCGGCGACCTGCGTCGCCGGCTCGTCTTTCTGCTGCTCGCGCTGGTGGTCTACCGCATCGGTGCGCACATCCCCGTGCCGGGCATCGACCCGGGCCAGCTGGAGCAGCTGTTCAAGGGGCAGCAGGGCGGCATCCTGAGCCTGTTCAACATGTTCTCCGGCGGGGCGCTGTCGCGCTTCACCGTATTCGCGTTGGGCATCATGCCCTACATCAGCGCGTCGATCATCATGCAGCTGATGACCTACGTGGTCCCGACACTAGAGGCGCTGAAGAAGGAAGGCGAATCGGGCCGTCGCAAGATCACGCAGTACACGCGTTACGGCACGCTCGGTCTGGCACTGTTCCAGTCGCTCGGCATCGCGCTCGCGCTCGAGGGCTCACCCGGCCTGGTGCTGGCGCCGGGATTCGGCTTTCGCATGACCGCTGTGGTCAGCCTGACCGCTGGCACGATGTTCCTGATGTGGCTCGGCGAGCAGATCACCGAGCGGGGCTTGGGCAACGGCATATCGATCCTCATCTTCGCCGGCATCGCGGCCGGCCTGCCGAGCGCCATCGGTGGTCTGGCCGAGCTGGTGCGCACCGGTGCAATGAGCATCATCGCCGCACTGTTCATCATCGCCATCGTCGTGCTGGTGACCTTCGTCGTCGTCTTCGTCGAGCGCGGCCAGCGCAAGATCTTAGTCAACTACGCCAAGCGACAGGTCGGCAACAAGGTCTACGGCGGACAGAGCTCGCATCTGCCGTTGAAGCTCAACATGAGCGGTGTGATCCCGCCGATCTTCGCTTCTTCGATCATCTTGCTGCCGGCCACGATCGTCGGCTGGTTCGCCACGGGCGAGGGCCTGCGCTGGCTGAAGGATCTGTCCGCGGCGTTGTCGCCGGGGCAGCCGATCTACGTGCTGCTGTATGCCGGCATGATCGTGTTCTTCTGCTTCTTCTACACCGCGCTGGTCTTCAACAGCCGCGAGACCGCCGACAACCTGAAGAAGAGCGGCGCCTTCATTCCCGGCATCCGACCGGGCGAGCAGACGGCGCGCCACATCGACCGCATCCTGTCGCGGCTGACGCTGGCCGGCGCCATCTACATCACCGCGGTGTGCCTGCTGCCCGAGTTCCTCGTGCTCAAGTACAACGTTCCGTTCTATTTCGGTGGCACGTCGCTGCTGATCATCGTGGTCGTGACGATGGACTTCTGGGCGCAGGTCCAGAGCTACGTGATGAGCCAGCAGTACGAGTCGCTGTTGAAGAAGGCCAATTTCAAGACGAGCTGAAAGTACGCGGGACGACCCCACATGTCCAAAGACGATGTCATCCAGATGCAGGGTGAGATTCTCGAGAATCTGCCCAACGCGACCTTTCGCGTGAAGCTGGAAAACGGACATGTCGTGTTGGGCCACATCTCCGGAAAGATGCGCATGCACTACATCCGCATCCTCCCCGGCGACAAGGTCACCGTCGAGCTGACGCCCTACGATCTGAGTCGCGCCCGCATCGTGTTCCGCGCGAAGTGAGTGCCAGAAGGAGAAGTTCATGAAGGTTTCCGCATCGGTCAAGAAGATGTGCCGCAATTGCAAGATCATCAAGCGCAAGGGCGTCGTGCGCGTGATCTGCACCGACCCGCGCCACAAGCAGCGGCAAGGCTGAAGAGCACGCTGTCTCGCTGAACACTGAAGGATCACCATGGCACGCATTGCCGGCATCAACGTCCCCGACCACAAGCACGCCGAGATCGGTCTCACCTCGATCTACGGCATCGGCCGCTCCACGGCGCAGCGCATCTGCGACGCGGTGGGCATTCCCTACAGCAAGAAGGTCAAGGAACTGTCCGACCACGACCTGGAGAAGATCCGCGAAGAGGTCGGCCGCCTGACGATCGAGGGCGACCTGCGTCGCGAGATCTCGATCAACATCAAGCGTCTGATGGACCTAGGCGCCTACCGCGGCATGCGCCATCGCCGCGGCCTGCCGGTGCGCGGCCAGCGCACGCGCACCAACGCGCGCACCCGCAAGGGCCCGAAGAAGGGCGCCGCCGCGCTGAAGAAGTGAACCGCCGCCGACCAGCGCCCGTCACCGCATCGAACTAAGGCACGAACATGGCCAAACCACCCGTCAATACCGCCGCACGCCGCGTCAGCAAGAAGATCCGCAAGAACGTCGCGGACGGCATCGCGCACGTGCACGCGTCGTTCAACAACACGATCATCACCATCACCGACCGGCAGGGCGGCGCGCTCGCCTGGGCCTCCTCGGGCGGCCAGGGCTTCAAGGGTTCGCGCAAGAGCACGCCGTTCGCCGCGCAGGTGGCGGCCGAGA
>CALMQI010000178.1 GCA_937871935.1 uncultured Burkholderiales bacterium
GCAAGCTCGACATGCAGATCAAGGTCGAGAAGGGCCGCGGCTACGTGCCGGGCAACCTGCGCCGCTTCGGCGACGAGCCGACCAAGAGCATTGGCCGCATCGTGCTCGATGCATCGTTCTCGCCGGTCAAGCGCGTCAGCTACGCGGTGGAGAACGCGCGCGTCGAGCAGCGCACCGACCTCGACAAGCTGGTGATGGAGATCGAGACCAACGGCGCCATCAGCCCCGAAGAGGCGATCCGCGCCTCGGCCAAGATCCTGGTCGAGCAGCTCGCCGTGTTCGCGCAGCTCGAGGGCAGCGAGATCGCCGCCTTCGACCAGCCGGCGCAGCGCCAGACGCAGTTCGACCCGATCCTGCTGCGCCCGGTGGATGAGCTCGAGCTCACCGTGCGCTCGGCCAACTGCCTGAAGGCCGAGAACATCTACTACATCGGCGACCTGATCCAGCGCACCGAGACCGAGCTGCTCAAGACGCCGAACCTGGGCCGCAAGAGCCTGAACGAAATCAAGGAAGTGCTGGCTTCACGCGGGCTCACGCTCGGCGCACGGCTGGAGAACTGGCCCCCGCAGGGCCTCGACAAGCGATAGCCTGGACGACAAGGCCTCCCCCAGAGAGGCCCGGCTATCCGAGCCCGGGTACCTGACACGGCCCGGGCACACAACGAAAGGAACGCTGCCATGCGTCACCGTCACGGACTTCGAAAACTCAATCGCACCAGTGAGCACCGCCTAGCGATGTTCCGCAACATGTGCGTCTCGCTGCTCAGGCACGAGGCCATCAAGACCACGCTACCGAAGGCGAAGGAACTGCGCCGCGTGGTCGAGCCGTTGATCACGCTGGGCAAGACGCCCACGCTGGCCAATCGTCGCCTGGCCTTCGACCGCCTGCGTGACCGCGCCATCGTCACCAAGCTGTTTGGCGAGCTCGGCCCGCGCTACGACAAGCGCCCCGGAGGCTACACCCGCATCCTCAAGATGGGCTGGCGCAACGGGGACGCCGCGCCGATGGCCTTCGTCGAGCTGGTCGACCGCCCCGAGCCCGTGGCCGCCCCCGCGGCCGACGAGCCGAAGGGCGAGTAGACGGCTTGCGCCGAATGCGCCACAGTTCATGCAAGGCCGGCTTTTTGCCGGCCTTTTTGCCTTTCGGCAAGGCCGACAATGCCGGCATGGAACCCTGCGGCGACGAACCGATTCCGAGGTTGTCATGAGCCTGTGGCGCCATCTAACGATCCGCTGGCGTGCCGCCTGGGGCCGGGTCGCGCTGGTCGCGGGCCTGGCACTGGCCGGTCTGGTGCCGGTCCAGGCCGCGCAGGACGAGTTCCTCGAGCCGGAGAAGGCGTTTCGCTTCTCGGCCCGCGCCGCCGACGAGCGCAGCGTAGAGGTCCGCTTCGACATCACGCCCGGCTACTACATGTACCGCGAGCAGCTGAAGTTCGCGTCCGACAAGGCCACGCTCGGCGCTGCCGAGCTGCCGCAGGGCAAGGTGAAGTTTGACGAGACGTTCCAGAAGAACGTCGAAACCTACCGCGGCGAGCTGCGAATCCGGCTGCCTGTCGCGCAGGCTGCAGGGCCGTTCCAACTCAATGTGGTGTCGCAGGGCTGTGCCGACGCGGGCCTGTGCTATCCGCCCATGACGAGCACGGCCACTGTGAGCCTGGCCGGCTTTGGCGGCGACGGTACGGCGCGCGTGCAGGTCGCGGTGGACGCGCCCGCCGCCACCGGCGGTGCAACGGCGCCGGCCACGCCTGCGCGACCCACGTCCGCTGCCACCGGTCTCGGCGCCTGGACCGACAGCGCCACGGTCGACCAGGTATTGCGCAGCGGTCGCTTCTGGCTCGTGCTGAGTGCCTTTTTCGTGATGGGGCTGCTGCTGTCCTTCACGCCCTGCGTGCTGCCGATGCTGCCGATCCTGTCGTCCATCATCGCTGGCAGCGGCGACAGGCCGTCACGCGGCCATGCTTTCAGCATGGCCGTGAGCTACTCGCTCGGCATGGCGCTCGTCTACGCCGGGCTCGGCGTTGCCGCCGGCCTGGCCGGCGAGGGCCTGGCGGCGCATCTGCAGTCGCCCTGGGTGCTGGCCACCTTTGCCGCGCTGCTGGCGGTGTTTGCGCTGGCCATGTTCGACGTCTATGAGTTGCGCCTGCCCGTGGCCTGGACGCAGCGCGTGGCGGATCGTTCGCAGCGTTTGCCCGCCGGCCAGGTGGCCGGCGTGTTCGCGATGGGTGCCGTGTCGGCGCTGATCGTCAGCCCTTGCGTCAGCGCGCCGCTGGCAGGCGCTCTGGTCTTCATCAGCCAGACGCGCGACGTCACGCTGGGCGGCTCTGCGCTGTTCTCGCTGGCCGCCGGCATGAGCGTGCCCCTGTTGCTGATCGGCGCGTCGGCCGGCACCTGGCTGCCGAAGTCGGGGCCCTGGATGATGTCGGTGAAGCGCCTGTTCGGCGTACTGCTGTTCGGCGTGGCGATCTGGATCGTGCAACCCGTGCTGGCGCCCGCGGTGGCGCTGCTGGCCTGGGGCATGCTGCTGCTGGTGGCGGGCTTCATGCTGCGGCCGTTCGACGAGCACTCGCATGCGCACGCCACCGCGCCGCGCACTTGGCTCAAACGCGCCACGGGGGTGGCCGCGCTCACGCTCGGCGTGATGCAGATCGTCGGCGCCGCCTCGGGGGGAGCCGATCCACTGCAGCCGCTGGGCCGCCTGGGCGTGCGTGCTGACGCAGCCGACAAGGGGGTTCGCTTTCAGATGGTGCGCAGCGTCGCCGAGCTGGACGCGCTGCTCCAATCGCCCGGCCGCCCGGTGATGCTCGACTTCTATGCCGACTGGTGCGTCTCGTGCAAGGAGATGGAGCGCTTCACCTTCAGCGATCCCGCGGTGGCCGCAGCGATGTCGCGTGCGCTGCTGCTGAAGGCTGACGTCACTGCCAACAACGACGACGACCGCACGTTGCTCAAGCGCTTTCGGCTGTTCGGGCCACCCGGCACCATCTTCTTCGACGCGCAGGGGCGCGAGCTCGACGGTGTGCGCGTGGTCGGCTTTCAGAACGCGCAGCAGTTCGGCGCCACGCTCAGGGCGGTGGGGCTCTGAGCCAGGCGCAGGGGCGTCGCACGTGCTAGAATCCGCCTTCGATCGCGGGGTGGAGCAGCCTGGTAGCTCGTTGGGCTCATAACCCAAAGGTCGCAAGTTCAAATCTTGCCCCCGCAACCAGATTCCTTGCGGCATCGTCGAAGTCAGCAACAGCGCCAACCAGAACGGTTGGCGTTTTGCTTTTTGCCGGTTCGACGCCCTCTCGTTCGCGCGTGCTGAAATCGTTCGGACCTCCCGGCGTCACTCGACCCAGCGCACTGCGTCGTTCAATGAAGCGCGTGACGTGCGGAAGCTATTGGCTGGATGCGCGGGGTCCTCGAGGCCGAAGGCCAGACCGCAGACGATGCGCCGTTGCGGATCCAGCCCCCAATGCGCCCGCCAGAACTCCGGATAGGCGCCGAGTGCGGCCAGTGCGATCGAGGCGACTCCGCAGGCGCGCGCGGCCAGCATGAACAGGCCGACGTACGCACCGCAGTCGATCGCGCCGTAGGTGCCGAGCGGCTCCTCGGTGCTGACGACGGCCACATGCGGAGCACCGAAGAAGCGGAAGTTCTCCATGCGCTGGCGGTTGGCCGCCGACACATCGCCGCGGGCGACGCCGGTCGCGCGGTACAGCTGCAGTCCGCACTCCCGGCGCCGCTCGAGGTAGACGCCACGGTACTCGCGCGGCCAATCGAGGTCGGGCGCGGGTTCGGCCTGATCGCGCTGCTGCACGTGGCGCAGCAAGGCCTCGCGGGCCCGCCGGGTCGCCTCGGCACTGCCGGCGGTGATCTGCCAGGGCTGCGAGTTGCACCACGAAGGGCTGCGCTGCGCGATCGCCAGCACACGGTCGATGGTGGCGCGCGGCAACGGGTCGGGCAGGAAGCCGCGACAGCTGTAGCGTTCGGTCGCGAGTTGCAGGAGCAGCGCAGCGCGGTCGGTCGGGTCGGTGTCACTCATGTGGCAGGGCGCTCCATCAGTCGAAGGCCGGCGCACCCTGGCGCCTGGCCCGATGAGGCGAGTGTGCCGCAAGGCATGTCATTGAACCCATCGGCCGATGCGCCCTACGATGCACCATGAGCAACGGCCATTGCGAGCGCCCGTGTCGCCATCACGCCGCGGTGTCATTGGCCGCCGTGGCGTTGGCCTGGAGCGCGGTCGCCGGCGCACAGGCGCCGCTTCGCAATCCGTTCAATGACCCGCAGCTGCGACTGACCAGCGGCCTGCCCGGCTGCCCCGTGCCCGAGGTACCGCTGTTCAGCGAAGAAGCGTATCGCGCCCAGGCGCACGAGCGGTCGCAGCGTGGCGTGAGCTGTTGGCTCGACGGGCGATGCCGTCTGCACAACAGCTACCTGTACGACGCCGAGATCGTGCCGCGTGTGCGCAAGGCGGTGCTCTCACAGGGCCGGCTCGCGGATACCAGCGTATGGGCGCTCGGCCAGCGTCGCCACGTCTGGCTGAAGGGCTGCGTGCGCGACCGCGCACAGGCAAAGGCGCTCGAGGCGCTGGTGGCCGCGATCGACGACGTCGAGGGGGTCCACCTAGAGTTGATGGTCGGGGTCTCGGGCCCGCCGACCTACCAGGCGCGCCGTCCTTGAGGGCCGGGTGCGGTCTGCCTGCTCAGCGACGCATCCAGTCGCGTTGAAGCCGGCGTCGTGGCGCGCCGGCGCCGGTCGGCAGGAGTCTGCCTTGCCCGAACCGGGCCTGCGGCGGTGTGCCGCCGCCAGCGAACGATGGCTCTTTCAGTGCAATCAGGAGTGGATGTCATGAGACAGACAGTGGTTGGAGTGTTCGATCGGCATGCCACGGCCCGCCAGGCGGCTCAGCAATTGCGCGACTCCGGCTTTGGCGACAGTGTGTGGGTGACCGAGGCTTTCGACGACGATCGCGCTCCCGGCGCGGCCGGCAGCGCGCCGCGCGAGGAAGAAGGCGTGATGGCGCACGTGCGTCACTTCATCGCCGAGCTGTTCGGTCAGGACGATTCCCGACGTCGGGGCGTCGGGCCCCTTGTCGAAGCCGTGCGCCGGGGCGGCGCTGTGGTCAGGGTCGAGGTCGACGGCGAGCCGCAGGCCGACGCCGCGCGCGCGGCCTTGCAGGCTGCAGGCGCGGTGGATATCGCCGAGGCTGCGGCGCTGCGGCGCGCCGCAGGCTGGCAGGGCGACGCGGCCGACGGCTCCGACCGCGCTCGGGCGATGGACGATCCGATCGGTCGCGCCACGCCAGGGCTCGGCGGCGCGACGCTACCGCCGGAGATGGCCGAGGCAGACCGACTGGCTGCGGGTGACGCCATCAACCGGCCGCCCGCGAGCGCCGACCACTCGATGACCGACACGCTGCGCAACGCCGACGTCGACGACGAATCACCCGGCCGCGGCAGCGCCGGCCCGCCGGGCGAGCCACTGGACTACCGGACGCACTTCGAGGCCCACTACGCCCAGGATGGCTGTTGCTGGGAGGACTACGAACCGGCCTACCGCTATGGCTACCAGATGCGAGCCGACCATCGTTACCTCGGTCGCGACTGGGCGCAGGTGGAACCCGAACTGCGCGAAGCCTGGGAACTGCGCGACGCCGGCCCCTGGGACCGCTTCAAGGCCGCGGTGCGACAAGGCTGGGAGCGCATGACGGCCTGACGCCGCTGGCCTGCGGGCCGCGATGGCGCCCGCCCTCTTGATCGACGGCACCCTACCGCCGCCGTTGTGCCTTCACAATCGGGCCAAGGAGTAGTGCCATGCCGATCTACGAGTATGCCTGTCTGGACTGCGGTCGCGAGTTCGAGGCACTGGTGCGAACGGACACCGTGCCGTTGTGCCCGAACTGCCAGTCGAACCACCTGGAGAAGCAGTTGTCGGTGTTTGCGACGGCCGGCGCGCCATCGCGCGCGGAGCCGGTGGCGATGGGCCCCTGCGGCTCCTGCGGCCACCCTGATGGTCCGGGTGCGTGCTCGATGCATTGACGCTCCGTGCTACCTGTCTCAGCGGCGTCTCTCTGATCCAGGCAGCGCGGCCGTGAGCACCGAGACCTGGCTGGTTGCCGACCTTGGCGGCACGCACCTGCGGCTCGCGCTCACCGACACGCCGGGCGACGGCAGACCAGCGCTGCGGGAACTGCGGACCTACCGTGTCGCCGAGGCGACCTCCCTGGCGCAGGCAGGCAGTCGCTACTTGCTCGACACGGGCGCCCGCGCTGCCGGTGCGGTGGTCTGTGCGGCCGGGCGTGTGCTGGCGCGCACGATCACGTTGACCAACTTGTCGTGGCGAGTGAACGGGGCCGAGCTCGAACAGGCCTGGGCGATGCGACACGTCGCCGTCGTCAACGACCTGGCCGGCGCGGCCTCGGCACTGGCGTGGCTCGACGAGGCCGAGGCGCCACCGCTTTGGCCGGTATCGCAGGTGCCCAATGCGGCCGAGCGCCGCTGCGTCGTCGTGAGCCCCGGTACCGGTCTCGGTGTGGCCGCGGCGCGCTTGCTGGCCGCTGCGCAAGTGGAGGTTTTCGACACCGAAGGGGGCCACGCTGGCTTCGCTGCGCAATCCGACATCGAGTGGGAGCTGGCACGCGCGATGCAGCAGCGTGAGGGCTCGCACATCAGCTGGGAGCACTGGGTCAGCGGGCCGGGCCTCTCGCGAATTCATCAGGCGCTGGTTGTGCGCTCCGGCCGTGCGGCTTGGAACAGTGGCGGACGCACACCCGAGCAGATCGTGGCCGGTGCCGCCAGCGGCGATGCTGCTTGCGAGCAGGCGCTGAAGCTGTTCGCCCAGGCGCTCGCGGCCGTGGCGGGCGACTGCGTGTTGATGCACGGTGCCTGGCACGGCGTCTACCTGATGGGCGCGCTGGTGCAGGCGCTGCGTGCCCATTGGGTCGACCACGCATTTCGCGCACGCTTTGCCGACAAGGGGCCTTTCGCCCAGGCGATGGCCCAGGTTCCGGTGCGGTTGGTGGTGCATCCGCACCCGGTGCTGCTCGGTGCAGCGCACCGGGCACGGCAGAGCGCGCGCGATGACGCGAGCAGCTAGTCTTGCTCGCGGCCGGGCGTGCGGTTGCTACTGTCGCCCGACACGTCATCGTCGGACTCGCTGATGTCGCGCTCGTTCTGCGGCCCAGTGCCTTTGCGCTCTTGCTGCCCTTGCTGAGGCTTGCCGTCCTGATCGGGGCTGCGCTCCGGCCGTTGCATATTGCCGCCCGCCGCGCCGCCACGACCACCGACATCGGCGGGATCGTCCTGCGGTTGACGCGGGCGGTTGTCGTTCGGATTCGTCATCTGATGCTCCTGGTGGGTTGCCGGAGATGGCTGGGTCGCACCCCGGTGCAAGCGGGAGGCAAGCGACATGCCGTGCATGACTCCTGCGAGGCGCTGGGTCGCGCGGCGTGCATTCGGCGCGAAGCATGCGCGCCGGCGGGTGTCCCTCAGACGGGATTCAGCGGAGCGCGGAACTGATAGCCGACACGCGACTTCGACTGCAGCGGAAACGGCTGCTGCGTCGCGCGCGCCACCCGCCGGCGCAATCTGTACACGGTGGCGTTGAGCCCATCGGCGGCGACACGGCCGCCGTCGCGGCCGAGCTGGTGGCGCAGTGCGTCGCGGCTGACGGTCTCGCCATTTGCCGCCACGAAGCACTCGAGCACCGCCACGTCGGCTGCGCTCAGGTCGATGCGCGCACCGTCGGGTGCCACCAGTTGCACGGCCCGGCGGTCGAGCTTCCAGTCGTTGTCGAGGCGGCTGGACCTGGCCGCGCGCCGATGCACGGCTTCGATCGCCATCACCACCTGCTTCAGCCCGGCGGGCTTGGCGAGGTACATGTCGGCTCCGGCCAGCATGACTTGCTCGAACACGTCCTTGTCGATGCGAGCCGAGACGACGATGAGTCCGGCATCGGTGCGGCGGCGTAACACCTTGATCAAGTCGACACCATCGATGCCGGGCAGCATCAGGTCGACGATGTAGAAGTCGTAGTCGTACGGTGCGCTGTGCGCGAGCAACTCGTTGCTGTCGCTGAAGTTCGACACCTGCACGCCCTGCTCACCGAGAAATTGCGACAGGACTTCGCTGAAAGTCCGGTCGTCTTCGATCAAGGCCAGCGTCTTGGGCAGCATCGCGAACGGCGCGCAGAAAATGTGCAGAGCGGCATTTCATCATGCCGCGAGAACGCACAAATGCAAGACTGCACCAACATTCAGGTGCTTATGTGTCAATCGCGAATAAGTGACAGAGCCTGGCGCACATCGGTCTGGTCGCGATTGACCCTGATCAGGCGTTCGCCGTCATTCGCACCGGCGGAAGTATGTGGAACGAGCCGCCCATTCAGCGGATCGGCTGCCCGCGCAGGCGCGAGGCCTGCCAGACCTGGAACACCACAGGCGCAGTTCGCCCTGTGGGGCGGCCCGCCGCGTCGAGCAGTTCGACCACCAGCTGGTGCGCACCGCGCTCGACGCCTTGCAGCTCGAATGCCGGTGCCGCGACCGGCTCGGATGCTGGCTGCCCGTCGAGCAGGGGCAGCAGCTGCGCGCCCGGCTCGGCATCGACCACCACCACCTGCACCCGTCCGCCGTTGTCGTGCACGACCTCGCCATGGTCCGGGCTCACGATGCGCGGCTGCGCCTGAGCCAGACCGGAGGCGGTGGCGAGCACGGCGAGATGGATCAGGCACAGGCGCATGGTGCTGCGCCTGTAGCAATCGGCGTGCGCGCTTGCCGCCGATGTGCCCGAGGGCCAGATCAGCTCGTTCACGATGGCTGTCAAGCGCCGCTTTCGACGGCAAGCGGATGAATCTACGGCGGCTTCCAGCAGATCGTCCGCACTATCGACCGCCGCGGTGGCCGCGACGACCCGTGGGCGCGCCGATTGCTGCGGCGAGCGGGCGCTTCGCCCTGCTCGTCGAACACCCATGCCGCCCACGACGCCTCGCCGCTGTCTGCTGCCGGCGTGGACGCTGTGCGTGTGCGGGTGGTTGATGGTGGGCTGCAGCAGCCAGCAGCCCGCCGGCGCCGCACCACCCGCATCGGGTGCCAGCGCGCCAGCGCCCGCCGCGCCGGCCGGCAGCAGTCCCGCGCCGTCGATCCCCTCGTCGGGACCGATGGTGGCGCCCGTCATCATCGCGCGACCCAGCGGTCGCTGAGCAGCGACAGGACGTTTGCGCGAGCAGGCATGGGCTCTGCCGATGCCAATCCACTGACTCGCTGGAGAAACGTCGATGACCACGCGCCGCGCATTCATTCGCCTGTGTAGCAGCTCCGGCACCGTGCTGGCGGTCTCGGCTTGGGCTCAGGGCACGGCGCCCGGTGCGGCCCAGCTGCCGCTGCTCAGCGAGCAGGATCCGCAAGCCCAGGCGCTGGGCTACGTCGCAGATGCCGCGCGTGTGGACAAGGTGAGGTTTCCCAAGTACAGCGCCGGCCAGCATTGCACGGGCTGCCAGTTGTATCAGGCGCTGCCACCGAGCTCGAGTGCGCCGTGCGCACTGTTCCCCGGCAAGAAAGTCGCGGCTCCGGGCTGGTGCAGCGCCTACGTACGGCGCCAGGCCTGAGCCGCGCGTCGCGAACCCGAACCTTGCGGTAAGTCTGACTGTCGGTGCAGCCCGTTCAGTGCAGCTTCAGGCGCGGCCGGGTGCGGCCACCGAGCCGGCCGGCCAGGGTGACGAGCAGCGTGCGGGTCCAGCCGTAGAGCGCCAGCAGATGCCGGCGCTGTACGGCCCGATACGTCCAGCGCGCAATCAACCCTTGCAGCTTGATGCCGCGTCCGTTGGCGGCACCGAGCCGGCCGATCGCGAGGAGCACACCGCCGTCGTGGAAGGCAAAGGACGGCAGCGCACGCCCCTTCAGTCGGCGCCGCAGCGCGTGCACGAGAAAGCGCGCCTGTTGCTGCGCCGCCTGGGCTCGCGGCGGAATCGGTCTCGTGCCGGTGCGCGGCACGCAATGCGCACAGTCGCCGAGCGCGAACACGCGCGGGTCGAGCGTCGTCTGCAACGACGGGGTCACCAACAGTCGGCCGTCGGCGCTGAGTTCGAGCCCGTCGAGTTGCCGCAGCACTGCGGGGCCGTGGATGCCGGCGGCCCACACGGTGAGCTCGGCATTGACGCACTCGCCGTTGGCCGGCGCCACGTGGTCGCGCGCCACCTCGGCCACTCGCGCTGCCCAGGCGCACGCGCACGCCGAGTTGCAGCAGGTCGGCATGGACCGTACGGGCGACGTCCTCGGACAGCCAGCCGAGCAGGCGAGCATCGGCCTCGACCAGGTGCAGCCGCACGGCCTGTGCGATGGTCGACAGGCGTGCGCCGTAGCGGGCGAGCCCGCGCACGGCTTCGAACAGCTCGGCGGTCAGCTCCACGCCGGTCGCACCCCCGCCGACGATGACCACGTCGACCGGCCCGTCGGGCGTCAGCTCGGCTCGTGAGCACGCGGCGAGCAGACGGCGGTGGAAGCGGCGCGCGTCGACCGCTTCGTCGAGCGCTACGGCATGCTCGCGCACGCCAGGCGTGCCGAAGTCGTTGATGACGCTGCCGACCGCGAGCACCAGCGTGTTCGCCGATCCCAGCGGCGCGGCGCGATCTCCTCGCCGACCTCGTCGGTCAGTGCCGACAGCCAGACTTTTCGCCGCACCCGGTCCGCCGCATCGAGCGTGCCGAGGTGAAAGCGAAACCGGTGCAGTCTCGCCTGCTGCAGATAGTCGATCTCGCCGTCCTGCGGTCGTAGCGTGCCGGCAGCCACTTCGTGCAGCAGCGGCTTCCACACGTGCGTCAGCGACGTGTCGATCAGCGTGATCGACACCATGCCGTCGCGACGAAGCGTGTCGCCCAGGCGTGCTGCCAGTTCGAGCCCGCCGGCGCCGCCGCCGACGATGACGATGACGATGCGATGCGCCGGGGCCGGTGGCCACACCGGTGTGCGGTCGCTCTGGTTGGCCGGACCAGGGCGAGCGGCGCCGTCGGCCGTGGCCGGCGCGTGACGCAGAAGGTGGGTGATCGACATGGCATGGCGCGCAACCGATCCTGGGGCCGGGCCGCGCTGGCGAGCTTGGGCAAGCGCGGCTTCCGGTCGGGCGGCGCGCGGCGCGCCTGGGATGCACCCCGGCAAGCAAGTGCGGCTTGCGCGGTGGTGCGGGCGGCTCGGGCCGGCAGGAGCGCTTGACCTGGCGCAGGCGCATGGCTCCAGCCCGTCGATAGACTCGCGCCCGCCCATGACTTCATTGCCCACGCCTGCTGCGCCGGAATTGGTCTGCCCGGCCGGCTCGTTGCGCGCATTGCAGCTCGCCGTCGACGCCGGCGCCGATGCGGTGTATGTGGGTCTGCGCAATGCGACCAATGCGCGCAACTTTGCCGGCCTGAACTTCGACGATGCGCAGCTGGCGCAGGGCGTGGCCTACGCACACGCGCGCGGTGCCCAGGTGTTCATGGCGCTGAACTCGTTCGCCAAGGCCGGTGCCGAGGACACGTGGTATCGCGCCGTAGACGCGGCGGCGGCTGCCGGCGCCGATGCGCTGATCGTTGCTGACAGCGCGGTGATGGCCTATGCGCGTGACCGTCATCCCGCGCTGCGACTGCATCTGTCGGTGCAGGCCTCGGCCACCAGCTACGAGGCGATCGAGTTCTATCGCCGTCAGTACGGCATTCAGCGCGCAGTGCTGCCGCGAGTGCTCACGCTGTCGCAGGTGGGCCATGTGCTTCGCCACGTCGCGGTGGAGATCGAGGTCTTCGCGTTCGGCAGCCTGTGCGTGATGGTCGAGGGCCGATGCACGCTGTCCTCGTATGCCACTGGGCAGTCGCCCAACAACGCCGGCGTATGCTCGCCGCCGTCGGCGGTGCGCTGGACCGAGACGCCGCTGGGCGTCGAGTCAAGGTTGAACGGCCTGCTCATCGACTGTTATGCGCCCGATGAGCCGCGTGGCTATCCGACGCTTTGCAAGGGTCGCTTCGACGTCGACGGGCAGCGTGGCTACGCGCTCGAGGAGCCGACCAGCCTGAACTCGATGTCCGTGCTGCCGGAACTGATGCGCATGGGCGTGAAGGCGGTCAAGATCGAGGGCCGGCAACGCAGCCCTGCCTATGTGGAGCAGGTGACGCGCGTCTGGCGCCAGGCCCTGGACAGCGCACAGGCTTCGATCGACCGATTCGAGCCCGCTGTCGCCTGGACGGCCACGCTCGACCGGCTCGCCGAAGGCCAGCAGCATACCTTGGGTGCCTATGACCGGCCTTGGCGCTGAGATCGCGCACCGACCCCGCTTCACGTTGACGGTGGGACCGGTGCTGCCGTACTGGACGCGCGCCACCCTGCTCGACTTCTATCAAGAGCTGGCCGACTCGCCGGCGGGGGCGGTCGTACTCGGCGAGCAGGTCTGCGCGCGCCGCCGCGAGATGCGGATCGACGACTGGCTGTCGCTAGCCGCCGAGCTGCGCCAGGCTGGCAAGGAAGTGGCGCTCGCCACGCAGGTGCTCGTCGAATCGGAGGCAGACCTGCGCGCGATCCGCCGCATCGCCGAGCAGCGCGAGTGCGTCGTCGAGGCGAGCGACACTTCTGCGGTGGGCGTGTTCGCGGCGGCGGGCCTGCCGTTCGTGCTCGGGCCGCATATCAACATCTACAGCGCCGCGGCGTTGCGCGAGCATGTACGCTGTGGCGCGATGCGCTGGGTCGCGCCGGCCGAACTGCCGTTGGCGAGTCTGCCGTTGATCAATCCACCGGTGAACGATGCTGCTGCCGCGGCGCCGCCGATCGCCACCGAAGTGCTCGCTTTCGGTCGCCTGCCGCTGGCGTACTCGGCGCGCTGCTTCACAGCACGACATCATCGGCTCAGAAAGGACAGCTGCGAGTTCCGCTGCGCGGGCGACGCCGACTCGCTGCTGCTGTCGACCACCGACGGCGTGCCGTTTCTCGCGCTGAACGGCATCCAGACCTTGTCGGCAGCGCGGCAGTGCCTGATCGACGAAGGTGCTGCCCTGCGCGACGCGGGCGTCACGCGATTGCGTTTGAGCCCGACGGCGCACCGCTTCGGCGAAGTGATCGAGCTGTTCGACCAGGCGATGAACCATGACGCGGACGCCGCCGGCGCCCGAGCGGCCATCGAGGCCATGGCATGGCCCGGTGGCCTGGCCAATGGCTACGCCACCGGGCGGTCCGGCATGGACTGGAGCCATTGATGACCGCGCGCACGGGCCTTCGGTCTTCCACCCCGCTGCTGCAGTGGCACGAGCGGGCCGCAGCGCTCGCGCGCCCCTGGCTGTGTCGACTGCCGATGCAACCTCCGTCGCAGGTGCTCGCGCTGGCGTTGAATCGGCTGCTATGGCCGCGACTGCCCGACGATGCGCGGCTCGCGCTGTCGGGCCGAACCGTCGAGATCGCTGTCATCGATCTGGGGCTCTCGTTGAGGCTCTGTCTCGGCCACACCGGCTTCGGCGCGGCCACTCGAGCCACACCTGTCGCGCTGCGCATAGCGGCGTCACTGCCGGCGTTCGTGCGGCTGGCCCGTGGCGACGACGACGCCGATCGTTTGTTCTTCGAGCGGGCGCTGGTGATGGAAGGCGATACCGAACTGGGCGTGGTGCTCAAGAACACGCTCGACGCGCTCGGACCGCTGTTCGCTACGCTGGTTTCGGCGCGCGACCGCAGAGGCGGCGTCTCCGCACCTCGTTACTGACGCCTTCGCGACGTCGCGCGCCGGTGCGTTCGGCTGCATTCTTGCCATCAGCTCGGGCCTGCGCCAGATCAATTCGTCGCGCCGGTGCGCTGCCGCGAAACGTGAAAATCAGGCGACGAACGGCGTTCCTGGTTGCGTTCGCATACATCTGAATCAGTTGCACGCGTTCCCCCACCGGGACTCACAGATTCGTCTGCGTCGACTCGTAAGGAGGTGGCGGATTGCCAACTTCTTGACGCAATTCACGGTCGGCGTTCGGTCAAGATGACTTCGCACTGCTGCTCGCAGGCCTTGTCTTGTCGATGCGTCGCATCGGCGGGCCGGTCGATCAGCAACTCGAGGCTCATGGCGATCATTCCGTTCCGTTCAGTCGATCGTTTGCAGGCGCCGCCGGTGCTCACCGCGCGGTCGGCCGAGCGCGGCCGCTGGCTGTCGCGCGACGAGTCGATCATGGGCACCGCGATCCACGTGGAGTTGTGGTGCGACGATCCGCGCGACGGCGAGGCTGCGGTCGCCGTGGTGATGCAGGAGGTGCACCGCATCGACGCCACGATGAGCCCGTACAAGGCGGCGTCGGAGTTGTCGCGCATCAACCGCGACGCGGCCGATGCGCCGGTGCCGGTGAGCGGCGAGATGTTCGCGCTGCTCGATCGCGCATCGAAGTTTTCGGGCTGGTCCGATGGCGCGTTCGACATCACTTACGCTGCCGTCGGGCAGTTGTACGACTATCGGCACGGCGTCGTGCCCGACGCGGCCGCGGTAGAGCGCGCACGCGCTGCGGTCGGCTGGCAGCACCTGGTGCTCGACAGCACGAACAGGACCGTGCGCTTTGCGCGCCCTGGGATGCGCATCGACCTCGGCGGGTTTGCCAAAGGCTATGCCGTCGACAACTGCGTGGCGCTGTTGCGCAAGTGCGGCATCCACCATGCGATCGTCTCGGCGGGCGGTGACAGCCACGTGCTGGGTGACCGGCGGGGACGGCCTTGGACGGTGGCGGTGCGCGACCCGCGCGGTGCCGGCGTGGTGGCGCTGCTGCCGCTGGTGGACACCGCGATCTCGACCTCTGGCGACTACGAGCGCTATGTCGAGCGCGAGGGTGTGCGACATCACCATCTCATCGATCCAAGGACAGGCGTCTCGCCGCGCGAATTGCGCAGCGTGACGATCCTCGCTGCAGACGGGCTCACGACCGAAGGCGTCTCGAAGAGCGTGTTCGTGTCGGGACTGGACAAGGGCATGCGACTGGTCGAGTCGCTGCCGGGCGTCGACGCTGTCATCGTCGATGCCGACGGGCAATTGCACTATTCGTCGGGATTGCTGCACGGCAGTGCACGGCCCGCCGCGGGTGGAGCCCGGCAATGAGTTCAGCAAGCAAGAGTCAGACAACACTCAAGGAGGCGGTCATGAACTCGAACTTCAAGAAAGCGCGAATACAGGCGCTGTGCACTGCGGCGGCGCTTGCGCTGCTGGCGGGCTGCTCCGGCAGCGGCGACTCGGCCGACACGGTGGCCGTCAACGGCGATGTGGCGATCGCATACGCCAAGCGCGTCAATACGTTGGGCATGAATCCGACCGACGGCACGCCCTTCGCGGCGGGCGGTGACCTGATCATCCGCGAGAAGTCGTCGCCGAGTGCGCCGGAGCACAACGTGACCGCGTCGATCACCCAGGGCACCGGCGACGTCGCGGACCCCGAGGTGTCGTACGACGGCAAGAAGGTCGTGTTCGCGATGCGCTGCCCGACCAGCAATACTTCGCTAGTCGACGGCGTGGCCGCCTGCACCGGGCGCTGGAACATCTGGGAATACACGCTGCCTGCCAGCGGTTTTGCCGGCGGTGCGTTCCGCCGCATCACCGCCTCCACCACGTCCGACGACGTCGACCCGTACTATCTGCCGGGCGGCAAGGGTTTCGTTTTTGCCTCCAACCGGCAGACCGCAACGAGTGCGCTGAACGGGCAGGCGCTGGGCGTCCAGCCCTATTTCGCTCTCGATGAGTACGAACGTGAGCGCGTGCTCAATCTGCACACGATGAACGCCGACGGCGGTGCCATCACGCAGATTTCGTCCAATCAGAGCCACGACCGCAACCCGGTGGTGCGCGAGAACGGCAACATCATGTTCTCGCGCTGGGAACACGTGGGGCCGAAGAACCGCTTTGCTGTGTTCCAGGTCAAGCCCGACGGCACCGACATGTTCGTCTTCTACGGCGCGCTCAGCCCTGGCAACAGCTTCCTGCATCCGCGCGAGATGGACTCGCGGGGTCCCTACGCGGGCCAGTTGGCGTCGTCGCTGATGCCGCTGTCGCGCACGCAGGAGGGCGGCGCGCTGATGCTGATCGATGCAGCCAACTTCTCGGAGAACGACACCAAGGCTAACGCGCAGGTCGCCGCCAGCCAAGGACAGCGGCAGATCACACTGCAGACGATCAACGACGGTCGCGGCTTCTCGCCGTTCGGCCGCGTCACGTCGCCCTACCCGCTGTGGGACAGCACCAACCGCATCCTGATGTCCTACCGGCCGTGCGAGGTCACCAAGAACAACGTGGTGGTGCCGTGCGCCACGCTGACGCCGGAAGAGATCGCGCGCCTGGGCGACATGAATCGCCTCGCCGCCGAGGCTGCAGCCGATGCGGTGCAGGACAACGTGCCTGCGTCCTACGCTGTCTACATGTACGACCCGCAGCAGCAGACGCAGCAGATCGTCGCTGCCCCGCCGACAGGCTTCATGTACGTCGATGCGGTCGCGCTGCAATCGCGTCCTGAAGCACAGGTCGCGCAGGACACGCTTGTCGATGCAACGCTGGCCGCGCAGAACCAGGGTCTGGTCGAGGTGCGCAGCGTCTACGACACCGACGGCCTCGACCGCATGGGCGAGTCGATGCTCATGGCCAGCGAGCAGGCCGGCGCCTGCGCCGGGCAGGCGATCAAGAAGATCGCGCCGGTCGACCCGCTCGATACGCGGCAGATGGTCGCCGATGTCAAGCGCATCAAGGACCCGGCCGACGTCGCGTACCAGTGCGCTCCCGCCCGTTTCGTGCGCGCCTTCCGCGCGGTGCCGCCGCCTTCCAGCGGCATGGGCCTGCGCAGCGCGATCGGCGAGACCGAGTTCGAGCAGCAGCAGATCCTCGGCTACGCGCCGGTGGAACCTGATGGCTCCTTCAAACTCAAGGTGCCGGCCAACACGCCGCTCGGCCTGGCTATCGTCGATGCGAAGGGCCGCGCGATCCAGACGCACCTGAACTGGATTCAGGTCCGCCCGGGCGAGCGCCGCACCTGCGACGGCTGCCACAGTCCGCGTCGTGGTGCATCGCTGAACTCCGGTGACGTGGTCAACCACAAGCCGGCCGCCTGGCAGACGGCGATGGCTACGTCACACCAATCAGGTGAGACGATGGCCGCGTTGCGCACGCGCCTGTACGCCCCCGCCGCGCAGGGCGGCGCCGACAACCCGCTGGGCGAGACGAGCGATCCGATCCGCGTCAAACCCGACATGGAATCCGCCGACATCTGGGCCAATACCGCAGTCGGCGGCGTGGCGCGGCAGGCGCTCAGCCTCAGGTACACCGGCAACACCAATGCAGCCGACGACCTCGTCACGCCTGCCCCGGTGAATGGCCTCATCAACTATCCACAACACATCGCCGTGCTGTGGACGCGCAATCGAGGGGCCAACACCTGCACGGGCTGCCATGCCGATCCGGCCAAGCTCGACCTGCGGGCATCCGCCTCCGGGACCGGGCGCCTCACCTCGTACGAGGAACTGCTGGTCGGTGACCCCGTGATCGACGCGGCGACGGGCCTGCCGCAGATCCAGATTCGCGACGGACAGCCCGAAGTCGTGCGCGGCGCCGCGCTGGTCGAGACCATGGCCGGCAATGCAGTGGGAATGACGCGGGCCAGCCGGTTGGGCGAAATCCTGTTCGGTGAGGAGATGAAGGCGAGCGCCGCCGCGCGCACGACCCATCCGAATCCGCCGAACACGGCACCCGATCACGCGGCCATGCTCAACAAGGCCGAACTGCGCCTGGTGTCGGAATGGATGGACCTGGGCGGGCAGTACTTCAACAACCCGTTCGACGGCGGCGTGCAGGCCGTGGCCCCGCTCAGCCAGGCGAGTTTTGAGGCACAGGTGCTCCCGATTCTCAGCAGCACCTGCGCGGCGAGTTGCCACCAGGCCGGTGGTACCTCGTCGACTGCGGCGCCGGGCACCTCGTTCCTCGGCAACCGCTTCGTGCTGACCGGCAGCCCCGAGGGCGACTACGGTGTCACGTTGTCGATGATCTCCGACACCTGCAACGCGGCGTCGAATTTCCTGCTGATGCGGCCGTCGACCTCGCCGCACCCGTCGGGCGGCACCGCGGCGGTGCTGCCGGTGGGCAGCGCGAACTACAACGCGATTGCAGCCTGGATCAGCAGCGGCTGCGCCGTGCAGACTGCCAACGCAAGGACCAGACAACGATGACGGACAGCACGCAGCGAACCTGGCGGTCCGCTGCGACGGTGCTCAGCACCGTCGCAGCGGCCGCTGCCTTTTTGGGCCTGTCCGGATGCGGGGGCAGCGGCAATCCGCTGGACAACCCGAGCACGCTGAGCAACCAGCCGCTCACCGGCAACCAGCGCCTGGCTTTCGCGTACTTCCAGCGCTGCGTGTTCCCGATCTTCAACGCACAACTGCCGGTCACGATCAATGGGCAGACGTCGATCAACACCTGTGCAGCGTCGGGTTGCCACGACAACACCTCGGGCACCGGGGGCGCATTTCGTGTGATACCCAACGCCCAGGTGGTGGACCTGACGAATCCGGCCAACACGCCTGACACCATACGTGCCAGCGACATGTACAAGAACTTCTATTCTGCTCAGGGCGAAGTCGTCTTCGGTTCGGCGCTGCAATCGCGGCTGCTGGCCAAGCCGATGGTCAACAACGTGCTGCACGGCGGCGGCGTGATCTTCGCCAGTGCCACCGATGCGAATGCACGGCTGATCCAGTACTGGATCAACAACCCGGCACCGACCGGGCAGACAGAGTTCAGCTCGGCCACGTTCGGCATGTTCACACCCGCCGACTCGAACACCGGGGCGTGCAACACGCAATGAGATCGCTTCTGGCCAGCGGGGCTCTGTGGTGCCAGGAGCTGATGCAGTCGACCACACGTCGGATCCGCGCGGGGGCGCTGTTGGCCGTGCTGTTGCCGTTCGTGCCGATCGCGCAGGCCGCCGACCCCGTCGAGCGCCTGCGAGTCACCGATCCCTACATCGAATTGCGCACCGGGCCGGGCCGCGGGTTCCCGATCCACCATGTCGCCGCTCGCGAGGAATGGATCGCGGTCGAGCTGCGCCACACCGACTGGTACAAGGTGCGCACCGACGCCGGCAAGGAAGGCTGGGTGCATCGCTCACAGTTGGAGAGCACGTTCACCGAGGCCGGTGTAGCCAAGACCTTTCGCGACATCGCGCTCGACGACTACCTGGCACGCCGCGTCCAGCTTGGCGCGGCGTGGGGCAAGT
>CALMQI010000179.1 GCA_937871935.1 uncultured Burkholderiales bacterium
GTGAGGTCGCTCGTCGACCTGGGAAGCGGCGCCGGATTCCCCGGCTTCGTCCTCGCGGCATGTCGACCTGAGGGCGACGTGACCCTGGTCGAGGCTCGTGGGCGGAAATGCGCTTTTCTCGCGGCAGCGGCCCGACGCGCCCGATTGTCCATCCGATGCCTCAATGTTAGGGTCTCGGTCCCTCTTCCTCCGAGCTTCCCTGGGAGCGTCGATCTGTACACCAGCCGCGCACTTCGCCTGCCCGAGAACGTCCTCGTCGCCCTCGACGAGCGACTGACGGGACGTCATCGATGGATCTTCTGGTCCACTCCTTCGGCGCTGGAGCGCCCGCCCGGTGCCGAGGTGATTCAGACGGTTCCTCTCGATCGCTCGACGCAGCGCGCCCTGTTCATCCTCGAGGCTCGCCAGCCCGATCAAGGCGCTCGATGAGCCCGATTTTGGCGTTGGCCAACCAGAAGGGTGGCGTTGGGAAGACCACCACGGCGATCAATCTCGGTGCGGCTGTGGCGGCCTTGGAGCAGCGCGTCTTGCTGGTGGATTGCGATCCGCAGGGGAATGCCAGCCGCGGACTCGGGATCCGGATCGCCGGGCGCCCCCATCTCTACCACGCGCTGACCGACCAAGCCTCGGTCGAGAGCGTCGTGCAGAGCACCGGCTTTCCGCACTTCGACATCATTCCTTCGGATCGAGACCTGGTCGGCGCCGAGGTCGAGTTCGTGGGCGAGTCGGGCTGGGAGTCGCGCCTCAAGCACCTGCTCGCGCCCTTGAAAGAGCGCTATGCGGCGATCCTCCTGGACTGCCCGCCGTCGCTCGGCCACTTGACCGTCCTGGCTCTGACCGCCTCGGACGGCGTCCTCGTTCCGCTGCAGTGCGAGTACTTCGCTCTCGAAGGGATCTCTGAGCTGGTCTCCACGATTGGTCGGGTGCAGTCGAACCTGAACCCGGAACTCTCGATCTTCGGGGTCGTTCTGACCATGTATGACGACCGGACGAATCTGTCGCGTGACGTGGCCGAGGAGGCGCGCCGACACTTCGGCAGCAAGGTCTTCTCAGCCGTCATTCCGCGCAACATCCGCCTGGCCGAGGCACCGAGCCATGCGATGCCCATCTTGCAGTACGACATCAAGAGCCGAGGCGCCGAGGCGTACCTGGCCCTCGGAAGAGAGTTCTTGGAGCGGTTAGCATGAACAGCATGTCTCCGGCACCCCCGGCACCCCCAGCGAAACGCCGTGGCCTCGGCCGCGGTCTCGATGCCCTGTTGCAGGGAAGCGGCTCTCCTGAGACGCCGGCCGGCGACATCGGGGTTCGTCAGTTGCGACTCTTCGAGCTCCATCCCAGCGCCGTTCAGCCCAGGAGCCGCTTCGAGGAGACGGACCTCGAGCAGCTCACCAACTCGATCCGCGAACAGGGGATCGTCCAACCGCTGATCGTCACTCCGGATCCCAAGGGTGGATTCATCATCGTCGCCGGTGAGCGTCGCTGGCGGGCCGCACGGCGGGCCGGGCTCGAATCGGTTCCTGCCGTGGTGCGGCAGGTTCGCGACGAGCGGCACCTGCTGGAACTTGCACTGGTCGAGAACCTGCAGCGGGCCGACCTCAATCCGCTCGAAGAGGCGGAGGCCTATCAAGCCCTCCATCGCGACTTCGAGCTGTCTCAGGAAGAGATCGCACAGCGCGTCGGCAAGGGTCGACCGACGATCGCTAACTCGTTGAGACTATTGAAGTTATCTGAGCCTGTGCGAGATCTCCTGAGGTCTGGCGCGATGACCCCCGGTCAGGCGCGGCCGCTTCTTGCGATCGAGGACCCCGAGGCGCAGGAGCGCTGGGCAGAGCGCGCGGTGCGCGACGCCGTGAGCCTGCCCGCGGAGGAAGCACGCCGCCTCAAGGTGATCGACCTGGTCGCCGGCAGCGTGCCCGCGCTGCTGAAGGCCGCCGACCGTTACCGCACCGGCGACGAGCACCTGCAGGTCGAGACCGAAGTCACCGTGCTCAAGCGCGACGGCAGCACCGACAAGGAGCGCCGCTACACGGTGTTCGTGCAGCCGCAGCGCCGCTCGCTGGTGCTGATGCGCTCGCCCGCCGAGGCCGGCCAGAAGGTGCTGATGCTGGGCGACGACTTCTGGCTGCTGCTGCCCGGCAGCCAGCGGCCGCTGCGCATCACGCCGACGCAGAAGCTGCTCGGCGACGCGTCCACCGGTGACATCGCGACGATGAGCTGGGCCGACGACTACACCGGCACGCTGGCCGGCGAGGAGCCCTGCCCCGGCGCCGAAGCCACGCGCTGCCTGCACCTGAGCCTGCACGCCACGCGTAAGGGCACCAGCTACCAGCGCATCGAGCTGTGGCTCGGCCGCGCGCGCCACGAGCCGGTGGCGGCCGACCTGTACGTGCAGTCCGACAAGCTGGCCAAGCAGGCGCGCTTCGTCGTCGACAAGCCGGGCGCACCGACGCGCGTCGACGAGATGCTGCTGCTCGACCAGCTGAGCACCCACAAGACGACGCGCGTGCGCTACGTGTCGCGCACAGCGAAGCAGGTGCCCGAGACGTGGCTGAATCCGATGTTCCTGGCGCGTAATCCATCCCTGGATTGATGACCCCCTCCCGAAGCGCCTTCGGCGCCTCTTGGTTGCTGGCCCTGCTAGTCGGCTCGGTGGCGACATCGGCACAGGCCGCCGGCGACAGCAGCGCCGAGTTCACGCTGCTGTGGAACGAGCGACGCGCCAATCCCGAAGGCCCTCTCGCCGCGGCCGAGGCGCTGTCACCGGGCATCGCCGCACCGACATCAAGCGGCCCGCGCGTGATGGCCGAACTGCGCCATGTGGTGCGCGCACCGGCGGGGATATCTCTGCACGGCAACCTGCTGCTGGTGCACGAGCGGCTCGAGGGTCAGGAAGGCCACGACGACAGTCGCGTCAACGAACTGCATGCCGCACTCGATCTCGGCAGCTGGCAACTGAGCGCCGGCAAGCGGATGCTCGGCTGGGACGTGGGCTATGCCTTCCGCCCCAACGACGTGGTGCAGCAGGAGGAGCGGCGCACCTCGTTCGCGCAGACGCCCGAAGGCCGGCCGCTCCTGATGTTGGAGCACTTCTCCGCCGACGCCGCCTGGTCTTTTGCGTGGGCACAACCGCGGCGCTGGCGCGACCCGGTCGACACGACGCGCGGCGTGCGCGAGAGCGCTCTCGCCGCGCGCGGCTACTGGCGCGACGGCGCGCTCGACCTGCATCTGTTCGGCCGCCACGGCCGTCACACCGGTGCCAGCATCGGCGCCGCAGCGGCCTGGGTTGCCACCGACGAGCTGGAGTTGCACGGCTCGCTGCGCGCGCTCGAGCGGCGCGACGGCTGGTTGTTCGATGCCGCTTCGCCGCTCGTCGCCGGCGCCAACCCGTGGCGGCAGGCCACGCTCGGCCGCACCGGCCAGGCGCTGGTCGGCGCACAGTGGACCGGCACGCATCGCGTGAGCCTGCTGGCCGAGCTGTGGTACGACGGCACGGCGCCGGCCGATGGCGCGTGGCGGCAATGGAGCGATCGCAACGCCGGGCTGATCGCGGCTGCCGCGCAGGGCGCGCCCGCGCTGCCGGTGGCGGGAAACCTGGCGTGGCAGGCCAGCGCGCTGGACACGCCGAACCTGCAGCTGCGCAACCTGTTCCTGCGCAGCGCATGGCAGGACGGGCCCTGGCAGCTCTCGCTCGACGCATTGCTGATGCCGGCCGACAGCGGCCGCGTGGTCACCGCCGCGGTGCAGTGGCAGGGCGACCGCGTGCGGCTGAACGCGAGTTGGCGCCGCTATGGCGGCCCGCCGACGGCGCTGGCCTCGCAGCTGCCGTTGCGCCACAGCGCGCTGCTGGCGGCGAGCCTCGCTTTCTGACCGTTCGATTGCCATGAGCCGCAGGGTCGCTCTCAAGTCGAACTCCTGAGTGCACAGCACGGACGATGCCCGATGAGCGCGACGCCCACCCTGGCCGACAATCCACCGATGGCCGCCCTGCCGCCGCCCGCCGCCCTGTCGCCGCTGCGCTCGATGTTCGTTCGCGCGGCGATCAACCAGCTCGCCTGCGCGTTGATCGCCCTGCTGTTGTGGTCGATCGGCCCGCACAACCGGCTGGCGGTGACGGCCGGCTACTCCTTCATCATCGGCAACCTGTGCTGGTTGCTGATCGACGGCTCGCGCGCCGTGATCGGACGCTGGCGCTGGCAACGCCTGGGCGGCAGCAAGCAGTGGCCCGGCGTGCGCTGGATGGCGCCGGTGGTGCTGGTCGGCACCGCCATCGGCTACTCGGTGGGCATCCGGATCGCCGATGCACTGTTCTCCAATCGTGCGGCCGGCCTCGACGAAAGTGCACCGGCGCTGCTCGTCAGCGTGATCGCAGCCTCGGTGATCGTCTACGTCTACTACGCGCGCGAACGCCTGCACCTGCAGCGTCTCGCCGCCGAGGCGGCCGAGCGACAGGCCGCCGAGATGCAGCTGAAGCTGCTGCAGTCGCAGCTCGAGCCGCACATGCTGTTCAACACGCTGGCCAACCTGCGTGTGCTGATCGGCGTGGACCCGCCGCGCGCGCAGGTCATGCTCGACCAGTTGATTGGCTTTCTGCGCACCACGCTGGCTGCCACCCGCGTCGATCGGCACCCGTTGCGCACGGAATTCGACTGCGTGCGCGACTACCTCGCGCTGATGGGCGTGCGCATGGGCGCACGGCTGCAGGTGCAGCTCGACCTGCCGGCCGACACGCGCGAGCTGCCGGTCCCGCCGATGCTGCTGCAGCCGCTGGTGGAGAACGCGGTCAAGCACGGTCTCGAACCGCAGGTGGCGGGCGGGCGCATCGTGGTCAGCGCCGAGCGGCAGGCAGACCCCCTGCGGCTGGCCGTGCGCGACGACGGTGTCGGCCTGGCTGCGACGCCGGCGGACGGCGGCACGCAGTTCGGCCTTGAACAGGTGCGCCGGCGACTCGCCACCCTGTTCGGCGCCCGCGCGACGCTCGACGTGCGCGCGGCTGCCAGCGGCGGCACCGAGGCCGTGTTGACGCTGCCCTTGGCGGAGGCCGCTTCCTCATGACCAAGCCCGCGATGCCGACCGCGCTGATCGCCGAGGACGAACCGCTGCTGGCCAGCGCATTGCACACCGAGCTGTCGTCGTTGTGGCCCGAGCTGCAGTGGCTGCCTGGCGTCGGCGACGGCCGCGGCGCACTCGATGCGGCGTTGGCGCGATGTCCCGACATCTGCTTTCTCGACATCCGCATGCCCGGCCTGAGCGGCCTCGAGGTGGCGCAGGCGCTGGCCGAGGACTGGCCCGACGACGGCACGCCGTTTCCACTGCTGGTGTTCGTGACCGCCTACGACCAGTACGCGGTGCAGGCCTTCGATGCGCAGGCGGTGGACTACCTGGTCAAGCCAGTGCAGCCTGAGCGACTGGCCGCCTGCGTCGCGCGGCTGCAAACGCGGCTGGCGGCCCGCCCCTCGAGCGGCCCCGTCGCGCCAGCGAGACTGACGCAGGCGATGGAGCAGCTGCGTGCGCTGCTCGGCGCTGCCGCACTGCCGGCCGCTCCGCGCCTGCAGGTGCTGCAGGTGCTGCAGGCGCAGGTGGGCGCGCTGGTGCACATGGTGCCGATCGAGGAGGTGGTGTATTTCGAGGCCGCCGACAAGTACCTGCGCGTGGTCACCGCCGAGCGCGAGCACCTGATCCGCCTGTCGCTGCGCGAGCTGCTGCCACAGCTCGATGCCAGTGTGTTCTGGCAGGTGCACCGCGGCACCGTGGTCCAGGCGCGCTGCATCACCACCGCGAAACGCGAAGAGACCGGCAAGGTGACGCTGACACTGAAGGGCCGGCCCGAGAAGATCGTGGCAAGCCGCCTCTACGCACACCTCTTCAAGGGCCTCTGATGTCGACGACGATGCACCTTCATCGCGACCTCGACATCGTCTCGCTCGGCGAGCCGATGGTCGAGTTCAACCAGACCGGCGAATCCGACGGCCGGCTGTACCTGCAGGGCTTCGGCGGAGACAGCTCGAACTTCGCGATCGCCGCCGCTCGGCAGGGCGCACGCGTGGCCTATGCGAGCGCACTCGGCGACGACCCGTACGGCGCGATGCTGCGCGCGTTGTGGGACCGCGAAGGCGTGAACCACGACGCCGTGCCGACCGACCCGCAGGGTTACACCGCGATCTACTTCGTCACGCACGACGCGCAGGGGCACCACTTCCACTTCTTCCGCAGTGGCTCGGCGGCGAGCCGCATGACGCCGGCGCAGCTGCCGCGCGACCTGATCACACGCACCGCAGTGCTGCACCTGTCGGGCATCAGCCTGGCCATCTCTGCCACGGCGCTGGACACCTGCATGGCCGCCATCGATGCCGCGCGCCGGGCCGGCGTCGCGGTGTCGTTCGACACCAACCTGCGGCTGCGCCTGTGGACCGTCGACCGCGCGCGCGCCGCGATGACCGCCGTGCTGCAGCAGACCGACATCGCGCTGCCGAGCATGGACGACATGACGGCACTGACCGGCCAACACGAACCCGAGGCCATCGTCGACCATTGCCTCGCGCTCGGCGCCAAGGTGGTCGCGCTGAAGCTCGGCGACAAGGGCGCACTCGTCGCCGATGCGCACGAGCGCCACCGCATACCGCCGCATCCCTGCACGCCGGTGGACGCCACCGGCGCCGGCGACGCCTTCGGCGGCGCCTTCGTCGCGCGGCGCGTGGCCGGTGATTCGCTGCTCGCCGCCGGCCGCTACGCCGCGGTGGCCGCCGCGCTGTCGACGCAGGGCTACGGCGCAGTGGAGCCGATTCCGCGTGCGGCCGACGTGCGGGCTGCGCTGCGTGGCTGAATCACCGCACTAGAACGTACCCGGATACGCGCCACCGTCGAGCAGGATGTTCTGGCCGGTGAGGTAACTCGCCTGTGCGCTGCAGATGAACGCGCAGATCTGGCCGAACTCCTGCAGCGTGCCGTAGCGCCCGGCCGGCACGGTGGCCTTGCGCGCCTCTTTCAGCTCCTCGATCGTCTTGCCTGTCTTGGCGGCCTGGCCCTTCAGCGTGGCGGCGATGCGGTCGGTGTCGAACACGCCGGGCAGCAGGTTGTTGATCGTCACGTTGCGCCCGGCGAGCTTGGGTTGGCGCGCCAGCCCGGCGACGAATCCGGTGAGGCCGGTGCGCGCGCCGTTGCTCAGGCCCAGCACGTCGATCGGCGCCTTCACCGCGCCCGAGGTGATGTTGACCACGCGGCCGAAGCCGCGCCCGGCCATCTTGTCGACGGTGGCCTTGATCAGCTCGATCGGCGTCAACATGTTGGCGTCGAGCGCCTTGATCCAGGCCTCGCGGTCCCACTCGCGAAAATCGCCCGGCGGCGGACCGCCGGCGTTGTTGATCAGGATGTCCACCTGCGGGCAGGCGGCCAGCGCCGCGGCGCGGCCCTCGGGCGTGGCAATGTCGCCCGCCACTGCGCGCACCTCGCCGGCGCCGGCCAGCCGGCGCAGCTCGGCCGCGGTGGCCTCGAGCGCCTCGGCACCGCGCGCCGTGATCACCACGTTGACGCCTTCGCCGGCCAGCGCCAGCGCGCAGCCCTTGCCCAGGCCCTTGCTGGCGGCACACACCAGCGCCCACTTGCCCTTCAGTCCGAGATCCATCGCGTCATCTCCATTTGGCCAACAACCACACACCCACCAGCACGCACGCCGTGCCCGCCACCAACCAGGGCGTGAACGGCTCGCCGAGCAGCACCACGCCCATCGCGATGGTACTGAGCGGCCCGATCATGCCCACCTGCGCCGTCAGCGCCGAGCCGATGCGCTCGATCGCCATCATCACCATCAGCACCGGTGCCACCGTGCACAGCGTGGCATTGAGCACCGACAACCACAGCACCGCCGGCGCGACCTGGGCCGACGCGAGCGGCTGCATGACGAGCCAGTGGCCGATGCACAGCAGGCAGGCGACCGTGCTGGCCAGGCCCGTGAGCCGCATCGAGCCGATGCGCTGCACGACCTCGCCGCTGTAGATCAGGTAGATCGCGTAGCTGATGGTGCTGGCGAAGACCAGCGCGGCGCCGAGCGCGACGTGGCCGCCCTCGAGGTGCAGCTCGTGGCCGAAGACGATCAGCGCGCCGGCGTAGCCCACTGCCAGCGCCACGCCCTGACGCCAGCCGATCGGCCGCTTGAACAGCAGCACGCCCAGCACCAGCACCAGCGTCGGCGTGAGGTACAGGATCAGCCGCTCGAGCCCGGCGCTCAGGTACTGCAGGCCGATGAAGTCGAGCAGGCTGGCCAGGTAGTAGCCGCAGAAGCCGAGTCCGACGACGATCCAGCGGTCGCGCGGCGCCAGCGGCAACCGGCCGCGGCCGGCCCACCACGACAGCGCAACGAACAGCGGTAGCGCGAACAGCATGCGGTACATGATCAGCGTGACCGGGTCGACGCCGTGCCGGTACGCGAGCTTGACGATGATGGCCTTGCCCGAGAACGCGATCGAGCCGCCGAGCGCGAGCAGCAGCCCGCGCCAGGGCAGTGGCGGTGCGGCACTGCCGTCGGCGGCACTGGCACTCACGGTCGACCCCACGGGCAGCGCCTCGCCGTCGCGACGTCGGCCCTCACGGCCTGCGGTCCGTGGTCGCGCTCCAGCCGCCGCCCAGGGCCTTGTACAGGCCGATCTGGTTCTGCACCTGGGCCACTCGCACCAGCAGCGTCTGCTGCAGCAGGGTGGAATCGGCCTTGGGATCGAGCGTGATGGTGACTCGTCGATCGGCCAGCCAGGCCCAGATATCTCCCCGACGGTCCCGAACCGGAACGGGATGAGGTGGGGCTGGGCGAGGCCTGCGCGCAGCGTCCGGACGTACGGCTCGGAGAACGCGCCGCACTTGCGGAAGGCCTCGACCAGGCGGTCAGCCGACACCGGGCACCAGCAGACGAGGCGAGGCGTTCACGACGAACCCCTGGATGAGGTCCAGCCTCACGTAGACATCGCCGTAGCCGTCCCGATAGTCGGGGAACGCACCGAAGATCATCATCACCGCCTCCTCACGCGCGCCAGATGCGCACGTCTGTATGTGGTTGCTCACCCTCTCGTGCGTACCACTTTTCTACCATCCCAGCGACAATCACCTTGTCGTTGGCGAGGATGGGATGCAGCGCCACCGTGCCCGGCGGCACCATCTGAATCACATCGCACACGGCTTTGCCGATGTTGTCCCAGTCGCAGGTTCCGATGAACGGCATGCGAC
>CALMQI010000180.1 GCA_937871935.1 uncultured Burkholderiales bacterium
CACGGCGCCGCCGGAGAACGGGCTGGAGGGGTCGACCGCCAGCACCGCCACCCGCCGGCCCTGCACGCGCCAGGCGGCGACGAGCCGGCTCGCCAGTGTGCTCTTGCCGACGCCCGGTGGCCCGGTGATGCCGATGACCTGGGCCTTGCCGCCGTGGCGGTACAGCGCCTGCAGCAGCGGCACCAGGGTCTCGTCACCGCGCTCGATGCGCGTGATCAGCCGCGCGGCCGTTCGCTGATCGCCGCTGGCCAGCGCGGCGACCTGGGCCTCGATGTCGGCGGCGTCCATGCGACGTGGGCTCAGGCCACGCGCTGGCGGGCGAGCGAACGCACGGTCTGAACGATGTGCTCGCTCGATGCGCCGGGCAGCACCACGGAGGCCACACCCTTGGCGAGCAGCTGCTCGGCGGTGTGTCTGGGCACGTTGCCACCACAGATCACCGGCACGTCGCCCATGCCGCGCGCGCGCAGCAGCTGCACCAGCTCCTCGATCTGGCTGTAGTTGGCGGCGTGCGAGCTGATGCCGATGGCGTCGACGTCTTCCTGCAGCGCCGCGCGCACGATCATCTCGGGCGTCTGGTTGACGCCCAGGTACACGACCTCGATGCCCGCGTCGCGCAGGATCATCGCGACCACCTCGCCGCCGGTGGTGTGGCCGTCCAGGCCGATCATCGTGACGATGACCTTGAGGGCACTGCTCATGCCGGGCTCCTTCAGTGCAGCGGGATCTGGCAGGTGACCATGCCGAACGGGTCGTAGCTCAGGCCACGGCCCAGGCGGATCACGCCGAACACCTCGCCCGCGGTGGCATAGGCCTTCACCGCCTCGACGATCGCGGGCATCAGGTTGAAGCGGTCGCCCTTCTTCGCATCCGCATGCAGCTGCGACAGCGTGGCCGCGAGCGCTGCCTGGTCGCGTGTGGGCTTCCACGCTTCCATGCGCCGCGCGATGCTCTCCGAGTCACCGAGGTGCACCTCCTGCACCGGCAGCTGGAACTCCTCTTCCTCGGGCGGCACCGCCAGGTGGTTGACGCCGACGATCAGGCGCTCCTTGCGGTCGACGCGTTGGTACTTCAGCGCCGCCTCCTGCGACAGCATGTTCTGGATGTAGCCGGCCTCGAGCGCTCCGACCATGCCGCCGAGCTGGTCGATCTCGGCCAGGATGGCCAGAGCCTGCTGCTCCACCTGGTTGGTCAGTGCCTCCACGTAGTACGAGCCGGCCAGCGGATCGACCACGTCGGCCGCGCCGGACTCGTAGGCCACGATGTGCTGCGTGTTCAGCGACATGCGCGCCGCGAAGGCCGACGGCTCGGCGTGCGCGTTGTCGAGCGTGGCGTTGTCGATCGCGGTGCAGCCGCCCACCGCGGCAGCGAGTGTCTGGATCGCGCAGCGCACCACGTTGTTCAACGGCTGCTGGTAGGTCATCGTGCGGCCCGAGGTGTGGGTGGCGATCAGGAGCTGCTGGGACTTCTCCTTCTTCGCGTGGAACTCATCACGCGCCATGCGGGCATACATGCGGCGCAGCGCGCGCACCTTGGCCACCTCCTCGAAGAAACGCGTGCCGATCGACAGCAGCTCATAGGGGATGCCGGCCACGTCGTCGAATTCGAGGTCACGCTCGCGGACCAGCCGGCCGTAGATCTCCTTCAACATCGACAGCTCCAGCGCCAGCGCCTGCGCGTTGTTGCCGCCCGACTCCTGGAAATGCTGGCTGTTGACGTTGCAGCGCATCTTCAGGCCGCGGCGTGCCACGTATTCGAAGCAATCGAGGCACAGCTTGAGGTTCAGGTCGAACGGCTGCGGGTCGGTCTGGCCGAGGTAGTTCTCGAACGGCGACTCGATCACGCCGCCGTGCACCTGGCGTGGGTCGATGCCGCGCTTGTCGGCCAGCGCCACCACGTAGGCCAGCCGCAGCGACGACGGCGCGCACGAGCCGAGCAGCGTGATCGACTGGCCGGTGAGCTCGATGCCGTCCATCAGCTCCTCGAATTCCAGCAGCGAGCAGCCGGGCCAGCCGAGCACGCCGGCCTCCTTGCGGCCCATCGGGTGGTCAGGATCGATGCAGGAAGAGAACACGCGGTCGCTGATCACGCAGATGCCGCCGCGTTGGCCCATGGCGTGGTACTGCTTGAGCACCTGGTTCGCGTCGCTCGAGCTGCCCAGGCCGGCCGTCATGCGCTGCGTCCACATGCGGCTGCGGTAGCCGGCCGCGTGGTAGCCGCGGGTGTACGGGAACTGCCCGGGCGCGCCGACGTCGCGTGCGTAGTCCATCTGCGCGACATCGCCCGGCCCGTATGCCGGCTTCAGCAGGTAGCCGTCGTCGGTCTGCGGCGCGAAGCCGTTGCTGCCGGGGGCAGCGGCTGCGGTGGGCAACGGGTTGTCGTGGGAGGCGGGGGCGGCGTGCGGGCTTTGCAGGTCCATCGCGGGCTCCTGATTGGCGGATCTCACCAGGGATCGATAATTAACCGTCTGGCTGGTCAATTAATTCAGTCTAATGGGCATCGGCGCGGCGGGCCCTTGAGGATTACCCGCACCGACCAGGACTACCATAGCGACTCAAGCGCGCCGCGCCGCCGGCGCAGGAGCCCCCGTGAAGCGAGTCCTCGTCCTTAACGGACCCAACCTCAATCTGCTCGGCACGCGCGAGCCCGCCGTGTACGGCTCGACCACGCTGGCCGACGTGGAGCAGCTGTGCCGCGGCGCGGGCCAGCGCCTCGGTGTCGAGGTCGACTGCCGGCAGTCCAATCACGAAGGCCAGCTGATCGACTGGATCCATGAGGCCGGCGTCGCGCACCGCAACGGGCAACTGGTCGGCGCGGTGTTCAACGCCGGGGCCTACACGCATACGTCGGTCGCGCTGCACGACGCGATCAAGGGCGCCGAACTGCCGGTGATCGAGGTGCACATCTCCAACGTGCACGCGCGCGAGCCGTTCCGCCACCACTCGTATCTGTCGCCGGCAGCGGCCGGCATCGTGGTGGGCTTCGGTGTCGAGGGCTACGTGCTGGCGATCGAGGGCCTGCTGCGCAAGGGCCGGGTCGGCTAGCGGGACAGGGCAGGGTCAGCCGCGATGCGTTCGCCTCTGCCGCACGACGCCGACCCGCTGACCGGCCGGGTGCTCTACATCGAGGACGCGGCGGTCAACGCCGCGCTGATGCGCGCGATGCTGGAGGCCTACCCCGCCATCGAGCTGCTGCACGCGGCCACCGGCCGCGACGGCGTGCGCATGGTGCGCGAGAACCGGCCCGACTTCGTGATCCTCGACATGAACCTGCCGGACATCAGCGGGCTGGAGGTCGTGCGCGAGTTGAGCGAGGACATCGCCGCACGCGGCCTGCGCATCACGATCCTGACCGCCGACACGCTGTCGATGGACATCATCAAGGCGATGAGCCTGGGTGCGTTCGAGTACTGGACCAAACCGGTCAGCATGGCCGTGCTCGAGTCCGGTCTGCGGCGCGCGCTCACCGGCCGGCGGCCGCATCCCGACCGTCACCTGCCGCGCCGCTAGCAGCCGGCGCGCGCCGCAAGCGCCGGCCTACTCGATCAACCCGGGCAACCACAGCGAAATGGCCGGGAACGCGCACAGCACCAGCAGCCGCAGCACGTCGACGGCGATGAACGGCATGGTGCCGCGGTAGATGCTCATCAAGGGCACGTCGCGTGCGATCGAGTTGATGACGAAGACGTTCATGCCCACCGGCGGGCAGATCATGCCGAAGGTGACCGCCATCACCACGATGACGCCGAACCACACCGGGTCGAAGCCGAGCTGCACCATCACCGGAAACACGATCGGCACGGTCAGCAGGATCATCGCCAGCTCGTCCATGATGGCGCCGAGGATCAGGTAGCCGAGCATCACCAGCGCCAGCACGCCGTAGGCGCCCACCGGCAGGTTCACCAGCAGCGCGACCGCCTTCTGCGTGAACTGCGTGATCGTGAGAAAGTAGCCGAACAGGTACGCACCGACGACGATCATCATGATCGCCGACGACACGCGCAGCGACTCCACCAGCGCCGCCTTGATCTGCGGCCGGTGCAGCCGGCGGCGCACGAGACCGATGATCAGCGTGCCTACTGCGCCGACACCGGCGGCCTCCTGCACGGTGAACAGGCCGCCGTAGATGCCGCCGAGCACGAACACGAACAGCAGCACCACCGCCCACAACTCGCGCACCGAGGCCCAGCGTTCGCCCCAGCCGTGGCGCTCGCCGCGCGGCAGGCTGTCCGGGTGCAACCGCGCCTTCACCGACACCACGGTGGCGTAGAAGGCAATCGCCATCAGCCCGGGAATGACGCCCGCGGCGAACAGCTTGCTGATGTCGGTCTCGGTCATGATGCCGTACAGCACGAAGATCACCGATGGCGGGATCATGATGCCCAGCGTGCCGCCGGCGGCGATCAGCCCCGACGAGAAGCCCGGCTCGTAGCCGGCGCGGCGCATTTCGGGCAGCGCCACCTGTGTCATCGTGGCCGCGGTGGCCACCGACGAGCCGTTGATCGCGGCGAAGCCGCCGCAGGCGGCGATCGAGGGCAGCGCCAGCCCGCCCCGG
>CALMQI010000181.1 GCA_937871935.1 uncultured Burkholderiales bacterium
TCGCCGACCTGCTCTCGAACGAGAACGGCCGCACGATGATCGAGCAGTCGGTGACCAAGCTCGTGCTGCCCAACGCGGACGCCGACCGCGACGAGTACGTCGGTGGCCTCGGGCTGACGGATGCGGAATTCAACATCGTCAAGAGCCTGGGTGCGACCGGCTCGCGCCGCTTCCTGTGCAAGCAAGGCACGGATTCGGTCCAGTGCGAGTTTGATCTCGGTGGCATGGACGACTTCCTCGCCGTCCTCAGTTCGACCACCGAAAACGTCGACTTGCTGGAGCAACTTCGCAGCGAGGTCGGCGATGACCCGGGCACCTGGCTGCCCCTGTTCTATAAGCGCGTGCGCGATCGGCGCATCTTTGCCAGGAGGGCAGCATGAAACTTCAACCCACCACAGCAGCAATCGGTTTGCTGTTCGCGCTCACGTGTGCGGCGGCTAACGCAGAGCCTGCAGGGCCGGCATTCCCTGGCAACGAGGCGGTGCGAATCGTCAACGGTAAGCGAGTGGTGGAAGCACCACCGCTGACGGCGGCTACACAGCGCTACATCAAGGGCGGTGGGAAATTGCCGCCCCCGTCAGCGAGCGGCGAGGTTTTCATGATCGAAGGGCCAGCTGGCCTGATGGAATGCCGCAGCGTCTATCTCTCTGACACGGGATGCGTTCCATCCACGCTGGGCACGACCAAGCGCTCGCGCTTCTGGACGGTGAAGGTCAACGGCGCCTGGTTGCATTGTGAGTCGCGCGCTGCCTCGCCAAAGTGCGAAGCAGCTACCGCCGGCGTGCCCGGCGGCATGGGCACGGTGGAGTAACGCGCCATGTTCGCCAGGCTGGAAACATGGTTCAACGCCTTCTTCCTTGGATACGCTGCGCGCGTATCAGGCGATCTGGCCGTCGGGCTTGTGCCGATCGCCCTGCTGCTCGTGACGGTGTATGTCGCGGTCTACGGTTTGGCGGTCATGCGCGGCGAAGCCACCGAGCCCGTCGGCACCTTTGCCTGGAAGATGGTCAAGGTCGGTGCCATCCTCTCATTTGCATTGCCAGGCCTGTACTACAGCGGCAACGTGGCCGCTGCAGCTACTGGACTGCAGGACGGGCTTGCCACGCTTTTCGTTGCGCCTCGCGCGGTAGCCGCCGCGACTGCATTCGGCGCGCTGGACCTTGCCAACACCGCAGCGAACGAACAGCTGGCCCTTCTCTGGAAGGACGCCGGCATGTTCCGGCTCGACCTGGTGCTGGCCAGCCTTCTGTTCTCGCTGGGCACAACGATCTTCCTTGTCCTGGGCGCCTTTGTCGCATTGCTCGGAAAGCTCATCCTGACCTTCGCCCTTGCCATCGGCCCTATGGCGATCCTTTGCCTCCTGTTCAAGCCCACGGCGCGGTTCTTCGACAGCTGGCTCTCCTTCGTCCTGAGCGCGGTCGTGCTGTCCTGGTTCGTGTTCTTCGCGTTGGGCATGTCTTTGTACGTCTCCGACCGGGTTGTTTCTGCCATTGCTGATGGCAGTGCATTCGTTGCTGGCGTACCCGGTTCAGTAGGCGCCCTCGAAGCCGCCGGCACCTATCTGGCGGTCATGTGCCTTCTGGCCATCGTGCTCTATCAGGCGCCCTCACTGGCATCAAGCCTCACCGGCGGTGCGTCGATCCAGAGTGGCGCGCAAATGGTCACCAACTCGATGGTGGCAATGCGTGCCATGGGTGCGGGCCGCGCTGGAGGCGGGGCTGCTGCAGGCGGCGGAAGCATGTCGCGCGGCGGCGGTGCTGCCTATGTCGCCGGCAGAGCAGCCGGCGCAGTGGGGTCGGCTGGCGGTGCAGTCGCCGGTGGCGCACGCGCTGCGTATCAGCGGGTCGCCCAGCGCGGCGGAGTTTCAACGTGATGGGTAAACGGTCATTTCAACTTTCGGGAGTACAGATCATGAAGCGTTCAAAGGTCCGTTCGGGGCTCGCAGCTTTCGCCGCAGGCGTGATGATGATGTGCGCCAGCGCGCCAGCGCGCGCCGGCATCCCCGTGATCGACGTGGCAGCGATCATCCAGGCCGTGCTCGACGTGATGAACGGGATTTCGCAGATCGAGAACCAGTATCAGCAGATCGTCGGCCTGGGGCAGCAGATCGATTCGATCTCAAACGCCCGCTCGCTAGGCGACGTGTTGAACAACCCGGCGTTGCAGAACTACGTGCCGCGCGAAGCGAACACGATGGTTCGCAGCCTGGAGTCCGGTGGCTACGGCACGCTGGGCGGCGCGTCGAAGGCGTTGCGCGACGCGCAGATGACTTACAACTGCATGGACGTCGATGATGCCGGCAAGCGCACCAACTGCCAAAGCTCACTCGCCAAGCCGTACCAGCAGAAGGCTTTCATGGAGGATGCGCTCTCCAAGGCCAAGGACCGTGTGTCCCAGATCAACAGCCTCATGCGTCGTGCGGGCGCGACGACGGACCAGAAGGAGATCCAGGAGGTCACCGCGCGCATTGGCGCGGAGAACGCCCTCCTGCAGCACGAGGTCAGCCAGATCGAGCTGATGCGCGGCCTCGCCGAGGCGGATCAGCGCGTGGCCGATTCGCGGGCTCGCGAGGGCCAACTGGAACAGGCCTCCCGCAATCGTCGGCTCGCCGACTTCATCCGCGACTGAGGGCAGAGCTGTGACCACCGCTGTTGAATCTGCTGCATTGCCGACTGATCGCCTGCCGCTGTCGAAGAAGGCTGTCGCGTCCATCGCGGCGGCCAACAGCTGGGAACAGGACCGCATCGCGCAGGCGATCGCCTCGGGGCGCCGTGGCTGGATCGCCGCCGGCGTCGGCGCCGCCCTGGCCGTGCTGGGATTCAGCATGGCGACATTCCAAAGCCTGCGCCCGCCGCCGGCGCCGTACCCGGTCGTCGTGGACCGCACGACAGGCGAGACCAGTGTGGTCGCCACCCTCGACGCGTCGAACGTGCCGGCGCTGGCTGCACTGGATCAGCACAACGCCGCGGTGTTTGTGCGCGCCCGCGAGTCGTACAACTTCCAACTGTTGCAGCGTGACTATGACCAGGTGGCTCGCATGACGGTCCCCGATACTTGGGCACCCTACGGCAGTCAGTTCGCCGGCGAGAAGGCCATGCAGGCGGTCATTGCGGCCAAGGAAGAGCACAGGGTGACGGTGGTGTCCGTGCGGTTGACCAGGTCGCCCGCGGCAGGCAAGTCGGGCGAAGCGGTGGTGACCTTCGATCGGCAGATTCGCCCGACTCAGGGCCAGACCCCGGTCACCACTCGTTTTGTGTCCACGGTGCGCTACGAGTACCGGCCCACTGCCATGAAGAAGCCGGCCGATCGCATCGAAAACCCATTCGGCTTCGTCGTCACGGGCTACCGCGCCGACGCCGACCTGGTGGCGCCGGCCAGGCCCACCGATGCGGTGGCGGGGGGTGCATCGTGATGCAAGCCTCGAAGTGGACTGCGCCACTCGGTGTTCTGAGCGCAGCGCTGTTCATGCCAGCGCTCTTGATCAACGCGCAGGCGCAGTTGGCGCCGACCGGCGCACGTACTGCGCCAGACCCACGGCTGCGAACGGTGATGTTCGCCGCCGACATGGTGGTGGACGTGCCGGTGCGCCGAGGCCAGATCACGCAGATCGTGCTCGGCGACGACGAGCAGATCGTGGGCATCCCGATCAGCGGCAAGGGATCGAACTGCAGCGACGAGACCCACACCTGGTGCATCGCCAAACAAGGACGGGATCTGTTCGTCAAGCCCAAGTCGGGCGCCACCTCGACGAACCTCATCGTCGTCACCGATCGTCGTCGGCACGCCTTTCTGCTGCATCCCGTGGAGGCCGCAGGTTTGACGCTGATGCGCCTGACGGTTGCTGCGCCGATGGTGCCGCGTCCTATCGCGGTTGCTGCCTCCCCGGCGCCCCCGACTGCGAAGGAACTGATCGAGGCCCGCTGGCAGACCAAACCCCTGGTCAGAAACTCCGCGTACTCAGTGGCCACCGGCAAGGACTCGGAGGACATCGTGCCGGTCATGGTGTTCGATGACGGCACGCAGACCTACTTCAGCTTTCCGAACAACAGGCCGATCCCGACGGTCTTCCAGATCGCGCCGGACGGCAGCGAGGAAATGGTCAACGTCCGCATGGACCCCGATGACCTGCTCGTCGCCGACCGCGTCGGCCGCCGCTTCGTTCTGCGCCTCGGCGAAAGCGTCGCGGCCATCATCAACGACGCGTTCGATCTCGACGGCGTGCCGCCGAAGGACGGCACGACCGTCCCGGGCGTGGCGCGCGTCGTCAAGGCTGCGATACCCAACCGGCCCGCGCCATGAACGCCCCCGACACGCTCAAGCGTCTCGAAGGCGAGCCCGAGATTCCCTCGCTGACGCCGCGAGGCGGCGCCTCCAGCCACAAGCCGATCATTGCGGCGAGCGTGCTCATCCTGTCGCTGGTGGGCGCGCTGGGCTTCGCGGCTACGCGCTACTTCGGCAAGAAGGAAGCGCCGCCTGAGGCTGCCGTCGACGTGGCATCCGCCACGGTGACGAAGCTGAAATTCCAGGACCCACCGGTCGTGGTGCCGGCACCCGTGCCGGCTATCAAAGCCATCCCGGTTGTCGATCAGACCCGCGTGCCCAGCATCGAGGCGGACGCCACCACGCCGGCCACGGCCATCCCGGTTCGAGGCACTGCGGGTGGCCGGCCAACGAAGCAGGCAGTGCCGGTCGGCGACGAATCCCCGTTCGGTCCAAGCGGTGTCGGTGGTGGATCGCTGGCATCGCAGCCAGGTGCGGCAGCAGACCCGCCGCCCGCGCCCGGGATCGCTGGCGAAGCCCAGGCCAACATGCGGCGCTACCAAAGCCAGCTGGGCAGCATGCTCGGGCAACTGCAGGGCCTGACCGACAAGGCCGCAGGTGGCGACAAGGCTTCTGCTGCAGCGCTAGCCTCCGCAATGGTCCTGCCGGGGACGAACATGAACGCGGCGGCCCAGGCCAACCCCGCACTGT
>CALMQI010000182.1 GCA_937871935.1 uncultured Burkholderiales bacterium
GGGCGCCCCGGGCCATGGTCAGCCCATCACTTCGGCTGGAAGTGGTGCGCGGCCACCCAGTCGGCAACGCTCTTGCCGAGCGCCGCGCCGTCCACCGTGGAAAAGCGGAAGTGCATGCCGCCGGCGATGCGCGCGATCTGGATCTCATCCACCAGGGCCGTCGTGCTCGTGTAGTGGTGCGTGCTGCCGGTGACCGTGCTGCTCATGTCGAACGTGATGTTCGGGGTGCCGTAGTAGACGCGCATGATCTCGGCCGTTGCGCCGGAGACGCAACTGTGCGCGGCCGGGTACTCCGGATGATTCGGCGTCGGCACCACCTGCACCCAGGCGGCATCGACGGTGGTGGCGTCGTTGCCGTCGGTGTCGGCCAGCGTGATGGCGCTCGACGGCCGCCACAACTGGTAGTGGTACTTCGATTCGAAGCAGGCGTTGCTGGCGTCCGCCTGCACCACGAAGGCCATCGCCAACAGGCGCGCATGTTCGGCCAGGCCGCGGTCGGCCATGGCGAACTTGCGCAGGTTGTCGGGCCAGTATGTCGGCGGTGCCTGCGTGTGGAAGCGCGCGGTCTCGGTCTGCTCGGCGCTGCGCGTCGTGCTGCTGGCCGAGCCGAGCGCCTTCGTCTCATTGACGTCGGCTGCGTAGGCCGCGCTGGTCAGCGCCGGCGGGCCCGGTGCGCGGAACTGTGCGTTCGAGACCAAGGAGAAGGGCTTGATGAACGAGTTCGGCCGGCCGATCGGGTTGACGCCACGGAACTGCCCGGGCGCCGTGCCGGGCACATATGCGGCAAGAGCCACCGAGCGTCCATCGTTGGCGCGCAGCGCCAGAATGCCCGCCGCCACTTCCGCGCCGAGCGCCATCCCCTGCGTCTTGGCGCTACCGGCCACAATGGTGGCCATGAACGTGTCATACGCCGACTGGTACTGCGCCGTTCGGTTCGGGAACAGACCGAGCAGGACGCGGTAGGCGGCTTCCGCGACCGCAGCCTCCGCCGACGCGCCAGCCGCGGCGGCTGCCGGCGTGATGGCATAGGGCTTGTGCGTACCGGCGATGGCCATCATCGCGTCGTAGATCGCGACGTGAACCGTGGCCAGGTCCACCGCGGTGTTCGGTCGTTGTTCTTCCGGCGTCCCGGTGGTCGCTGCCGGCACGTTGATCGTGTTGGTGGCGATCTCGTTCCACTGCGACACCGCGTTGGGGCCGCTGACGGTGATGGTCACCGGCACGTCGGCGGCCGGGCTATCGTCGTCGCCACCGCAGGCACCCAACAACGCGTGCATGCAGCCGATGGTGACGATCGTCAACGACATACGGCGAGAGTGTGTCATGACATTCGCTCCTTCGAGGGGCGGGCGCGCAGCGAACCACTCGCCGCGCGGATACCGCACAAGCCGCAGTGTGCGAAGCCGGATCGCGCAACGTGGAACGATGCGACGAGCGCGGCCAGGCGTGGCGTCAACGCGGCTGGCGGCGTGCGAGTGCGACGGTGCTGGCCGGAATTCGGCCGGGATGGCCGATCACGCCGCCGCGGCGGCGGTCTTGCGCGGCAGCTTCACGGCGGGCAGCCCGCCGAGGAACAGATCGGCCACGATCGGCGCGATGTCGGCATGTGCCAGCGCACCATCGGGCTTCATCCAGGTGAACATCCAGTTGATCATGCCGAACAGCAGCATGGTCAGCGGTTTCGCGAGCCTGGACTTCTTGAGGTCGGGCCGCAGCGCGAGCACCGCGCGGGCGAAGCCGTCGACCACCTCGCGCTCGACACCGAGCACGCGCTCGCGGTCGGCGCCGTCGAGGAACTTCACATCCTCGGTGAGCACACGGTGAGCGTGCTGCGCGTCGGCGTACTCCTCGACGATGCGGCGCACCAGCTCGCGCAGCCGCTGCTCGGGCGGATGCTGCCCGGCCTCGACCTCGTCGACGAGCGCCTGCAGCCGCTGCACGTGGCCCTCTGTGATCGACACCAGCATCGTGTACTTGTCGCGGTAGTAGTGGTAGAGCGTCGCCTTGCTCACGCCGCAGGCCTGCGCCAGCTCGTTCATCGAGGTCGCGCTGTAGCCGCGCAGTGCGAACAGCTTCGCCGCCCGCGCGAGGATCAGTTCGCGCTGGTCGTCGTAGCCGGGTGCGCGGCCGCGGGGCATGTCGTGGTCGCCTTTTCGGGTCGCAGGATCAGCGGTCGTCGAAGGAGATCACCACGCGCTCGGTGGTCGGGTGGGCCTGGCAGGTGAGGATGTAGCCGGCGGCCACCTCGGCCTTCTCGAGCGCGAAGTTGCGATCCATGCGCACACTGCCCTCCACCAGCTTGGCGCGGCAGGTGCCGCAGACACCCGAGGTGCACGAGAACGGTACCTCCAGACCGGCGGACGACGCGCAGTCGAGGATGCTCGGCTGGTCCTTGCGGAACTCGATCTCGCGGCGCAGGCCGTCGCGGATGATCGTCACCTTGGCCACCTCGGCATCGCCCGGCTTGGCCTCGTGGATCACGGCACCCACGGCCTGGCCTGGAGCCTGCGGCGCCACGCCGAAGCGCTCGATGTGAATGCGGTCCTCCGCCACACCGGCCGCCAGCAGAGCGGCTTCGGCCTCGTCGTTCATCTGGTAAGGGCCGCAGACGAAGGCGTGGTGGATGCTTTGCGGCTGCACCAAGGCGCGGAGGAACTCGCCGATCTTGTCGCGGTTCATCAGGCCGTGGTTGATGGACGCATCGGTGTGCTCGTCGCTGAATACATGGTGCAGCACCAGCCGCGTGAGATAGCGGTTCTTCAGGTCCTCGATCTCCTCCTTGAACATCGTGGACTTCAGCGACCGGTTGCCGTAGATGAGCGTGAAGCGCGACCGCGGCTCGCGGCCGAGCACCGTCTTCATGATCGACAGGATCGGCGTGATGCCGCTGCCGCCGGCGATGCCGAGGTAGTGGCGCCTCGCGCTGGTATCGATCGGCACGAAGAAGCGGCCCTGCGGCGCCATCACCTGCAGGCTGTCGCCGATCTGCAGGTTCGCGTTGATCCAGTTGCTGAAGACGCCGCCGTTGACCTTGCGCACGCCTACGCGCAGCTCGCCGTCGTCGACGCCGGCGCAGATGGAATACGAGCGCCGCAGGTCGGCACCGTCCACCGTGTGGCGCAGCGTGAGGTACTGGCCCTGCGTGAAACCGAACACGTCGCGCAGCGGCTCGGGCACCTCGAAGGTGACGATCACCGCCTCGGCAGTGTCGGGCTCGATGCGGCGCACGCGTAATGGATGAAAGAGAGTGGACATGGCAGTGCTCTAGGGCGCCAACGCGCCGCGATCGCCACCCAAACCGTCGCGGCCAAGTGGCCGCCGCGGAACCGGCTTTGCCGGGCCGCTGGCGGCGCCCCCTTGAGGGGGAGGCGCCGAAGGCGCTTCGGGGGTGGTCGTCATATCGGTTTGAAGTATTCGAAGGGCTCTTTGCACGCGATGCAGCGGTACAAGGCCTTGCACGCCGTGGAGCCGAAGGCCGACAGGCGCTCGGTATTCACGCTGCCACAGCGCGGGCATTCGAGCGCCGGCTCGCGGCGCAGGATGCGGATCGGCTGCTCTGCAGCCACGGCGGCGCTGCCCGACGGCGGCGCGATGCCGTATTCGCGCAGCTTGCGACGGCCCTCGTCGCTGATCCAGTCGGTGGTCCAGGCCGGCGCACGCTGCAGCGTCACCGTCACCGGCCCGAGGCCGGCGAGCTCGATCGCCTCGACCACGCTGCGCTCGATCACCTCGGTGGCCGGGCAGCCCGAGTAGGTGGGCGTCAGCACGACCTCGACGCCGTCGCCCTGCGGCCGCACGTCGCGCACGATGCCGAGGTCGCAGACCGACAGCGCCGGCACCTCGGGGTCGAGCACCTGGCCGAGCACGCTCCACGCGCGCACCACGCGCTCCTCGTCGGCCGTGACGCGCATCGCCGGGTTCATCATCGTCACCACGCCCCGCCGGGATAGGCACGCTGCAGGTACTGCAGCTCCGTCAGGATGTAGCCCATGTGCTCGGTGTGCACACCCTGCTTGGCATGGCTGCGAAACGCGCTGTCGGCCGGCACCTCGAGCTGCGCCTCGGCCAGCAGCTCGCGCATCTCGGCCAGCCACGGTTCGCGCAGGTCGCTCCAGCGCGGGCCCAGGCCGGCGGCAGCGGCCGCCTCGTCGACCGCGTCGCTCTCGAACAGCTCGGGTGCATAACGCCACAGCTCGGCCAGCGCGGCGCGCATGCGACGCGTCGACTCCTCGGTGCCGTCGCCCAGGCGCACCACCCAGTCGGCGGCATGCTGCTGGTGGTAACGCGCCTCCTTCACCGCCTTGCCGGCGATGGCCCCCAGCTCGCCGTCGCTCGAGTCGCGCAGCTTCTCCCACAGCAGGCGAAACCAGGTAGCCAGCATCGCGTTGCGCAACGTGGTGAAGGCAAAGTCGCCCGGCCGCTCGCCGCGGCGCGGGCCGTTGGGCAGCTCGGCCATCGTGACGTTGCGGTAGTCGCGCTCCTCGCGCAGGAAAGCGAGCTGGTCCTCGTGGTAGTGCATGCCCTCCAGCTCGCCGGCGCGCGTGAGCAGCGCGCGCGACTGGCCGATGAGGTCGAGCGCCATGTTGGTCAGCGCGATGTCCTCCTCGACCACCGGCGCGTGCCCGCACCACTCGCCCAGGCGCTGGCCGAGAATCAGCGCGGTGTCGCCGATGCGCAGCAGGTACTGCACGGCGGGTGTCTGCCTGACGGCAATGGATGGCGTGGTCATGGCCGGTGCCTCACATGTGGTCGACTTCTGAGGGAAGTTTGTAGAACGTGGGGTGGCGGTAGACCTTGTCTTCCATCGGGTCGAAGTACATGTCCTTGTCGCCGGGGTCGCTGGCGACGATGTGGTCGCTGCGCACCACCCACACGCTGCAGCCCTCCTGCCGGCGGGTGTAGACGTCGCGCGCGAGCTGGATCGCCATCTGCGGGTCGGCCGCGTGCAGGCTGCCGCAGTGCTTGTGGTCCAGGCCCGACTTGCTGCGCACGAACACCTCCCACAGCGGCCACTCGTTGGCCGCGGGCTTCTCGAGCGCGTTGCCGGTCTTCACGGTGTTCATGCAGCTTCCTTCCTGGTGGCTTGCTTGCGGGCATGCGCCAGCGCGGCCTCGCGCACCCAGGCGCCGTCGTCCCAGGCCTTCACGCGCGTGGCCAGGCGGTCGCGGTTGCACGGGCCGTCGCCGGCCACCACGCGCCAGAACTCGCTCCAGTCGATCGGCCCGAAGTCGTGGTGGCCGCGCTCGGCGTTCCACTTCAGCAGCGGGTCGGGCAGCGTGACGCCGAGCACCTTGGCCTGCTCGGCCGTGGCGTCGACGAACTTCTGGCGCAACGTGTCGTTGCTGACGCGCTTGATGCCCCAGCGCATGCCCTGCGCCGAGTTGGGGCTCTGGTCGTCGGGCGGGCCGAACATCATCAGGCACGGCCACCACCAGCGGTCCACGGCGTCCTGCACCATCGCCTTCTGTTCGGGCGTGCCCTCGCGCATCATCACCAGCAGCGCGTCGAAGCCCTGGCGCTGGTGGAAGCTCTCCTCGCGGCAGACGCGGATCATCGCGCGCGCATACGGCGCATAGCTGCAGCGGCAGATCGGCACCTGGTTCATGATCGCCGCGCCGTCGACCAGCCAGCCGATGGTGCCGATGTCGGCCCAAGTCAGCGTGGGGTAGTTGAAGATCGAGCTGTACTTGGCCTTGCCGGCGTGCAAGGCATCGATCATCTGGTCGCGGCTGGTGCCAAGGGTCTCCGCAGCGGCATAGAGGTAGAGGCCATGGCCGCCCTCGTCCTGCACCTTGGCCAGCAGGATCGCCTTGCGCTTGAGTGTGGGCGCGCGGGTGATCCAGTTGCCTTCGGGCAGCATGCCGACGATCTCGGAGTGCGCGTGCTGGCTGATCTGGCGCAGCAGCGTCTTGCGGTAGTGATCGGGCATCCAGTCCTTGGCCTCGATGAAGTCGCCGGCATCGATCTTGGCGTCGAAGCGGCGCTCGAGCTCGGCCTCCTGCACCGAGCGGACGGCCTTGCGCTCGTCCTTCGGTGCGGTGTCCATCGATTGCGTGTACATGGCGATCCTTTCTAGTTCGACCAAGTGGCCGCCGCGGATCCGGCTTTGCCGGGCCGGTGGCGGCGCCCCCTTGAGGGGGAGGCGCCGAAGGCGCTACGGGGGTGGTTCATTTCGGACGTTTGTCAATGACGCGACGGGCTTTCCCGACCAGCGTGCGTTCGATCGATTCAGGCGCGCCCACGCTGACCGTGGTGCTGACGCCGATCAGTGTCTTGATGCGCTGCTGCAGCGCCTGCGCGATCGGCGTGCGCTCGGCACCGGCGTGGCCGGCCTGCAGCTCGCACAGCACCTGCATCTCATCGAGCGCGCCCGAGCGCGTGACGATCAGCTGGTACTGCCCCGACAGCTGGCCCTGCTGCAGCACGAGCTCCTCGATCTGCGTGGGAAAGACGTTGACGCCGCGGATGATCAGCATGTCGTCGCTGCGGCCGACGATCTTGCCCATGCGGCGCATCGCGCGCGAGGTGGGCGGCAGCAGGCGCGTCAGGTCGCGCGTGCGGTAGCGGATGACGGGCAGCGCCTCCTTGGTCAGCGTGGTGAATACCAGCTCGCCTTCCTGTCCGTCGGGCACTACGTCGCCGGTCTCGGGATCGATGATCTCCGGGTAGAAGTGGTCCTCCCAGATCACCGGGCCGTCCTTGCTCTCGATGCACTCGCAGGCCACGCCCGGGCCCATCACCTCGGACAGGCCGTAGATGTCGACCGCGTCGATGCCGGCGCGCACCTCGATGTCGTGGCGCATCGCCTCGGTCCACGGTTCGGCACCGAAGATGCCGATCTGGACACTCATCGACTTGGGGTCGATGCCCAGGCGTTGAAACTCCTCGATGATCACCTGCATGTAGCTCGGCGTGACCATGATGACGTGCGGCTCGAAGTCGCGGATCAGCTGCACCTGCTTCTCGGTCTGCCCGCCGCCCATCGGCACCACGGTGCAGCCCAGCCGCTCGGCGCCGTAGTGCGCGCCCAGGCCGCCGGTGAAGAGGCCGTAGCCGTAGGCCACGTGCACGATGTCGCCGGCGCGGCCACCGGCGGCGCGGATCGAGCGCGCGCCGAGGTCGGCCCAGGTGTCGATGTCGTTGCGCGTATAGCCCACCACGGTGGGTTTGCCGGTGGTGCCCGACGACGCGTGCACGCGCACCACCTGCTCGCGCGGCACCGCGAACATGCCGAACGGATAGTGGTCGCGCAGGTCCTTCTTGGCGGTGAACGGGAACTTCGCGATGTCCGACAACTGCGTCATGTCGCCCGGATGCACGCCCTTGGCATCGAAGGCCTGGCGATAGTGCGCCACATGGTCGTAGGCATGCTTCACCGTCCACTGCAGGCGCTTGAGCTGCAGCGCGGCCAGCTCGTCGCGGCTGGCTTTCTCGATCGGCTCCAGGTCGCCGGGTCGGGGTTGCTTCACGGGCATGGGTCGTCTCCTGTCTCGGCCGCTCAGCCCGTCACCGCAGGCTTGCCTTTCAAGGTGTGCGAGCGGCCGCGGAACAGCGCGACGCGCTCGCCGCGCTGGTTGGTCACCTCGCAGTCGTACACACCGGTGCGCCCGGCCTTGGACACCTCGGCGCAACGCGCCGTCATCACGTCGCCGGCACGTCCGGGCGCGAGCAGCTCGATCGCGAAGCCGGAGGCCACGGTGAATTCGTTGTACGAGTTGCAGGCATAGGCGAAGGCCGAATCGGCCAATGTGGTGATCAAGCCGCCGTGGCAGAGATCGTGGCCGTTGAGCATGTCGTCGCGCACCGTCATGCGTATCGTGGCCTGGCCGGGCGCGATGCTCAGCACCGTCATGCCCAGGCCCTTGGACGCGCGGTCGTTGAGGTACATGGCGTCGCGCACGTGCTCGGCCAGCTGCTGCGCGCTGCGCTCAGCCATGGAAGCTTCCGTTCGCGTGTGTCAAGCGCGACAGCAGCGGCGCGCGGCGGTAACGCACCTCGCCGTAGTGCGCCTGCAGGTTCGCCAGCACCGCCGACACCCGCGCGGCGCCGATCGCGTCGGCCCAGGCCAGCGGGCCGATCGGGTACGCGGTGCCCAGCCGCATCGCGATGTCGATGTCGGCGGCGCGCGTGCCGGTCCAGGTCATCACGTCGGCGGCCTCGTTGGCCAGGCAGCACACCGTGCGCATCACCACCAGGCCGGCCACGTCGTCGAGCGCGATCAGCTCGAGCTGGGCAGCCGCGCACAAAGCCGCCAGGTCAGGCAGCTTGCCCGCAGCGTTGGCGCTGGCCGCCGCGCCGAGCACGGTGGTGGTGCTGAAGTCGCGCGCCAGGTCGAGCAGCAACATGCCGGCCTTGTGGTTGGCCGCGCGCTCGGCGGCGGTGCGGCCGTCGGTGAGCGCGACGCGCACCTCGCCGATCGACGCCGTCTCGGCCGGCAGCCGTTCGTCGCGCAGCACCGAGGCACCGGCCGTGCGCAGGCGGTCGACCCAGGGCGCCAGCAAGCCCATGTCGGCTGCGACGCGCAACTGCGGCGCGCTTTGGGCCGGTGTGATACCCGGCGCCGACGGCTTGGCGGCCTGCGCGCCGTAGGTATAGAAGCCGCGGCCGCTCTTGCGGCCGAAACGACCGCTGCGCACCATCTCCTGCTGGATGACGTGGGGCGCATAACGCGGGTCGTAGGCGGTGGCCTGGAACACCGACTCGGTGACCGACAGGTTGACGTCGATGCCGATCAGGTCCATCAGCTCGAACGGCCCGAGCGCAAAGCCGCCGGCCTCGCGCTGCAAGCGGTCGATCGCAGCGATCTCGGCGATGCGCTCGGCGCGCAGGCGCAGCCCTTCAGCGTAGTACGGCCGCGCGACGCGGTTGACGATGAAGCCGGGCGCATTGGGCGCGTCCACGCTCGCCTTGCCCCAGGCCTGCGACAGCGTGTGCAGCGCCGTCACCAGTGCCGGGTCGGTTTCGACGCCGGGGATGATCTCCACCAGCTTCATGCGCGTGGGCGGATTGAAGAAATGCCAGCCGATCACACGCTGCGGCGCCTTCAGCCCCTGCGCGACCGCGGTGATCGAGATCGACGAGGTGTTGGTGGCCAGCACCGCGTCGGGCGCCAGCACCGCCTCGAGGGCGCGAAACAGCGCCTGCTTCGGCTCCAGCTTCTCGACGATGGCCTCCACCGCGATGCCACAGCCCTCGAGTGCCTCGACGCGGTCGACCGCGGTGATGCGCTCGAGCGTGGCCGCGCGCTCATGCGCGTCGAGCTTGCCGCGCTGCACGGCACCGTCCAGATCGGCTGCGATGCGCTCGATGGCCTTGGCCGCCGCGCCGGCCTGTGCGTCGAACAGCATCACCGCGTGCCCGTTCTGCGCCGCCAGCTGCGCGATGCCGCCTCCCATGCTGCCCGCGCCGATGACGGCCACGCGGGTGTTCTTGTCGATCGATGGACTCATGCGTTGCAGACCTCTTGTAGGGACGCTTGATGATAGGCAAACACTTTAGACCGACCGGTCGGTAGATTCTATAGTGGGGTAATCTGCCCGTTCGGAATGACCCCACAGAGCATGCGCGTGCCCGACCACAACGACAAGACCTCCCAGGTCGACGATGAGCGGGTGCTGGCCGTCGAGCCGCTGCCGCCGCCCGAACAGCTGATCCGCTTTTTCCCGATAGCCGGCGGGCCGATCGAGGGTTTCGTGGCGGCGAGCCGCGACCGTGTGCGTCGCATCGTGCACGGCCTGGACGAGCGGCTGCTGGTGGTGATCGGGCCGTGCTCGGTGCACGAGCCACGCTCGGCGATGGAGTACGCGCAGCGCCTGGCCGCGCTGCGCCCCGCGCTCGACGACGCGCTCGAGATCGTGATGCGCGTGTACTTCGAGAAGCCGCGCACCACCGTCGGCTGGAAAGGCCTGATCAACGACCCGCACCTGGACGGCAGCTTCCGCATCAATGAAGGCCTGCGCATCGCCCGCTCGCTGCTGATCGACATCAACGGCCTGGGCGTGCCGGCCGGCGGCGAGCTGCTCGACACCTCGAGTCCGCAGTACATGGCCGACCTGCTGAGCTGGGGTGCGATCGGCGCGCGCACCACCGAGAGCCAGGTGCACCGCGAGCTGGCTTCGGGTTTCTCGGCGGCGATCGGCTTCAAGAACAGCACCGAAGGCAACGTGCGCGTGGCGATCGACGCGGTCATTGCGGCGAGCCAGCCGCACAGCTTTCTGGGCGTGCACAAGAACGGCCAGATCGCGATGGTGCACACCGCGGGCAACCCCGACGGCCACGTGATCCTGCGCGGCGGCACCACGCCGAACTACGACGCCGCCAGCGTAGCCGCTGCCTGCGACACGCTGGAAAAGGCAACGCGCCACCCCGGCGTGATGGTCGACTGCTCGCACGGCAACAGCGAGAAGAGTTACGCCAAACAGATCGAGGTCGTGCGCAACGTGGCCCGGCAGATCGCCCAGGGCAGCCGGCAGGTGTTCGGCATGATGATCGAAAGCCACCTGGTCGCCGGTGCGCAGGCCTTCAAGCCCGGCCACACGGACCGCCGCCACCTCACCTACGGCCAGAGCATCACCGACGCCTGCATCGGCTGGGACGATTCGGCGGCGTTGCTCGGCGAACTGGCCGACGCGGTGCGTTTGCGCCACACGCGAGTGGGCGGCGCATGACAACGCCGATCGGCCGGCGCCGTGCGCTGGCGCTGGCGGGTGCCGCCGCCATGGTGATACCCATGCTCGGCTGCGGCGCGGGCGGCAACGCACCGCCCGCGAACGGGCGCAGCTGGCGCATGGGCTTCTCCGCGCTGCCGCCGCGGCAGACCCTCGACGATGTGATCCGCACGATCGACACCTGGAGTCCGCGCGCCGAGCTCGCGATCATCCACGAGGAGCTGCCGTGGACCGACCTGCTGAACGGCGTGTCGGCCGATGCGATCCTGGCCCGCGACAAGGTCGGCCTGGTCGACTACTACCGCCGGGTCAAAGGCTTGCAGCTGGTCTTCGTGGCCGACCTGACCGATGGCCTGTCACGTGGCGAGGAGGCGCCGCAGTTGCGCGCGCTCGGCCGCAGCATCGCCGAGGTCGGCGTGCAACAGGTCTACCGCGAGTACGTCGAGGCGGTGGTGCGTGTGCTGCGCCCCGAGTTCATGGGTCTGGCCGCCGAGACCAACCTGATCCGCGCCGCCGCGCCGGGCCTCTACGCGTCGGTGCAGGCGGCGGCCAACCTGGCGGCGGCCGACGTGCTGGCCAGCGGCCGGCCGACCACGCTGTTCATCAGCGTGCAGGTGGAAACCGCGTGGGGGCGCCTGGGCGGCAACGGGCCGTTCGTCGGCATCGCGACCGACCGCGTGGACTTCTCCTTCATGCAGATGATCGGGCTGTCGTCGTATCCGTACTTCGCTCATGCCACGCCCGAGGACATGCCGACCGACTACTACACGCGTGTCCTCGCCGGCGCACCCGCGCTGCCGGCCATGGTGGTCGAAGGCGGCTGGCCAAGTGCCGGCGCCAGCGCCAACGGCCAGACCTTCACGTCGTCGCCCGCGCTGCAGGCGCGCTACATCACGCGCCACGCCGCGCTGCTCGACAGCATCGGCGCGCTCGGCTGGCTGCAGCTGGAGTTCGCCGACATCGACGTCGCCGCGCTGACGCCACCGCTGCCGGCGAACCTGCCGCTGTTCGTCACGCTGGGGCTGGTCGACAGCCAGTTCGTCGCGAAGCCCGCGCTGGCGCAGTGGGATGCATTGTTCGCGCGCCCGCGCTGAGCGCCACGGCAGCGGTGACAATCGGCTGGCTGAACAAGGCGCATCGATGAAGTCACGGACCCCCGCACCGCCCTCCCCTCCGGCCCCGGCCGAGAGCCAAACCGGATCCACCGGCGACGCCGCGCCGGCGCCAGGCAGCGGCGCCATTCGCGGCCTGCCCACACCACCGGCCAAGCGCAGCAACGAGCGCAAGGGGCCGAAGCCCGGCGGGCGCCATCGCTGGTAGGTCGGTGACAGCTTCGTCGGCCGCCGACGTGGCCGACGCTTCAGCGCGTGCCGACCCGTTTGCGCGTCAGGGCGGCCTTGTGCAGCAGTTCCACCAGCATCGCCTGTTCGGCGGCACTTAGCGCGTCGAGCGCGGCGCGCTCTCGCTCCAGCAGGCGCTGCGTGCAACGGCGCGCCAGCGCGGCGCCGGCGGCGGTGGCACGAATGTGCTGCATGCGCGCATCGGCCTCGCTGCGGCTGCGCTGCACCAGCCCACGCGACTCCAGGCGGTCCAGCCACACCGCGATGTTCGGTGGTGTCACACCCAGCGCGCGCGCCAACTGCCGCGCGGTGACGTCCGGATTGGCCTGTACCAGAGCGAGCATCGTGTACTCCACCTTGCGCAGCTTGGACACCCGGCCGACCTCGGCCTCGAACACCTGCGTCGTGACGATCGCGGCCTGGGCCAGCTGGTAACCCACCAGGCCATGGAGATCACCTTCGGCCATGCGGGCCGACGGGGTGCGGTCGTGCAGCGGTGGGTTCGAGGATCGGGGCATGAGGGGATGAGTCGCCGGCGGCGATCGGATGCCATCGCCGGCCGCCCGAATGTACCGAAGCGCGAGCCGCTTTCGCAGGGCCCTGGAAAACCCGGCTGCTGTCGCACCGGTCGATAACTAACATAACTAAATCTGCCGGGGCGTTCATTGGAGCCGATCGCGGCAGATCGTTCCGCACATAACCCTTCTCAGGAGACATCGCATGACGACGCCGACTCTCGTCCGCCTGGCGCGCGGCCTGCTTTCGCTGGCCCTGGGTGTCGCGCCCGCGCTCGGCGCCGCCGACAACGACCGCCGCCATTCGCGTCTGCCGCGCCTGGCTCCGGCGACACCAGCCACCCTGGTCGGCAGTTGCGAGGCACTCGTGGGGCAGCTTGTGCTGGCAAACACCACCATCACCGCCTCCACCACCGTGCCGGCCGGCACGCTGGCACTGGCCGGACAGCCCGTACCGGCGCACTGCCGCGTGACCGGCCGCATGTTCGAGCGTGTGAGCCCCGTCGACGGCAAGGCCTATGCCATCGCCTTCGAAATGCGCTTGCCGATCGCCTGGAACGGTCGCTTCTGGCACCAGGGCAACGGCGGCATCGACGGCAGCGTGACGCCGGCCACCGGCGTTTTCGGCGGCGGCCCGACCACCGGCGCACTGCTGCAGGGCTTTGCCGTGCTCAGCTCCGACGCCGGCCACACGCTGCTGCAGGGCGGGCCGGCCTTCGGCCTGGACCCGCAGGCGCGACTCGACTACGGCTATCAGGCGGTCGGCAAGCTGACGCCCATGGCCAGGCAACTGATCACGACCGCCTATGGCAAGGGGCCCGATCGCTCCTACTTCGGCGGCTGCTCCAACGGCGGCCGGCATACGTTGATCGCGGCCGCGCGTTATGCCGCCGACTACGACGGCTTCCTCGCCGGCGCGCCCGGCTTCAATCTGCCGCTGGCCGCGCTGGCCAACATCTTCGGCGGGCAGCGCTACGCCACCGTGGCCACCGGCGACCCGGCCACACCGGCCGGCCTGGAGACGGCATTCACCGCGGAGGAGCGCAAGACGGTGGCCAATGCCGTGCTGGCGCGCTGCGACGCGCTCGACGGCGCGGTGGACGGCCTGGTCCAGGACACCCGCACCTGCCAACGCCGCTTCGACTTCATGCGCCACGTGCCCACCTGTGCCGGCGCCCGTGATGGCAGCTGCCTCTCACAGGCGCAGAAGATCGCGATCGCGCCGATCTTCAGCGGCGCGACCACCCGCAACGGGCAGCCGTTCTACGCCAGCTTTCCGTTCGACAGCGGCATCGGCGCTGGCGGCATTCCGTTCTGGGAGTTCACCGCGCCACTGCTGCTCGACTCCGGCGCCGTCGGCGTGATCTTCAAGGTGCCGCCATCGATGAGCGCGCTGACCAATGGCCCGGCGTGGGCGCTGTCGGCTGACATCGACGCGACGCTGGCCGAGTTGTTCGCCACCGACGCCACCTACACCGAGTCGGCGATGAGCTTCATGACACCGCCCGACGCCACCGAGCTGTCCGACGTACGCCGCCGCGGCGCGAAGATCATCGCCTACCACGGCGTCAGCGACCCGATCTTCTCGATCGACGACACCAAGCGCTGGTATCGCGGCGTGGACCGGCGCAGCGGCGGCGACGCCGACAGCTTCGCCCGCCTGTACCCGGTACCCGGCATGGGGCACTGCTCGGGTGGCCCGGCCACCGATCAGGCCGACTTCATCACGCCGCTGATCGACTGGGTCGAACGCGGCAAGGCGCCGGCAGGCATCGTCGCCAGCGCGCGTGGCGCAGGCAACGCGGGTGGCCAGAATCCCGAGGTGCCGGCCGATTGGTCGGCCACCCGCACGCGGCCGCTGTGCCCGTACCCGTCGGTAGCCCGGTACAAGGGCCATGGCAGCGTGGAGTCGGCGAGCAGCTTCGTCTGCCGCGAAGACCAGAAGCACGATCACGGCCACCACGACCACCACGACCACCACGACTGACCGAGCCGCACGCGCGTGGACCGCGGTCGCGCCGTCGCGCGGCCTCACCCACCCGGCCCCACCAGCCCGAGGCGGTGCGCTGCGCTGACCGCCTCGGCGCGCGTGGCGACGCCGAGCTTGACGAAGATCGAGGCGAGGTGGTGGTCGATCGTGCGCGTCGATCGCGAGAGCCGCTCGCCGATCTCCTTGCTGCGCAGGCCCTGCGCCAGCAGCGCCAGCACCTGCACCTCCTTGAGGGTCAATCCCGCCGGGTGCAGCTGCGTGGTCGCGCGCGGGCCGCGCGGCAGCCCACGCACGCCGGCCACGCGCAGGCCGCGCCGCACACGCTCGATCATCGGCGCGGCGCCGAGCGACTCGAAGAGGGTCAGCGCCTCGCGCTGCGCGCCCTCGTCACCGTCGGTCAGCGCGCGGGCCTGTTCATAGGGGCAACCGAGCAGGCGCCAGGACTCGGCCGCGGCGCGCCAGTCGCCGCGCATCTGCAATGCATACGGCCGCGCCATGTCGTCGCCAGGCGTCACCGGCTGGCCGGCACGCCAGAGCCAGAAGCTGCATTCGCCAAGCGTCCACGGCATGCGGCAGCGCTCGGCCAGGTCGACGCCGATCTGCGCCTCGGTCGCGCAGGATTCGAGGTCACCGGCCAGCCATGCCGCCTCGGCGCGCGCCACCACCATCGGCCCGATACGCTGCAGCTCGCCGGTGTCGAGCGCCAGCGTGCGTGCTTCGTCAAGCAGATCGTGTGCGCCGGGGTCGCCGCGGCGCACGCGCACGGCGCCCAGCGTCACCAGTGCCGGGATACGACTGACGTTGGGCAGACCGGCCCGATGGACCAGCTCGGCCGCCTCGGCCGCGGCCGCTGACCAGCGGCCCTGCTCGAAGTGGGCGCGTGCGCGCCAGGCCATCAGGTAGAAGGTCCACGAATCGAGATCACGCTCGATGCAGTAGGTGATGCCGTCGTCGAAGTGGCGCCAGGCCCTGGCGTAGTCGCGCAGCTCCACGCCGCAGCTCGTCAGGTTGGCATAGGCGCGGCCGGCGTGTTCTTCGAGGTCGTGCGCAAGGGCGCTCTGCAGGCTGCGCTCCAGCAACGGCCACCCCGCGTCGTCACCGGCCCTGATGCGTGCCGTGCCCACGTTGTTCAGCGCATGCGACAGGATCTCGGTGGCGTCCAGCTCCTCGGCGAGTGCGATGGCGCGTTCGCCCCATGACACCGCGGCCCGTGCGTCGTCGGCCAGCATCGCCAGCTGCGCCGCGTTGCTGTAGGCCATCGCCAGCTCGGTGCCGGCCGGCAGCGGCTCGAGCGCGTCGATCGCCGCCTGCGCATGCCGTCGCGCCAGCTTGCCGTGGCCGAGGAACCAGTGCAGCCGGGACAACCAGCGCAGCGTGTCGCCCTCGCGATCATGTCGGCCCAGTCGCCGCCACAACACGAGCGCCGCCTCGCGCCCGGCGGCCGCGACGGCGATGTCGCCGACCAGGTAGCACTCGTAGGCATGCGCTTCGGTGAACTGGGCTCGCTGCGCCGCATCGAGCGCGCCGGCATGGGCGAGCAAGGTGGCGTAGTGCGCCGCCGCCTCGCGGTGTGCGCCTTGCCGCGCCGCCTGCCGGGCGGCGGCAGGCGCATGACGGCGCACGGCTTCGCTGTCACCGGCCTGCGCCGCGTGGTGCACCAGGCGGGCGAGCGCGGGTGGCGGCGCGCTGTCGGCCTGCAACGCCTGCAGCGTCAACCGGTGCAGCGCGCGCGCACGCGTCGGTGTCAGCGACTCGAGCACGGCCTGACGGGCGAGCTCGTGGCGAAACAGGAAGGTCTGCGACTCCGCCGTCAGGATGCCGCTGCGCAGGCAATCGGCGATCGCCGCGGCCTCGGCGGCCGTCAGTTCGTCGAGCAGCCCCGCCTCGACGCGCGGACCTGCCACGGCCGCCACCTCCAGCACCGCGCGCGCCGATGCCGACAGCCGTGCGCTGCGGCTCAGCACCGCATCACGCACGCTGGCCGGAATGCGGCTGCCGCCGGCGGCCAGCACCTCGGTGACGAAGAACGGGTTGCCGCCGGTGGCCTGGTGCAACGCCAGCGCGTCGATCGGCCGGTCGCCGACCAGCTGGCGCACCGCATCGACCGTCAGCGGTCGCAAGGCCAGGCGCTGCACGCCGGCGGTGGCCAGGTCGCCGAGCAGCAGGCGTACCGGGTGGGTGGGGCCGAGCTCGTCGTCGCGGCAGCTCGCCACCAGCAGTGAACGGGTCCGCGCGAGACGGCGGCCCAGGTGGCGCAACAGGTCGAGCGTGGCCTCGTCGGCCCAGTGCAGGTCCTCGACGATCAGCAGCACCGCCTGCGCGGCGAGCTGCTCGACGCAGGCGGCGAACACACGTGGCCGCGGCGCGTCGCCGGCCAGCAGCGCGCGCAGGGCCCCACCGGCCTGCTCGGCCACGTCGTGCAACGGGCCGAGCGGACGCGGCGTGTTCAACGCGTCGCACAGACCCCACCAGACCGGCGCGGCGGCCGGCTGCGCCTCGGCCAGCGCACGCAACAGCGTGCTCTTGCCTATGCCGGCTTCGCCCTCGACGACGACGAACGCGCCGGTGCCGGAGCGCGCCCGCGCCAGCAGCGCCTGCAGTTGCGCCAGTGCGTCGTCGCGCTCGAGCAAGGTCATGGCTCGCGGCGCGGGGCCGGCCCGCGCGAGCGGGGCCGCTCGCGCGCCGGCGGTCCGGTCCGGCTCAGCGTGCGACGGCGGCACCGGCCGGTGCCGCCTAGTGCAGGAAGTACGGGTCGAGCACGCGCACCTCGGAGATGCGGTCCACCGGCAGGCCGTTGGCCTGGGCGGCGACGCGGATCGACTCCGGCGACGGGCCGTCGTAGATGCAGAAGGTCTTCTTGCGATCGGGCGTGCAGTACGAGTGGACCCAGGTCACGCCTTCCTTGGCGTTCTTGCCGACCACGCCCAGGCAGGCCTGGGCGCCGTCGGCATTGGCTGGCAGCCCAAGGCCGTCGGGGAAGGTGCGTTCGACGAGGAAACGGGGCATGGATGGCTCCTGGTTGAAAAGGGGTTGCAGAAGCCGCCACGATAAGAAACGCATGTGCCGCCGACTACGGCCGAACTACCCAGATTGCGCAGCCAGGCTACCGGAACTGGCGCGTCAGGAGAAGTGCAGCCCCTCGACGCGCAGCCAGGGCATCGCCCACGCGCCGGCATCGATGCGCTCGGCGCTGACCGCGCTCACCTCGCGCAGCATCGCCGCCACGTTGCCCGAGATCATGGTCTCCGACAGCGCGGCGCCGACCTCGCCGTCGCGCAGCGCGAAACTGTTCTTGATGACACCGGAGAAGTCGCCGTTGGCCGCCGGCCGCCCCATCGACAGGCGGTCGACCAGCGCGCCGCGCTTCAGGCCGGCGATCAGCTCGGAGCGCGGTGTGGCGCCGGCCTGCAGCTCCCAGCCGCCGCCACCGGCCAGCGGCACGTGCGGCACGCCGGTCTTGCGGCTGCCATACAGCGTAGGCGTCAGGCAGTTCAGCCGCCCGGCGCTGAGCAGCACCACCGGCCGCGGTGCAAAGCCGTCGGCCGACAGCGGCGAGACGCCCGGTGCGTCGAAGCGGCTGCGCAGCGTGAGCAGCGGCGACGCCGCGAGCTGGCCGACCGCCTCACGATAGACAGAGCTGCCGTCGATGAGCGCCTGGTCGGCGAGCTGGCCGAGCAGCCAGCCGAGCAGACCGGCCACCGCCTGTGGCGTCAGCACGACCGCGCCGACGCCGTGTTCGCCGAGCGGCTGCGTCTGCACGCTGCGCACCAGCGATTGCAGCATCTCCTGCAGACCGAAGCGCGGCAGCAGCGGCGCATCGGCCAGGCTGGCGCAGCTGCCGCCGGCGTAGTTGAACGAGCTGGCCTGCGCGCCGTCGCGCGCCAGCCCGAACGCACTGGCGTCGTACCAGCCGAGCTCGCAGGCAAGCGAGCTGCCGGCGCTGGTGAGCAGCGTGGTCTGCGCGTGGTTGTGGCCGGCCAGCGCCTCCTCGATCATCAGCGTGGGCGCCTCGGCCTCGCGCCACGCCAGCAGCTCGCGCATCGCACCGGCCAGGCTGCCGACGTCGGGTTCGGTGGTGCCGCGCGTGATGCGAACGTGCTGGCTCGCCGACACGGCGTTGGCCGCGTCCTGCGGTGCCGACGCCACGCTGGTCCACAGCGCGTGCACGGTGGCAGCGAGGCTGTCATCGTCGAGCTCGCTGGCCTCGGTGTCGGCGCGGCGCCCGTCGAGCAGGCCGGTGAGCTGCAGGCGCAGCGACTCGTTGCTGCGCAGCAGGCTCGGCTCATTGTGGGCGACGCACACCTCGTGTCGACGCCGCCGGCTGACGGCGACCTGCGCTGCGTCGAAGCCCTGGCGACGCATCAGCGCGAGCACACGCTCGGCGCTGTCGTGCAGCGGGTCGGCCATCGCGTTCACTCCCCGCCGATATGGGCGCGCGCGCGCAGCGCCGGGCCGCCCATCGAGACCACCATCGGCTGCTTCTTGCCGCAGTAGCCGCCGCACTGCCAGACCATGTCGTCGCTGACCGCGTCGACACTTTGCAGCACCTTGATCGCCGAGCCCGACACCGTGGTGTTGCGCACCGCGCGGCCGAGCTTGCCGCCGCGGATCTCGTAGGCCAGCGTGACGCCGAACATGAACTCGGTGGTCGCATCGGCCTGGCCGTTGCCGGTCTTCACCAGGAAGTAGCCGTCGTCGACGCCTTCGATCATCTGCGCGAGCTTGTCGTGGCCGGGCAGGATGGCGGTGTTGCGCATGCGGATCAGCGGTTCGTCGTGCGGGTCGTAGGCGCGCGCATTGCCCGTGGGCGGCTGTTCGAGGCGCGCCGCGGTCTCGCGGCTGTGCATGAAGCCGGTGAGGCGGCCGCGGTCGATCATCGGCACGTCGCGCGCCGGCGTGCCCTCGTCGTCGACATAGACCGGCAGCATGACCTCGGCGCCGTTCCAGGTGTGCGCGATGTCGACCATCGACACCAGCTCGCTGGCCACGCGCTGGCCGACCAGGCCGGCGGTGACGGCGCCGCCGATCACCGAGTCGGCCTCGCACGGATGGCCCATCGCCTCGTGCGCCAGCATGCCGGCCAGCGCCGGCGCCAGCACCACGGTGCGCAGGCCGCCGCGCGCCGCCACCGCGTGGCGCTTGGCCTGCAGGTGTTCGTGAGCCTGTTCGAGCAACGGTGCCAGCGCATCGGGCGTCCAGTCCAGGTCGGCCAGGCTGCCCGGGCCGGAGAGGATCTCGTCGACCTCGATCGGCGCGCCGGCGGCGTCCTCGCCGACCAGCGTGAAACTGCATGCGACGCGGTCGATGCGCGCCAGCGAGTCGCCGCCGTCGTCGGTGCGCAGCTCCTTGGCGTGGTGCTCGTCGCTGGCGACGAAGCGGGTCGAGCGCAGACCAGGATAGCGGCGTCGGCAGTAGGCGTGCAACGCGGCCAGGCGCTCGTTGCATTCGGCGGCGGTCAGCGGCGTCAGGCCGGCCCGCTGGTGGCAGCCCACGTAACCGGCCGGTGGCAGCACCAGCGGCGCGCGCGGGCCGAAGCCGCTCATCGCCCGCGCATGGGTCATCGCCAGCCGCTGCACCTGCTCCAACCCGGCGGCTTCGTCGGCATGGAGCGGCGCCGACGCGAAACCCCAGTAGCCGTCGTGATAGGCGCGCGCGCTCAGGCCGCGCTGCACCGTGCGCAGATTGACCGTGAGGTTGCCGTCGACCATCACCATGCGCGTCTTGCGCAGCTCATGCCGGCGCGTCTCGAGGGACTGAGGGGTCGGGGTGGCGCTCATGATGGCGTGCCTCGGGACGGAATGCGTGGGCGACGATGATAGTGGCGGATTCGCGGCAGCGCGACGCCGCGCCCTATCAGCCCTGCGGCGGCTGCCGACTCAGAGCAGCGCCATGCCGGACCACTGTGGCAGCGCCGCGCTCGCGAAGCCCGCGCACGCCAGCGAGCCGATCGCCAGGCGGCCGTCGCGGATCGCGAGGCGCACGGCGCCGTGGCTGTGCTCGTACAGGTCGGGGTGGGCCGTCAGAAAGGCCTGCTGCTCGACCTGCGGCAGCGCGGCCATGCCGTTGACGTAGTGGTGACCGTTGCGCTCGACGTGTGTGAGCCCGAGCAGGTTGACCAGCGCGAGGTCCTGCTGCACCGCCAGCCCGGCCTGCGTGGTGAGGTCCTCGCCGGACATGAAGTAGCGCGGCCCGCCTTCACCGGCGTTCCAGCGTGCGCAGCGGGCGGCGTTGAGCAGCGACTTGTACAGGCCCTTGCAGGTCTTGCTCGAGATGCCGCGGTAGCCGCGTGCACGGGCGCGCTCGAAGGCGTCGAGCTCGCCGTCGGACTCGTCGATGATCACCGGCTTGAGCCCGGCGATGTCGCCGACGTCCACCTCGAGCGCCCGGGCGCGCGCAATCGGCTGCTCGATGAACGCGATCGAGCGCCACAGCCGCACCAGCGCCGGTGCTGCGCGCAAACGCGCCAGCAGCTCCAGCACGCCGGCGGCGTCGGCGTACTGCTCGTTGCCGTCGAGCGAGACCAGGTACTCGTGCGGGCTGCGGTCGAGCACGCCGGCGATCGCCGTCAGCCGGGCCACGTCGTCGTCGACGCGACCGCCGACCTTGAGCTTGAAGTGGCGATGGCCGTAGCGTGCGACCACCTGCTCCAGCGTCTCGGGCAGACCGTCGTGCACCGGCTCGCGCAGGTCGGCCGCGGCGATTGCATCGACCAGGCCCACCGTGTGGCGCGCCGCGATCGTGCCGGCCGGCTGCAGCGCCCGCAGGATGGCGTCCCAGTCAAAGCCGGCGAACGCGGCGTGCGACGCACCGAGGCCGACCGCGTTGGTCTGCACCGCCGCATAGAACGACACGTCGAGGGCGCGGCACAGGCCATCGAGCAGCGCGCGGTCGATCAGCGCCGGGCCGTAGCTCGCCAGCAGCGCGTTGTGGCCGTGCGCGGCGGCGGCGGCCAGATGCGCGTCGTGGTGGCGCGCGAAATGGCCGAAGGCAGTGTCGGGCGATGCGTCCGACCGGTAGGCGTCGCGCGCCCGCCGCAGCACGTCGCGCAGCTGCTCGAAGTTGTCGTCGTTGCTGAGCGCCAGGTTCTTGTCGAACCACTTGGGCGCCATCAACTCGGCGGCGCCGCCGACCGCCGAGCGGCCGTCCGTCAGCTCGATGCGGGCCCGCACGAAGGCCTGCGGGCATTCGGTGAGCGTGACGACGCCGAAGCGAAACGGCAGCCGCAGGCGCACGGGCCGCTCGAAGAGGCTGATCTCGCGCACGACGAAGCGAACCGCCTCAGCCATGTGATGCCTCCATCACGCCGCGCAGGTAGCCGATGGCCCGCGCCGCGCAGCCGGGCCCGTCGGGCACATAGTCGAACGGCTCGACCGCCAGCACGCCGCTGTAGCTCACGTCGCCGAGCGCGGCCAGGATCGGCGCGAAGCGCATGGCGCCCTGCCCCGGCGCGCGACGGTTGGGGTCGTTGAGCTGTACATGCGCGAGCTTTCCCGTCGGCCACCAGCGGCGGATCAGCGCTTCCACCGGCTCGCCCTCGGCCTGACCGGCGGCGCTGCAGTCGATCATCGTGCGAAAGGCCGGCGAGCCGACTGCATCGACGATCGCCACCGCCTCGGCCACCGTGTTGATGAAGTCGGTCTCGGCGCGCGCGAGCGGCTCGACGCAGTAGGTGACGCCACAGCGCTCGGCCGCCCGCGCGGCGTGCGCAAAGCACGCCAGCGCCCGGTCGCGCGTGGCTTCACGGGATTGCCCCGGTGGCACCGAACGCTGCTTGGGCGAGCCGTGCACCAGGTAGCGCCCGCCCATCGCCGCGCACAGCTCGACCAGCCGCACCATGGCAGCCGCGGTCCGCTGGCGCACGGCCTCGTCGGGCGAGACGATCGACAACCCGGCCGGCGCCACCAGCAGCCAGTGCAGCCCGGTGATGGCCAGACCGTGGTCGGCCGCGATGCGTGCGAAGCCGCGCGCCCCGTCATCGGTGATCGCCAGCGGATCAGCTGCGAGCGTGAACGGTGCCACTTCGAGCCCTTGGTAACCGAGCGCCGCGGCAAGCGCGCACTGCCGCTCGAACGGCAGCGGTTGCAGCACCTCGTTGCACAGCGCGAGCCGCATCGTTTCCATGATCAAGCCACCTGCCGCCGCAGCGCCCGCTGCACCGGCGACAGCCGCAGCAGCACGACGCCGACGATGATCGCGGCGAGCACGGCGGAGATCGGCCGCGTGAAGAACGGCGCCAGATCGCCGTCGGACAGCACGAGCCCGCGGCGCAGGCTCTTTTCCATCAGATCGCCGAGCACGATGCCCAGCACCAGTGGCGCGACCGGGAAGCGGTAGCGCCGCAGCACGAAGCCGAGCAGCCCGAACAGCAGCATCGTCCACACGTCGAACAGTCGCGACGCGAGCGCGTAGGTGCCTACCGTGCACAGCACGAACAACATCGGCGTGATGATCGTCGTCGGCACGCGCAGCACCTGGATCAGGAAGCGCGTGAGCGTCAGGCCATACAGCAGGATGCCCAGCGTGGCCAGCAGCATCATCGCCACCACGTCGTAGACGAACTGCGGCGACTCGATCATGATCATCGGGCCCGGCTTGACGCCGTGGATCAGCATCGCCGCCATCAGCACCGCCGCCGGTGCCGAGCCCGGCACCTGCAGCGTCAGCACCGGGATCATCGCGCCGGGCACGCAGGCGTTGTCGCCGGTCTCGGCGGCCATCAGGCCGTCGATCGAGCCCTTGCCGAACTGCTCCTTCTCCTTGCTGGCGCGCTTGGCCGCCGCATACGACGACCAGGCCGCGACGTCCTCGCCGACACCGGGCACGATGCCGATGAAGGTGCCGATCACACCCGATCGCGCGATCGTGCGGCGGTACTGCCACACGTCCTTCAGCTTGGGGATCACCGAGTCGAGCCTGTTCAGCTTCACCGGTGGCCGCTTCTCGTGCATCGCGACCAGGATCTCGGCAAAGCCGAACGCACCCACCAGCGCCGGCACCAGCGAGAAGCCGCCCGCCAGATCGCGGCTGCCGAACGCGAAGCGCTCGTAGGCGTGGATGCCCTCCTGCCCGATGGTGGCGATGAACAGACCCGCGAAGCCGGCGATCCAGCCCTTCAGCGGGTCGCCGCCGGTGAGCGTGGCCGAGACGATGACGCCGAACACCGCGAGCCAGAAGAACTCGTAGGCGCCGAACTTGAGCGCCAGGTCGCCCAGCAGCGGCGTGAAGAGCGCGAGGAAGAACATGCCGATCAGCGTGCCGAGCACCGAGCCGGTGGTGGCAATGCCCATCGCGCGGCCGGCCATGCCCTGGCGCGCAAGCGCATAGCCGTCGAGACACGACGCGGCGGACGCCGGCGTGCCCGGAATGTTGAGCAGGATCGCGCTGCGGCTGCCGCCATAGATGGCACCCACGTAGGTGCAGATCAGCACCAGCAGCGCGGTATTCGACGGCATCTTGATCGTCAGCGTGGTCATCAGCGCGACGCCCATCGTCGCGGTCAATCCCGGCAGCGCGCCGATGATCACGCCGACCAGCGACGCCGCGAGCACGTAGAAGATCGACTCGAACGTCAGGAACGACGCGAGCGAATGGCCGAACGCGATCAGGCCGTCGAACATGAAGGCCGACCGCTGTGGCTAGGGCAGTCGCACCAGGAACACATGCTCGAACAGCACTGTCACCACGGCACTGGTGCAGGCACCGTAGAGCGCGGCCAGCACCGCCTGCCTGGCGACCGGTCGGCCGAGCGCCCTCTGGCGCTCGCGGTCGAACCAATGGATGAAACCGGCGACGAACAGAAACGTCGCCAGCCAGAACGGCAGGCCGTGCCCCACCAGCACCCCGGCGTAGAGCAGCGTGGCCGCGAGCACGCCCGCCAGCGGCCCGAGCGGCTCGGGTGGCGTGCCGGCGGCGCGCTCGGCCCGCGTCGCGCGGCGCAACGATCGTATGGCGAGCACCGCCCCGAGCAGCAGCATCGCCACCCCGAGCAATCCCGGCACCAGCCCCGGCACCTCGTAGCGGTTGATGTGCAGATGCTCCAGGCGGTCCATGCGCCACGCACCCACGGCCACCGCGCCGCCGAAGACGATCCACACGAGCGCGGCGATCAGGTCGACGCGCGGTGGCAGTTCGTCGGCGGGCGTGGCTTCAATGCTCATCAAGGCTTCGCAATACCCACCGTGTCGGGCGCGACCTTGGTCTTGCCGCCGGCGTGCAGCAGCCAGGCATTGGCCTGCACCGCGGGGAACACCGCGGCCTGCGCCGCCGCGCCGGCGGACGGCGCGAACAGGGCGCCGCGATTGGCCGCGTACTTCTTCAGCGCGTCGCTCTTGGCGATCTGCTCGGTCCAGATCTTCTCCAGCGTCTTCACCACCTCGTCGGGCACACCCTTGGGCAGGAAGATGCCGAAGTAGTTGGCCGGCGACTTGAAGCCGGGAATCGCCTTGCTGATCGGCTCGATCAGGCCGAAGCCCTCGAGCTCGAGCGGCTGGTCCGACACCGTGGCCAGCGGCCGGATGCGCTTGCCGCGGATCATCTCGGCCTGCTCGACGGCGAGCTGCGTGGTGAGGTCGGTCTCGCCCGACACGGTGGCCACCACCGCGGGGTTGCCGCCGTCGTACGTGACGTGGCGGTACTTCACGCCGGTGGCACGCGAGATCGCCTCCATCGCGTTGTGGCCGGCCGAGGTGACACCGGCCGTCGCGACCTTGATCTCGCCCGGCTTGGCCTTCATGGCGTCGAGCAGCTGGGCCACGCTCTGGTACGGCGTGGCCGCGCCGACGCCGACGACCTGGATGTTGGCCACGTTGAGGAACAGGTGCCAGTCCTTGATGCCCACGTCGAGCATGCCCAGGCTCTGGTAGGTGCCCAGGTCCTGCGCGGCGCCGGCGGTCCAGGTGTAGCCATCCTTGGCGGCCTCCCACGCGTTCTTGCTGCCGATCGAGCCCGACGCGCCGGGTTGGTTGACGACCACGATCTTCTGGCCGAGCACCTTCTCCAGCTCGGCCGCGGTGATGCGGGTGACCTGGTCGGTCGATCCGCCGGCGGCCCACGGCACGATCAGATTGATCGGCTTGGTCGGCTTCCAGTTCTGTGCCTGGGCGGTGCCGGCGAGCACCAGGGCGAGGGCCGCGGCGCCGCAGGTCTTGAGGAAGTTGCGTGCGTGCATCTCGAGGGTCCTCCGACAAGGGTGAATTAACTGTCTGGTGAATGTGAAGGGGTGCTGGTCGCGTGTCAATCGGGGAAGGCGCCGATCCGGCGCATCGGGTGTCAGGCCGGGTACAGGCCGCGACTGCGCGCGAACAAGCGCGCGAGCCCGAGCAGCGCATCGATGTTCGGTGTCGCGACGCCGACGCGCTGCGCGATCTCGCGCACGACAGTGACGATCGCATCGAGCTCGAGCGCACGGCCGGCTTCGACGTCCTGCAGCATCGACGGCTTGAAACTGCCGAGCCGGCGCGTGATGACGTGGCGGTCTTCCGGCGTCTGCTCGATCGCGCAGCCGATCAACGCGCCGACTGCTGCGGCCTCGCGCATCGCGGCGGTGCAGAAGGCCAGCGCCAGCGGGTCGGCGAGCACGCGGTCCACGGTGGCGCCGGTGATCGCCGACACCGGATTCATCGTCATGTTGCCCCACAACTTGTACCAGATGTCCTTGCGGATATCGGCCGACACGGTGACGTCGAAGCCGGCGCGCGTGAGCAGCGCGCCGAGCTCGCGCACACGCGCCGATTCGCCGCCTGCGGGCTCGCCGACGATGAGGCCCTGCCCCATCTTGTGTTCGACGAGACCGGGCTCGGAGGTCGACGTGCTCGCATGCACGACACAGCCGATCACGCGAGCGACAGCGATCGCGCGTGCGATCTCACCGCCCGGATCCACGCTCTCCAGCGTCACACCGTCGAGCGCCGGCACACCGCGGCCGAACCACCAGGGCACGCCGTTCATCGCCGGCAAGACCAGCGTGTGCGCACCGAGCAGCGGCGTGATGCCGCGCGCCACCTCGGTGAGCGCTGGGCCCTTGACGGCGATGACCACCAGGTCCTGCACGCCCAGCTCGGCGGCCTGCTCGCTCGCCGCTGCCGCGTCGGCGCGCAGCAGCTCGCCGCCCTGGCGCAGCCGCCAGCCATGCGTGCGCAGCGCCGCCAGCGTGGCACCGCGCGCCAGTGCGCTGACGGCGTTGCCGCCGGCCAGCGCCAGCCGCGTGCCGATGAAACCGCCAATCGCGCCGGCGCCGATCACGCACACCTTCATGGCAACTCGTCCCTTGCTTCGTACCGTCGTCCAGTATTGATCAGGCCAGCGCCGGCAGCGGCGCCACGTCGACCCAGCCGCCACTCGCCTGCGAGGCGACGCAGGCCTCGATGAAAGCCATCGTGTGCGCACCGTCCTCGATGCGCGGGTAGGCCACCGGCGGCACCGGCTCGCCCAGCGCGCGCGCCATGCGCTCCTGCGCCAGCTCGGCATAGAGATTCGCGAAGGCCTCGCGCAGCCCTTCGGGGTGGCCGCGCGGCGTGCGGCCGAGTGCGGTGATTTCTGCCGGCAGAAACGGGTCGGCGCGCGTGAAGCGGCGCACCGGCTCACCCTGCATGGCCAGCGTGAGATAACTCGCCTCGCGGTGCGACCAGTCGATCATCCCCTTGTCGCCGTACACGCGCAGGCGGATGTCGTTCTCGCCGCCGGCGGCGGCCTGCATCGCGGTGAAGGTGCCGCGTGCGCCGCCCTCGAAGGCGAGCAGCGCCGACACATGGTCGACCACCCGGCGGCCCGGCACCAGAGACGACACGTCGGCGGCCAGGCGTGCGATGCCCCGGCCGGCGACGAAGCACGCCAGGTGCTGTGCGTGGCAGCCGATCGCGCTCATCACCAGCGCCTGGCCGCTGCGCGCCGGGTCGAGCAGCCAGCGCAGCCGATTGTTCTGCGGGCCGTCCTCGAGCTTCGTCGCCAGCCCGCTCTGGATGTATTCCACCTGCACCAGCCTCAAAGCGCCGATCGCGCCCTCGTGCACCAGCTGGCGGGCATAACGCGTCATCGGATAGGCGGAGTAGCCGTGCGCGATGGCGAACAGGCGCTCCTGCCGGCGCGCGCGCACCCTCAGGTCGCAGGCCTGCGCGAAGTCGTGCGACACCGGCTTGTCGGCCATCACGTCCAGGCCCGCGTCGAGCGCCGCCGCGGCAACCGGATAGTGCGTGTCGTTGGGCGCCATCACTGCGACGGCGTCGATGCGGTCGGCGCGATCGCGCTCGGCGCGCAGCATCTCGTCGACCGTGCCGTAGGCGCGCGCCGGGTCGAGGCCGAGCGACACGCCGGCGGCGCGCGAGCGTGCGGCGTCGCTCGAGTAGACACCGGCGACGACGCGAAACCACCCGTCCATCTCGGCGGCGCCGCGGTGCATGCCGCCGATCCAGACACCAGGGCCGCCGCCCACCAACGCCAGCCGCAGCGGGCGGCCGAATCGTTCGCGCAGGGTGCTCGTCATGTGCTTGTGCTCCGGGAAAGTGTGGGCGGGCGCTCCGCCGGCATGCTAGCTCGGTGTGGCCAACCCGGGCCACGCGCTATCCCGCGCGACGGCACAATCGACGACCCCGCTGCGGCCGCCCGCGCCGCAGCCCCATCCGCCGAGGATTCGCATGGCCATCTATCGTCTCGACGAACACAGCCCGCAGGTGCACCCCGACGCCTACGTGGTCGACAGCGCCTCGGTGATCGGCCAGGTGCAGCTCGGCGCGCTGGTCGGCGTGTGGTTCGGCGCGGTGATCCGCGGCGACAACGAGCGCATCGTGGTCGGCGACGGCAGCAACGTGCAGGACGGTGCGGTGCTGCACGCCGACCCGGGCTTTCCGCTGCTGATCGGCGAGCACGTGTCGGTCGGCCACCAGGCGATGGTGCACGGCTGCACCATCGGCGACGGCTCGCTGATCGGCATCCAGGCCGTCGTGCTCAACGGCGCCGTGATCGGCCGCCAGTGCCTGATCGGCGCCGGCGCGGTGGTCACCGAGGGCAAGCAGATCCCCGAGCGCTCGCTGGTGCTCGGCGCGCCCGGCAAGGTGGTGCGCGCGCTGACCGACAAGGACCTCGAGATGCTGCGCCACGCCGCCGCCAGCTACGGCGCACGCATCGCGCGGTATCGCGCCTCGCTGTCCAAGGTGGGGTGAAGGCCGGCGGCACTGGTGATCACACCGTCGCGTTCCTAGAATCAGACAGTCCACAGGAGCACACGCCATGGCCGATCTGTTCGAGAACCCGATGGGATTGATGGGGTTCGAATTCGTCGAGTTCGCCTCGCCCACACCCAACATGCTCGAGCCGTTGTTCGAGAAACTCGGTTTCAGCCTTGTGGCTCGCCACAAGAGCAAGGACGTGGTGCTGTACCGCCAGGGCGACATCAACTTCATCGTCAACCGCGAGCCCAAGAGCCTGGCCGGCTACTTTGCCGCCGAGCACGGGCCGAGCGCCTGCGCGCTGGCCTTTCGCGTGAAGGACTCGCACAAGGCCTACGCCCGCGCGCTGGAGCTCGGCGCGCAGCCGATCGAGGTGCCTACCGGCCCGATGGAGCTGCGGCTGCCGGCGATCAAGGGCATCGGCGGCGCGCCGCTGTACCTGATCGACCGCTTCGAGGACGGCAAGAGCATCTACGACATCGACTTCGAATTCCTGCCGAACGTGGACCGTCACCCGCGCGGCCACGGGCTGCGCGTGATCGACCACATGACGCACAACGTGTACCGCGGCCGCATGGCCTACTGGGCGGCGTTCTACGAGAAGCTGTTCAACTTCCGGCAGATCCGCTACTTCGACATCAAGGGCGAGTACACCGGGCTGACGTCGAAGGCGATGACGGCGCCCGACGGGTTGATCCGCATCCCGCTCAACGAAGAGGCGAGCAAGACGACCGGCCAGATCGAGGAATTCCTGATGGCCTTCAACGGCGAGGGCATCCAGCACATCGCGCTGCTCACCGACGACATCACGACGAGCATCGACGCGTTGCAGATGGCCGGCGTGCCGATGATGACGGCGCCCAACGACGTGTACTACGAGATGCTCGGCGAGCGGTTGCCTGGCCACGGCCAGGATGTGCCGGCGCTGCAGGCACGCGGGATCCTCGTCGACGGCTCCACCGAGGGCGGCAAGAAGCGCCTGCTGCTGCAGATCTTCTCGCAGACGGTGCTCGGGCCGGTGTTCTTCGAGTTCATCCAGCGCAAGGGCGACGAAGGTTTCGGCGAGGGCAACTTCAAGGCGCTGTTCGAGTCGATGGAGCGCGACCAGGTTCGGCGGGGAGTGATCGGGACGGCGTAGCGTCGTACGGCAGAGGAAGACCTAACACGCTCGACCACGAGGCCTTGGTTCGACTGTCCGGTTCCCGCCCTTGTGCGATTCACCGACAGCTATGCGCACCCACGTGAGACCGAGCGCGCAAGGTGCCCTGGCACGCACCGACACTGCATCGCGGCAGGCGGTACCCGGCCGGGGCGATTTGTGGGTCGGCGAGAAGCGCAGCGTCGAGGTCGGCGCGCGC
>CALMQI010000183.1 GCA_937871935.1 uncultured Burkholderiales bacterium
CTGATCGAGTCGCTGGTGGGCGAGAACTTCGACATCACCACCTGCCAGGAGATGGTCGTCGACCACGCCTTCACTTTGCCGATGGCGTTGCTGTGGCCCGACCAGATATGGCCGGTCAAGGTCGTTCCGGTGTGCATCAACACCGTGCAGTTTCCGCTGCCGAACGCAGCGCGCTGCTATGCACTGGGACAGGCCGTGGGGCGCGCCATCCGCAGCTGGGACAGCAATGCACGGGTGCTCGTGATGGGCACCGGCGGCCTGTCGCATCAACTCGACGGCCAGCGCGCCGGCTTCATCAACAAGGACTTCGACCTGCAGTTCCTCGAGAGCTTGGTGCACGACCCTGAATGGGCGACGCGGTATTCGATTCGCGACCTGGTGCGCCACACCGGCACGCAGGGCGTGGAGCTGGTGATGTGGCTGGCCGCGCGGGCGGCGCTGGGTGAAGGCGTGCCGCGCGTGCTGCACAAGAACTACCACATCCCGATTAGCAACACGGCCTCGGGTTTGCTCGCCCTCGAGGCGGCCGGCTGAGCTGGCGCAGAAATCGATTCGGGCCTGACTGTCTGCAGAGGACATCAGGCCCGATGGGGTCAGACGGAGCGCGTCACCGTCACCTAGTTAACATAATATACATTGTCGCGCATCAATCAACAGGCCATGCGCCGCTCGAACCAGCGGAATCGCGCGACGCTCAATAGCGCGTGATGTCCGGCTCTTCGGAATGTTCTATCGACTCGTCGAACGACGTGGGCTGCGACTCGCCATCGCGCTTGGGAATCAGCGGTTTGTCCAGCGGTCGACAGATTCGGCTGGCCAGTGCACCCAGACGCCCCGATTGTTCGATGGCCTGCAGCACGGCTTCGGGCCGCACCAGCATCGCGAACGGATCGGCAAGAACAGCAAGCTGTGAATCGGTCATGTGGTGTGCCGTCGGGCGGTTGCGATGCCTCCGACTGTAGAGACGCTTGCCCTCGGGCAACAGACTCGTACAGCTTGATCTTCGTGGCGGATTGCCGAGGACAGGCTCTCACCGTGCAGCGGTGTCGCGTGAGATCAACGCAGCAACGCGTCGAGGCGCTCAGCCAATTTCTCGCGTGCGCCCAGGCGTGCGAAATCCGCCGCATTCAAGCCATGCTCGTTGCGCAGTCGCGCATCGGCGCGGCGCAACAGCAGCAACGTGACCGCATCTTCCGGACCGTACTGCGCCGCCATCATCAACGGCGTCGTGCCGTTGGGTGAGCGCGGGTCGACCGAGGCTCCGCGTTCGAGCAGCATGCGCACGATGTCCACTGCGGGGCCGGTGGCAGCGTAATGCAGCGGACTCCAGCCGGTCCGCTCGACTGCGGCTCCGCGCTCAAGGAGCCTGGCCGCGAGTGCGGTGCGACCCTTCAACGCGGCCAGCATCAACGGAGTCTCACCCGCTTGGTTCGCCGCGTCGGGTCGAATGGCCGGGTGTGTAAGCAGGGCCTCCGCGACATTCGGTGAGCCGTCACGCGCTGCCAGTGTCAGAGCTGGTTGGCCCGTTTCGTCTACCGAGTTGGGGTCGAATCCGCGCTGCAGCAGGGCTCTCGCCGCCGCAGCATCGTCGTTGCGAATGGCTCGGAAGAAGTCTTCATAGGCACCAGCCATTGCAGGAACAATCACTGATGTGACAACGACATATACAACTAACTTAAAGTATTTGTTCATATTTCGATGGCGACAAGCTCGCTCGGCGGAATGCCGAACAAGCGCTCGAAGTTGTGCGTGGTGGCTCTCGCCACCTCCTCCACGGGCAATGTCTTGATGCCGGCCAGCGCCCGGCCCACTTCGGCGACCCAGGCCGGCCGATTCAGCTTGCCCCGATGTGGCATCGGGGCGAGATACGGGCTGTCGGTTTCGATCAGGCAGCGATCGAGCGGCACGAAGCGGGCCACTTCACGCAGGGACTCGGCGTTGCGGAAGGTCACGATGCCCGAGAAGGAGATCAGAAAGCCAAGATCCAGCGCGGCCCGTGCGACCTCGAGAGTTTCTGTGAAGCAATGGAACACGCCGCGTACCGCGCCCTCTCCGGCCTCACGTAGCAAGGACACGGTGTCGGCGGATGCCGACCGGGTGTGGATGATCAGCGGCTTGCCGGTCTGGCGGGCCGCGCCGATGTGGACGCAGAAGCGGTCGCGTTGCCATTGCATGTCGGCCACGGTGCGTGCGCCGAGGCGGTAGTAGTCGAGCCCTGTCTCGCCGACCGCTACCACCCGTGGCAGTCGCGCCATTGCGACCAGGTCGTCGACTGTTGGCTCGCGACCACCTTCGGTGTCCGGGTGCACGCCGGCACTGGCCCAGAAGTTGTCGTGCTGAAGCGCCAGCGCGTGCACGCGGGGAAACTCCTGCAGCGTGGTGCAGATGACCAGTGCGCGGTCGACTTGGGCCGCCGCCATCTCGGCGCGCACCTCGTCGATGCGGCCGTCGAAGTCGGGGAAGGCCAGATGGCAATGTGAATCGACGAACATGGCAGCTGCTGATGCGGCCGCCGCGCTGCGGGCGCCCACCGGTGGGCCCGATTCAGATCGTCTGGGTCGGCTTGGCAGACTGTAGCTGCGTACCGAGCGTTTCCTCGATCTTGGCCTTCAGCTGGCGGGTCTTCTCGTCGTTGGGGAAACGCACGCCGACGCCCTGCGTGCGACCGCCCGAGGCATTAGCGGGCGTGATCCACGCCACCTTGCCGGCGACCGGATATCGCTGCGGGTCGTCGGGCAGCGACAGCAGCAGATAGATGTCTTCGCCGAGCTTGTATTCGCGTGTCGTGGGCACGAAGAGGCCGCCATCCATCAGCAGCGGAATGTAGGCCGCATACAGCGCACCCTTCTCGCGAAACACGAGTTGGATGACGCTCGGACGTGATGCCGGCGCCCCGGCGCCCGCCGATCGACCTGAAGCCTCGCTCATCCGGTTGAGTGTAGCGAATGCCTTGCGCGCGCCGGGCGCGGGCCGTCCGGCGCCGCCCAGCAGCGCGCGCCTTTCGTCACGAGGGCCTCGACCAGCAGGCCAGCGTTCCAGGGATGCTCGTCGTGACGTGCGACACGCATCAGCTCGGCGCGCCAGCGTTGCAGCGCGTCCAGTGGTGCCGGACGTGCCAGCGCAGTCGCGTCGAAATAGCGCGGTGGCGCGCCGACCGCGTGCGCCATCGCATCGTGCGCCAGCTTGAGCAGCAGGTCGACGACGCGAGGCACAGGTCGGCCGACCAGCGCCGTGGCGTCGCCGCGCGCCACCTGCGCCGGCAGCGCCGCCAGCGCCGCAGCGTCGATGCCTTCGCGGGCAAGTTCGAGTGCACCGGGCGGGCTGCCGGCCGCCGCGGCGAGCAGGGCGTCCCCTTGCTGGACGCCCTGCTCCACCAACCAGGCCAAGGCGGCGTCGCGCTGCGGTGCGGCCAGTCGCACGCGCTGCACACGGCTGCGCAGCGTGGGCAGCAGCCGCTCGGGGTCGGTGCCGGTCAGCACAATGCGCAGGCGCCCGGGCGGCTCCTCGAGCGTCTTCAACAATGCGTTGGCAGCCGACAGGTTGAGCGCATCGGCCGGATGGATCACCAGCGCGCGGCCGCGCTGGCTGCCGGCGCTGCGCTGGGTCCACTCGATCGCGTCGCGAATCTGCTCGACCCGGATCTCGCGGCTTGGCTTGGCACCGGCGCGTAGCAGCGGATCGTCCTCGACCAGCCAGCCGAAGGCGAGCCGCATCGCATCGGGCACGATCACGCGATGATCCGGATGCGTTCGCGCGCGCACCTGCCGACAACCGGCGCAGCGCCCGCAGGGGCGAGATTCCCTTTCGCACAGCCAAGCCTGCGTGAGCACCAGCGCGAGATCGAACTGCCCGAGGTCGACCCCGGCGTGCAACAACATCGCATGCGAGGTGTCGAAGCGCAGCGCGTCGGCCAGCGTGGCGCCCAGCCAGTGCGGCTCGATCCGCCCGCCCTCGCCCACGCCGATCACCCGCGGTTCACCACCAGCCACGCCGCTCTACCTCATGCTCGACCTGCTGCCAGACGATCTCGCGCGGGAAGGTCGCGTCGATGCGCGTGATGCGCCCGGGCGCTTCGTGCTGGCGCAGCCGATAACCTTCGCGCACGCGCTCGAAGAAGGCGACGTCCAGGCGCTCCAGGCGATCGGGTTGCCTGGCGGCGGCTCGGCGTCGCGCCGCTTCGTGGGCGTCGATGTCGAACCACAAGGTCAGGTCGGGCTGGCGTCCCTGCTGGACCCAGGTCTCGAGCTGGCCGAGCAATCCGAGATCGAAGCCGCGGCCGCTGCCCTGGTAGGCGAAGGTGGCGTCGGTGAAGCGGTCGCAGATCACCGTGGCACCACGAGCCAGCGCAGGCTCGATGCACTGGCGCAGATGGTCCCGGCGGGCGGCGAAGACGAGCAGCGCTTCGGTCAGCGCATCCATCTCGTCGTGCAGGAACAGTTCGCGCAACCGCTCGGCCAGCGGCGTGCCGCCCGGCTCGCGTGTCAGCACGACATCGTGGCCGTGCTGCCGCATCCACGCAGCCAGCGCGTCAATATGCGTTGTCTTGCCGGCCCCGTCGATGCCTTCGAAGGTGATGAAGCGACCGCTCATCGCCCGCCCTTGCGTTGGTACTGATTCACCGCGCGATTGTGGTCTGCCAGCGACTCGCTGAACACGCTGGTGCCGTCGCCGCGCGCGACGAAGTACAAGGCCCGCGTCGAGTCCGGACGCACGGTGGCCCTAATGGCCGCCAGGCTCGGCATCGCGATCGGCGTGGGCGGCAGGCCGCCGCGCAGATAGGTGTTGTACGGCCCGTCGGCGACCAGATCGCGCCTGCGCAGATTGCCGTCGAACGACTCGCCGAGCCCGTAGATGACGGTGGGATCGGTCTGCAGCGGCATGCCCACACGAAGGCGGTTGATGAAGACGCCGGCGATCAATCCGCGGTCGGCCGGTCGACCAGTCTCCTTCTCGACGATGGAGGCCAGCGTCAGGGCGTCGTCGGCGCTCTTCAATGGCAGGTCGGGTTGGCGTTCGGCCCAGGCGGCGTTCAGTCGCTCCTGCATGGTGGCGAATGCACGCCGCAGCACCGTGAGATCGCTGACCCCGCGGCTGTACATGTAGGTGTCGGGAAAGAAGCGCCCCTCGGCGCGCAAGTCCGGCACGCCCATAGCTGCCATCAACTCGGCCTCGGACAGGCTGGCCGTGGTCTGTTTCAGATGCGGCGCCCTGGCCAGTTCGGCCCGAAACTGCCGCAGCGTCCAGCCTTCGAGCAGACGCACACGTTCGAACGATTCGTCGCCCTGCACCATCTTGGCCAGCAGCTGACGCGGTGTAATCTCCGGTCCGACCACGTAGCTGCCGGCGCGGATGCGCTTGGCGTCGCCCGACCAGCGGAACCACTCGTACAGCACGATCGCGGGAACACGAATGCCGGCACGCACCCAAGCGTTCGCCACCTCGCGCGGCGATGCGCCTGTTTCGATCGACAGTTCGACGGTCGATGAAGCGAGCGGCAACGGCCGGTCGAGCCACCACCACGCCAAGCTGGCCGCGGCTGCCGCGCCGAGCACGACCAGGACGATCAGCGTACGCAGCAGACGCATCAATTCAACGGCACCTCTTCGCGGCCCGTCCGGCGAGCCGATCGATACCATCAGACCCTCTTGCCCGGCCGCCCATGGTCGGTGATGATAATCGGCCCATGACACTCCCCTCGGACGAAGCCCTGTGCGGCACTGTCGTGCTGGACGACTGGGGTCTGCTGCGCGTGAGCGGTCCCGATGCCGCGACCTTTCTGAACGGGCAACTCACGCAGCAGATGCTGGGGCTGCAAGCCGGCCAGGCGCGACTGGCCGGCTATTGCTCGGCCAAGGGTCGACTGCTTGCCACCTTCGTGGCCTGGCCAGTGGCGCCAGACCATGTGCTGCTGGCTTGCAGCGCAGACATCGCGGCTTTGACTGCCAAGCGATTGGCGATGTACGTGCTGCGCGCCAAGTGCCGGGTGCAGGACGTCAGCGCCGATTTCACCATCATCGGCCACGCGGCGAGTGCTGCGACCGACGCGGCGTCCGATCCACCGTCCATGCAGGAACCCTGGCCCGTCCAGGTCGATCGCGACGGCTGGGCCGTCACGCTGCCGACGGTGCAGCGTGTCCACCGCCAACTGCTCGTGCAACCGCGCGCGCGGCCGGCGTCCGCCGAAGCGCCGCTTGACCCGCAAGCGTGGCGCTGGCTCGAAGCCAGCAGCGGCGTGCCGCGCATCGTCGCCGCCACGGTCGAGCAGTTCGTGCCGCAGATGGTCAATCTCGAGCTCGTCGGGGGCGTCGACTTCCGCAAGGGCTGCTTCCCGGGGCAGGAAGTCGTCGCGCGCAGCCAGTACCGGGGCACCTTGAAGCGGCGCATGTTCCTGTTCGACAGCGCGCGCCCGGCGCAGCCGGGGCAGGACATCGTGCACAGCGAAGACCCGGCGCAGCCGGCGGGCATGGTGGTCAACGCCGGCACGCTGGCCGGCCGCGGCTCGCGTGTGCTGGCCGAGGTGAAGCTGGCCGCGCTCGAGTCTGGCACCCTGCACGTCGGCTCGTTCGATGGGGAGCCACTGCGACGCGTCGACCTGCCCTACTCGCTCGCCGACGCGGTGACGTCGTGAGCACCACGCGTCGCCAGCTGTTCGTCTACTACCGCGTCGACGAGGCCGTCTGGCAGCAGGCCAGCGCGGCGGTCGTCGAGTTCCAGCGGCGCCTGTGCGAGGCACATCCTGAGTTGACGGCCCACGTGATGCGTCGCCCGCAGACCAAGGGCGGGCAGATCACGTTGATGGAGGTCTACGCGCTCGACCCGGCTGCCAACCCGGAAGGGATCGATCCGACCTGGCAGACCCGCATCGAGTCGGCTGCCGTGGTGCTGAGGCGCTGGCAGCAGGGCGAACGCCACGTTGAGTGGTTCGACCCGATCGACTGATCGGCGCCCCGCTACAGGCCGCGCACCATCTCGATGTGCGGAATGCCGGCCTCCTCGAACACCGGTCCGCGCGATACGAAACCGGCCCGTGCGTAGAACGGCGCGGCGCTGCACTGTGCGTGCAGCAAGGCCTCGCGGTCGCCGCGATCGCGCGCGTGCTGAACCAGCGCATCCAGCACCGCGCGGCCGACGCGGCTGCCACGCATCGACGCCATCACCGCCATGCGGCCGATCTTGGCTACGCCGGGCACATGCTCGTGCAGCCGCCCGGTGGCCAACGGCACGCCGAAGCGGTTGCAGGCCAGCGCATGCACGCAGTCGGCATCGACGCTGTCCCATTCCATGTCGGCCGGGATCTTCTGCTCGTCGATGAACACCTGCTTGCGAATGACGTGCGCCGCCTCGCCCAAGTCGCTCCAGCGGCCCAGCCGGACCTCGACCATCGGCTTGCCGGCCTCGAAGGCTTCGAGCACCTCCCGCAACTGCTGCGGCACCGGCTGTGACTTCATCGTCGCCGGATCGGCGAACACGTAGACCAGCTCGCCACCGACCAGCAACTGCTCGCCGCGGAAGGCGCCGCACGACAGCAGCAGCGAGGAGTTGCCGATGCGCTGCGTGCGGATGCCGACGTCGAGCTGGTCGTCGTATTGCGCCGAGGCGTGGTACTCGACGGTGGCCTTGCGCACGTACAGGTCGCCTGCCAGGTACTCCATCGTGTCGTGGTAGGGCAGCGCCATGGCACGCCAGTAACCGGCCACCGCCGTGTCGAAGTACATCAGGTAGTGGCCGTTGAAGACGATCTTCTGCATGTCGACTTCGACCCAGCGCACACGAAGGCGATCAAGAAATCGATAGTCGTTGCGCTGCTGGCTCATGGCATCCTACGGCGTGGGCGCACCGCAACTGGGGTGCCCGTCAAGCATAACCAAGCCGGAGAGCCCTGCCATGGCCCGCATCTACTACATCACCCAGATCGAGATCGACGCCGGTGCCATCGCGTGTCTGCCGCAGGAGTGCGATGCCGCGCGCATACGGCGACCCTTGCTGGTCACCGACCCCGGCGTGCGCGCCGCGGGCGTGTTCGATCGCGTGCTGCAGGTGCTTGGCGACAGGCCGCACGCGGTGTACGACCAGACGCCGAGCAACCCGACCGAGGCCGCCGTGCGCGCCGCCGTCGAGGTGTTCCGCCGCGAGCGCTGCGACGGACTGGTCGCGGTGGGCGGCGGCTCGAGCATCGACCTGGCCAAGGGCGTCGCGATTGCCGCCACGCACGACGGTGCGCTGAAGATGTACGCCACCATCGAAGGCGGCAGCCCGAAGATCACCGCGGCGGTGGCGCCGTTGATCGCTGTGCCGACGACGGCTGGCACCGGCAGCGAGGTGGCGCGCGGCGCCATTGTCATCGTCGATGACGGGCGCAAGCTGGGTTTTCACAGCTGGCACCTGGTGCCGAAGGCGGCGATCCTCGATCCCGAGCTGACGCTCGGCCTACCGCCGCTGCTGACAGCTGCCACCGGCATGGACGCCATCGCGCATTGCATGGAGACCTTCATGGCGCCGGCCGTCAATCCGCCGGCCGACGGCATTGCACTCGACGGTCTGGCCCGTGGCTGGGCGCACATCGAGCGGGCCACGCGCAACGGCAACGACCGCGACGCGCGCTGGCACATGATGAGCGCCAGCATGCAGGGTGCGATGGCGTTCCAGAAGGGCCTGGGCTGCGTGCATTCATTGAGCCACAGCCTCGGCGGCGTGAATCCGAGGCTGCATCACGGCACGCTGAACGCCCTGTTCCTGCCGGCGGTGGTGCACTTCAATGCCAGCGCCGAATCGATCCAGCGCGAGCGCCGCCTGCAACGCATGGCCTACGCGATGGGTCTGGACGACAGCGACGGTACCGGCAAGGTGGTCGCGACGGCCATCCGCGAGATGAACGCCCGCCTCGGCCTGCCACGGGGACTCGCGGCACTGGGTGTAACGCCCGAACTCTTCGATCGCGTGATCATCGGTGCGATGGCTGATCACTGCCACAAGACCAACCCCCGACTGGCGACGGCCGACGACTATCGGCGCATGCTGCACGAGTCGCTCTGAACACGACCGTCGGCCGCGCAAGAAAGAGGCCCGGCGGCTTGTGACCACCGGGCCCCGCAGTCCGGCCCCCGTGCGGCGGCCGGGCATCCTGTGTGTCAGGCGTGCTTTTTGTTGTCGAAGAACTGCTCGTCCTCGGTGGAGCCCTTCAGCGCGGCGGTCGAGGCCTCGCGCTCGATCGTGGTGGTCACTGCATCGAAGTAGCCGGTGCCGACCTCGCGCTGGTGCTTCACCGCGGTGAAGCCCTTCTCGGCCGCGGCGAACTCCTTCTCCTGCAGTTCGACGAAGGCGCTCATGTTGTTGCGCGCGTAGCCGTAGGCCAGATCGAACATGCTGTAGTTCAGGCTGTGGAAGCCGGCCAGCGTGATGAACTGGAACTTGTAGCCCATGGCGCCCAGCTCGCGCTGGAACTTGGCGATGGTGGCGTCGTCGAGGTTCTTCTTCCAGTTGAAGCTCGGCGAGCAGTTGTACGCCAGCAGCTTGCCCGGGAACTTGGCGTGGATCGCATCGGCAAACGCTTTGGCGAATGCCAGATCCGGCTTGCCCGTCTCGCACCACAGCATGTCGACGTACGGCGCATAGGCGAGCCCGCGGCTGACCGACTGCTCCAGGCCGTTGCGCGTGCGGAAGAAGCCTTCCACGGTGCGCTCACCGGAGCAGAACGGCTTGTCGTTGTCGTCGACATCGCTCGTCACCAGGTCGGCCGCCTCGGCGTCGGTACGCGCCAGCAGCACAGTGGGCGTGCCCATCACGTCGGCTGCCAGGCGTGCCGCAACCAGCTTGGCCACCGCTTCGCGGGTCGGCACCAGCACCTTGCCGCCCATGTGGCCGCACTTCTTCACCGACGCCAGCTGATCCTCGAAGTGCACGCCTGCGGCGCCGGCTTCGATCATGGCCTTCATCAGCTCGAAGGCGTTGAGCACGCCACCGAAGCCGGCCTCGGCGTCGGCCACGATCGGCGCGAAGTAGTCGATGTCGTCCTTGCCCTCGCTCCACTGGATCTGGTCGGCACGCGCGAAGGTGGCGTTGATCTTCTTCACGACCTTGGGCACCGAGTCCACCGAGTACAGCGACTGGTCGGGGTACATCTCACCGTTGCTGTTGGCGTCGCCGGCGACTTGCCAGCCGGACAGGTAGATGGCCTTCAGCCCGGCCTTGACCTGCTGCATCGCCTGGTTGCCGGTGAGCGCGCCCAGCGTGTTGACGAACGGCTCGGTGTTCACCAGCGTCCACAGCTTCTCGGCGCCGCGCTTGGCCAGCGTGTGCTCGATGTTGACCGAGCCGCGCAGACGCACCACGTCGGCAGCGCTGTAGCCGCGCTTGATGCCCTTCCAGCGCGGGTTCTCGGCCCAGTCGCGCTCGAGCGCGGCGGCTTGTTGTTCACGAGTCGGTCGGGTCATGGTCGGTCAGCTCCTGATGGGTTGAGGCGAGTTCGTATGAGGACAACAACTGGGCGCAAGCGTACCGCTGGAACCGTCGCCTCTCTCATCCATGTCATATAGAAGACAAAAATAAAGATGCTTTTAAATCAATAGGTTGCATGACAGATTCTATATTATGAAAACAATGACGCCATCATGAAAAACGAATGCTGCGCCGCATCGATGCACTTGCCGTAATGCGGAAGCGCAACTCCTCATCGCGGAAGAAGAGGGCTTGCGCTAGGTCAGACCGAGCCAGCGCCCGTAGACGCGATCGGCCAACGCATGGTGAGGCTGATGATGCTCGGTCGTACGCCGCCGGATCGACTGCGGGCTCTGCACGGTGGGATGCTGATGCTGCGACTGCACATACAGTTCGTCCGCACTGGCCAGCCACGCATCGATCTTCTGCGCATCGATCTCCAGATGAAACTGCAGGCCGAGATGCGGCCCGAGCGAGAACGCCTGTATCGGGCATGCGACGCTGCTGCCCAACGCCGTCGCGCCTGCCGGCAGATCGAACGCCTCGTAGTGCCAGTGAAAGACCTGCTGCACGTCGGCCTCGCCGAACCAGTCGCGTGCGCCTGCGTCTTCGGCCACCTGCATGCGATGCCAGCCCACCTCGGGTGCCGGCGATGCGTTGATGCGCGCGCCGAGGGTCCGAGCCATCAACTGCCCGCCGAGGCAGTGGCCCAGCACGGGCACGCCGCCGCCCATGCAGTGATCGATCAGCCTCTCGGCGTCCCGCAGGTACGGCAGATCGTCGTTGGCGCTCATGGCGCCGCCCAGGATGGCCAGCGCCCGATGGCCCGTCATGGTGGACGGGAAGGACTGCCCTGCGGCGGCATTGAGCACCACGCAGGGCAGGCCGTGGCGTGCAGCCCAGGTGCCGAAATACCCCGGGCCGTCGTCGGGCATGAACTGAAGCACCAGCACAGGTTCCATCGATCGGCCTCCCAGCGAGTTGACAGGTTGACATCATGACGCGAGCGGCGCTGCGCCGTGCTCACCACCCGCGGGCGCAGCTATCCGCCACCGGCTTGACCTGCCGCAAGGCGCAGCCGGTGCGCCGCCGAAGAATCGGGCCGTCGCCCCGCTCCATGTCGCTGCCCATGCCCACCGCCCGCCCCGCTCGCAAGCAGCCGAAAGCCGCCCCGCGAGCCACGCTCGACTCACTCGATGCCACGCATCGCGAGATCCTGTCCATGCTGACGCAGCTGGACCGCCTGATGCTGCACTTGACCACCGTGGGCTGTGACGGCGTGGCGCAGGCCTTGGCGGCGGACGTCTGCCGCTTCTTCGCCACCACCGCCCGCAAACATCACGAAGACGAAGAGCAGCTGGTCTTTCCCGCCCTGCTGAAGAGCCCCGACGCCGAGCTGGTGCAGCACATCCAGCGACTGCAACAAGACCATGGCTGGCTCGAGGAAGACTGGCTCGAGCTCGCTCCGTTGCTGCAGGCCGTGGCGCAAGGACAGAACTTCTACGAGATCGAGACGCTGCGCGAAGGTGTGAACGTGTTCGCCAATCTGTATCACGAGCACATCGCGTTGGAAGACTCGCTGATCTACCCGGCGGCCCGGCAGCAGCCCGTGAGGGGCTGAGCGGCTTCATCGGGCGCCATGGCGGGTCGCGGGCCGAGCCGCAACCGTATCGCCAGGGGTCAACCCTGAGCGTCGTGCAGCGGCACGTTGGTCCGCCTAGACTGGCGGGCAAGTCCGTCTCTTCCTTCAAGGGCACCACACCATGAAACTCGACGCGTTCTGGATGCCGTTCACGGCCAATCGCCAGTTCAAGAAAGCGCCTCGCCTGTTCGCCCGTTCGAGCGGCATGCACTACTGGACTGCCGAGGGCAAGCAGGTGCTCGACGGCGTCGCCGGCCTGTGGTGCGTGAACGCCGGCCACGGGAGGCCGAAGATCGTCAAGGCCATCCAAGAGCAGGCGGCAGAGATGGACTACGCGCCGCCGTTCCAGATGGGCCACCCCAAGGCGTTCGAACTCGCCGAGGCAGCGGTAGCGCTGGCGCCGGCGGGCATGAACAAGCTGTTCTTCACCAACTCGGGCTCCGAGGCCGTCGAGACTGCGTTGAAGATGGCGATCGCCTACCACCGCGTGCGGGGCGAAGGCCAGCGCACGCGGCTGATCGGCCGCGAACGCGGTTACCACGGGGTCAACTTCGGCGGCATCTCGGTCGGCGGCCTGGTGGCCAACCGCAAGATGTTCGGCACGCTGCTGGCGGGCGTGGACCACATCCGTCATACGCACGACCTGGCGCGCAACGCCTTCACGGTAGGCCAGCCCGAGCATGGCGCCGAACTGGCCGACGACCTGGAGCGGCTGTGTCTGCTGCATGATCCGTCGACCATCGCTGCGGTCATCGTCGAGCCGATCGCCGGCTCAGCCGGCGTCTTTCTGCCGCCCAAGGGCTATCTTCAGCGACTGCGCGAGATCTGCGACAAGCACGGCATCCTGCTGATTTTCGACGAGGTAATCACCGGATTCGGCCGCACCGGGCAGCCGTTCGCGGCGCAGACTTTCAGCGTCACGCCCGACCTGATGACGGTGGCCAAGGGCATCACCAACGGCGCGGTGCCGATGGGAGGCGTGTTCGCCAGGCAGGCGATCCACGATGCGTTCATGAACGGGCCTGAGCATCTGATCGAGTTCTTTCACGGCTACACCTATTCGGCACACCCGCTCGCCTGCGCGGCGGGCCTGGGCACGCTGGCCACCTATGCCGAGGAAGGCCTGCTCACGCGTGCTGCCACGCTGCAGGGTTACTTCGCCGATGCGGTGCATTCGCTGAAAGGCCTGCCGAACGTGATCGACATCCGCAACTTCGGACTGGTGGCCGGCATCGAGCTGCAGCCGATCGCCGGCGAACCGGCCAAGCGTGCGTTCAACATCTTCCTCGACTGCTACGACAAGGGCGTGCTGGTGCGCACCACCGGCGACATCGTGGCGCTGTCGCCGCCGCTGATCGTCGAACGCGCTCAAATCGACCAGATCGTCGACACGCTCAAGGGCGCGATCCAGCGCGCGGCTTGAGTTCGCTGCCGACGAGCGCTGGCCCCACGGCGCCCGGGCGCGGCCGCGCGCCACTGGCAGCGTATGCGTGCCTGGCGCTCAGCATGGCGCTGGTCGGCAGCTACGTCGGCCTGTCACGCCTGCTGGTGGCGGTGTTTCCAGTTTTCCTGCTGGCCTGGCTGCGCTTTGCCATCGCCGCCGCCGCGATGGTCCATTGGGTGCGTCCAACGCCGGGCGAGCAACCCCTGTCCCCGGCAGACCGCCGACTGTTGTTCTGGGAGAGCTTTCTCGGCAACTTTCTCTTCTCGGTGTGCATGCTGTTCGGCGTGGCCTTCAGCTCGGCGGTCGCGGCCGGCGTGGTGATGGCGGCGCTGCCTGCCGCGGTGGCGCTGCTGTCGTGCCTGTTCCTCGGCGAGAAGATCTCGCGCCGCATGCTTGCGGCGATCGGCTGTGCCGCCAGCGGCATCGCGCTGCTGGCGCTGGCCCGCGACGACGGCGTGTCATCAGTGCCCGCCGATGCCGCGACGACGCGCCATTGGCTCGGTCACCTGTTGCTGCTGGGCGCGGTCTTCTGCGAGGCGAGTTATGTGGTGATCGGCAAGCGGCTGGCCGCCAACGTATCGCCGCGTCGGATCAGCGCCCTGATCAACCTGTGGGGCCTGGCGCTCGTGACGCCGTTGGGCCTGTGGCAGGCCAGCCGATTCGACTTCGCCGGTATATCCGCATCGATCTGGACGCTGCTGGTGTTCTATTCGCTCGCGGCCAGTGTCGCCACCGTGTGGCTCTGGATGCGCGGCCTGCGCCAAGTGCCGGCCGCGCAAGCCGGCATCTTCACGGTGATGCTGCCGATCGCGGCGGCCTGCATCGGCGTCACGGTGCTCGCTGAACCCTTCGGCGCAGCGCATGCCCTCGCCTTCGGCCTGGCAGTGACCGGCGTGATGCTGGCCACCTGGCCAGCGCGGCGGCGCGCGGCCCGCGCAAGCTAGTGCTTCAGCGCGAGGCCGGTCGCAAGTCGATCGGGATCAACGTGACGTGGTGTCGATAGGTCGGGTACAGGAGCCGGTCGGTCAGCGCGAACGCCACCTGGGACACGGCAACCTTCAACGACGCGTGGTGCGGCTCCGGCGCGGACACCAGCGCCCGGTCCATCCACTCGAACAAGTCGTCGGTGAAGCGATGACACAGTTGCACCAACTCGCGGCTCAGGTCGTCGGAATCGACGAGCGGCGCGGGTTCATCTCTGCGTTCTTCGGCTGGCATGCGAGTTCCTCCATGGTGTGCACTTCCAGCTTACCGCCTTGCAATGCACGCTGCGCACGCATCCCCACCTCGCGCGGCGCCACTGACTTCAACCGATGGTCCGACCACACCTGGCGCCAGCGACGCGCACCCGGCGTTCCGTGCCGCAGGCCGAGCATGTGCCGCGCGATGGCGGGCCAGGGCGTCGCATGCCGAGTCGCCTCGCGCTCCATGTAGTCGATCATCGCGGACTCCACGGCGTCGCGGTCGGTCGCCGCGGCATCGGCTGCCTCGAGGCAACGAACGTCCCAGGCGGCCATGCTCCACGGGTCGTGATACGCCGCCCGACCGACCATCACACCGTCGACTCGGCCGAGTTGATCGACGATCTGCTCGATCGTGGCGATTCCGCCGTTGACGACGAAGATGAAGCCCGGGAAGTCGCGCTTCAATTGCACGACCCACTCGTGGCGCAGTGGCGGGACCTCGCGGTTCTGCCGCGGGCTCAGGCCTTTCAGCCACGCGTTACGCGCGTGAACGACGAACACGCTGCAGCCGCCCTCGCTCACGGTGCCGACGAAGTCACGCACGAAGGCGTAGTCCTCGGCGCGATCGATGCCGATGCGGTGCTTCACCGTGACCGGCAGCGACGCCGCGTCGCGCATCGCCGCCACGCAATCGCGCACCAGTTGCGGCTCGGCCATCAGGCAGGCGCCGAAGGCGCCCCGCTGCACGCGCTCGCTCGGACAACCGCAGTTCAGGTTGATCTCGTCGTAGCCCCACTGCTGCGCCAGCTTTGCGCAGCGGGCCAGGTCGTGGGGTTCGCTACCGCCCAATTGCAGAGCCAGCGGATGCTCCTCGGCGTTGAAGTCCAGATGCCGCGGCAAGTCGCCGTGGAGCAAGGCGCCGGTGGTCGCCATCTCGGTGTACAAGCGCGCGCGCCGGGTGATCAGGCGATGGAAGTAGCGGCAGTGCCGGTCGGTCCAGTCCATCATCGGCGCGACGCACACGCGCCATGCGCTTGCCGCAGGCGCTTGCGGGTCAGGGAGGGACGGAATGGCCATATACGACCATACGACAAAACGACGGGAGCTTGCCGAGGTCGGTTTCGGAGCCTGGCAGCCTAGCGCGGCAGGTTCTTTTCGAACTCACCGCCTGGATGCCGAGCTGCTGCCAGGCCGACCGCGGCTCCGGCGCGCGTCAGCGTTGAGCCAGGCGCGAGAACTCGTAGATCAGGTAAGCCGCGCCGCCCAGGATGGTGAGCAGTACCAGGCCGATCGGCAATTCGCGCAAGCGGGGTCTTGTCTTGATGTGCTCGCGCGGCAGCGGACTCGGGCGGGTGAATGTCGACTCGGGTCCCGCGTCGGCCATGGCGCCATGCTGCGTGCCATAGAAGCCGTCATGCTCCGTGTTGTACAGACCGCCGTGCTGTGTGCTGTACAGACCGCCGTAGCCGGTCGAGCGCATGAATTCGCTCGGCCGCTCGTCGGAGGGCTCGTCCTCCCAGCCAAAGACATGGATATCGCGTCGCATGAGTGCATTGTTGCCAAACGCCGCCGCACCCTGCAGCCCGCGACTGCAGGGTCGCTGCCAGCCGAACCCGCCGGCCGCGTGACGAAGTTCGCGAGTCGCCAGGCTGCCCGCCGACGCGACCCGCGGACAAGTGTCCGGCCTATCCTGACGCAGCCGACACCGGCGCGTGGGGCGCCGTCACTAGAATGCCCGAGGAACCGCGCCACGCCACGATGAGCAGTACCTCCCTCCCCTCCGTCACCCACGGCGTGCTGGTCGTCGACGACGATCCCCAGGTGGCCGAGTTGCTCGAGGGCTACCTGGAGACCCACGGCTTTCGCGTCGCGACCGCGTCCGATGGCAGCCAGATGCGGCAGACCTTGGCCCGCCAGGCGATCGACCTGGTGTTGCTCGACCTCGGTCTGCCTGGCGAGGACGGCCTGACGTTGATGCGCTGGCTGCGCGAGCAGTGGGCCGGCTCGGTGATCATTCTCACTGGGCGCGGCGAGGCGGTGGACCGCGTGGTCGGGCTCGAACTCGGTGCCGACGACTACGTCGCCAAGCCCTTCGACCTGCGCGAACTGCTGGCCCGCGTGCGCGCCGTGCTGCGCCGTGCTCATGCCGGTGCGGGCCCATCACCGGGCGCGGTATTGGCATTCAGCGGATTTCGGCTCGACACCAATGGACGCAGCCTGTTCCGCGACTCCGGCACCGAGATCCCCCTCACGAACGGCGAGTACGCACTGCTGCTCGCGTTCCTGCAGGCGCCGCACAAGGTACTGTCGCGCGACGAACTGCTCAATGCCACGCACGGCCGCGACGCGGGTCCGTACGACAAGACCATCGACGTGCAGGTCGGTCGCCTGCGCAAGAAGATCGAACGCGACGCCGCGCAGCCCGAGCTGATCAAGGCGGTTCGGGGCGCGGGCTACCTGCTCACGGTCGACGTGCAGCGACTGACGGACCCGGACGTCCCGCGCCCGTGAGCGATATCCATCGCCAGCTCTTCGAGGCTTCGCCGGACGGCATCGTCGTCGTCGATGCGCGCGGTCGCATCATCCGCGTGAACTCGCGTGCCGAGGCCATGTTCGGCTACGACGAGGGCCGCATGGTCGGCCTGCCGCTGGAGTCGCTGGTGCCGCAGCGCTTCCGCGCCGTGCACGACAAGCATCGCGCCCACTTCATGACGCACACCGACGCCCGGGCGATGGGCATCGGCATGAGCCTGACCGGGCTGCGACGCGATGGCAGCGAGTTCCCGGTCGAGGTCGGGCTGGCGCCTTTGGAGCACGAACAGGGTTCGCCGATTGCGGCCGCCTATGTACGTGACATGTCGCCGACCGATCGTGGCCAGGCCTCGTTCAAGCAGGTGCGCTACCAGGAGGCGGTGCGCCGCTTCAGCCAGGAGGCCTTCACCGAGCTCCATCTCGAGCGCGTGGTGCAACGGGCGCCGGAACTGCTGGCGTCGGTGCTCGAGTGCGACGCGAGTGAGCTGTTCATGCTCAGTCGCGATCGGCGCGAGTTCCAGCTGCGCGCGTCGTTCGGCGTCGAGCCCGGCATGGTCGACCATTTGCGCGCCCCCAACCTGCCCGACAACCTGCCCGGCTTCGTCGCCGCGCAGGGCGAGGCGCTGATCGTGGAGGACCTGCGCCTGGAGACGCGCTGGAGCGTGAACCCGAAGCTCGTGGAGGATGGATTCCGCGGGGCGCTGGCGGTGCCGGTGCAGCTGCGGCGGCTCACGGTCGGCGTGCTGACCGCGCGGTCACGGCAGGTCAAGCGCTTCGCGCACGACGACGTCAGCGTCATGACCTCGATGGCCTATCTGGTTTCGGTGGTGCTCGAACGCCAACACGGTGAGGAGCGGCTGGCGCAAGGGCAGAAGATGGAGGCGCTCGGCCAGCTCACCGGCGGCGTGGCGCACGACTTCAACAACATCCTGACGGTGGTGCTGGGCAACCTGCAGTTGCTCGACGATCTGCTTGTCGACGCGCCGCGGCCGCGCAAGCTGGCCACCGCAGCCGCGCGCGCGGCTCATCGTGGCGCCGACCTCACGCGCAAACTGCTGGCCTTTGCGCGCAAACAGCCGCTGGTGCCCAAGCCGCTGGCCGTCGAGACCTTCTTCCGCAACTGGACCGAGCTCCTCGGCCGCACGCTGGACGAATCGATCCAGCTTGTCACCTTCGTCGGTGAGCCGGGCCTGGTGCTGAGCGCCGACCCGGGATTGCTGGAGACCGCGATGCTCAACCTGGCGCTGAATGCCCGCGATGCCATGCCCGGCGGCGGCACGCTGACGGTGAGCGCCGAGGCGGTCTCGATCGCGGCAGACGACCCGATCGACACCCGTGAGCTGGCGTCCGGCCCCTATGTGTTGATCTCGGTGACCGACACCGGGCACGGCATGGACGCCAGCATCCTGCGCCACGTGTTCGAGCCGTTCTTCACCACCAAGGACGGCAGCGGCAGCGGGCTTGGCCTGGCCATGGTGTACGGGTTCGTCAAGCAGACCGGCGGCGGGGTGGCCGTCTATAGCGAGCCCGGCCGTGGCACCACCTTCAAGCTGTACTTGCCTCGTGTGGCACGCGCTGCGATCGAGGGAGCTTTGCCGCTCGACGCTCGGCGGGGCGGCCACGAACGCATCCTGATCGTCGAGGACGACGACGATGTGCGCGCGCTGGCCAGCGCATTCCTCGAACAGATCGGCTACCGGGTGCTGGACGTGGCCGATGCCGCCCGGGCGCTCGAGGTGCTGGCCGCGGATGGCAATTTCGATCTGCTGTTTTCCGACGTCGTGCTGCCCGGCGGCATGAACGGCCCGCAGCTGGCCCAGCACGCGATGCGGCGTGTGCCGGGCTTGCGGGCATTGCTGGCGTCGGGTTACCCACGCGACGCGCTGAGCGGGCTGGACGGTGATCTCGACCGCGTGGCTTTGCTCACCAAGCCCTATTCGCGCGACGACCTGGCCCGCGCGGTGCGTCGCGCCTTCGACGAGGCCTGAGCCTCAGGCGGCCTCGGCCGCGTGCCAAGCCGCTGCCGGCTCGGCGCAGGCCGCGGCGGCGCGCAGGCCGTTCAGGTCGAGCAATTCGATCTCGCGCAGGTGCACCTTGATCAGACCGTCGTCCTGGAACCGCGAAAACAGCCGACTGACGCTCTCCAGCGTCAACCCGAGGTAGGAGCCGATCTCGGCACGGCTCATGCGCAGATTGAACGCACGCGGCGAGTAGCCGTTGGCCGCGAAACGGCCCGACAGATCGATCAGAAAGCGCGCCAGCCGCTGCGCGGCACGCATGCCGCCCAGGCGCATCAGATGCTCGCGCTCGCGCCGCAGCGCGGCGCCGAAGTGGCGATAGAGGTCGTTGCGCAGGCCCTGCACGCGCGAGCAGGCGCCTTCGAAGTCGGCGATCGGCAGCACCAGCACTTCGCTGTCCTCGAGCGCCTGCACGTCGGTGGCGCAGGGCTGGCCGGCCAGGGCATCGGCGCCGAGCAGATCGCCGCGCATCGGGAAGTCGAGCACGAGTTCCTCGCCGTCATCACCCGGCAGCGACGACTTCAGGCAGCCGAAGCGGACGACGAACAGGGCCGTCGACGGCGAACCGGCGCGGTAGAGATACGTGCCGCGACGGATCCGGCGCGGTGTCCACTGGGCGCCGGCGTCGCCGACGACGATGCTCGGAAATGCGATCTGCTGGCAACCGTCCTGGACCGCGCGCTGAACGTTGGCGGCGGAAACGTCTTGCCGTAGGCCTGAGGCGGGGAGAGTCTGGACGTTCATCGTTTGCTTTCGATTTGCTTGACGCTGAGCAAGACTCTACGGATCGAGCCGGCCGCGCCGGTGAATGCTCGACATCGTTCGGCAACAGTTGATAACAAGCAAACCCTAGTCGACGAGCTGTTGTGCTGGCGCAAGCACGACCGGCGCAAGAACAGCCAGGGTGCGGCCGCCTCCTAGCCTCAAATGACACGGACCGGCGTCAGGCGCCAAATTTCTGCGTCCATGCAGCGCAAATTCTGCCGATTGAACCGACACCCCGACCCGGGGGCCTGTGCAGCGCCAGCCGCCGGCCGCCGCCGCCAGCTGCAGCAGTTGCTGATAGAGCGGCATTGCGCGCTGCGCCACGAGTGGCAGCTGTCGCAGGTGCTGGAACGCAACGACGACGATCTGTTGCCAGCCCGCCTGCACGCCGAGGAAGCGCTGGTGCAAGTGGGTTTGGCGTTCGAGCGCATGCGCGGGGGTGCCTACGGCAGCTGTCGGGGCTGCGGCGGTGTCATCGACTTCCAGCGCTTGCTGGCGCTGCCGACGGCCGAGCGCTGCTGGCCCTGCCAGCAGGCCGTCGAGCGGCGCGAGCGGGCCGACAGCCAGCCCCGACACTGACGACAGCCGGGCAACCGGCGCGGCTAGACGCCGCTGGCAGCCTGCATCGGCGAGTGGTGCGTGACCTTGTAGAACCAGCGACGCGCGCCCCGCAGGTCGAAGCGCTGCCAATGCGCCGGATCCTGTCGCAAGCGATCGGCGATCGCGTACAAGGCCAGCGGGTTCATGCCCATGCCGATGTGGCTCGCGTGGACCTCGATGTTCTCGGTGTGCGGATGGTTCGGGTTGACGCTGCACTGCCAGGCCACCACGCCGTCGGTGCGCGAGTAGATCGACGTGGTCGGCACGGGCGGTGGCTCCTTCAGCTGGTCGATCAGGGCCTGGTTGTCAGCCACACTCTGCCCACTGACGACCTCGTAGAAGCGCCAGGCATTGGTTGCACGTGGATGGCCCGAGAACGGCGTGCCGAGTGTGACGACACAACGCACGCGGTCGGCAAACTCCTTGGCCAGCTCGCGGGCATAGACGCCGCCGAGGCTCCAGCCGATCAGGCTCACCTTCTCGCGGTGCCGATCGGCCAGATGCAGAAGCCGGTCGCGGCAGGCGTCGAGCACCCCGTGCCGCGGACCGAAATTGAAGCCTTGCTTCCACGCATGCACGCTGTAGCCGCGGTCGTGCAGGAAGTTGCGCAGGGGTGCGGTGCTGAAATCCGACGCGCCGAGTCCGGGAAAGACCAGCACCGGGTGCCCGTCGCCCGTCGGCAGCTTGCTGAGCCACGGGGCCGCAGCCAGCATCGCCGCATACTCCCAGGGTGCCCGCGCCTCCAACATCATCAGCAGCGGCCCGGGGGCCCGCGGGTCGCCGTCGAACGAGTGGAAAGGGCCAGCGGGCTTGGGCATGCGGGTCGCGCGCTCGGCGCGCGGCGGCAGACGCGATGACCCCATGTTACCGAGCCCATCGCGGGGTTGCCCGCGCACTCGGTGCGGAAGAACCCGCGCTCAGCGTGACGTGCTGCCGGCGGCCACGTGGGGCGGCAACGGCAGCATCGCGTCGACGCACGCCGCCAGATCGTCGAACACACCGTCGGCCGCCGCAGCGTCGGTCGCGCTGACCACATGGCCGCTGCGCACGAGCCAGCAGCGCGACAGGCCCGCCGCCCGACCCGCCTGCACGTCGGACAGCTTGTCGCCGACCAGCACGCACTGGGTCAGGTCGAGCGACAACTCGCTGGCTGCCTGCCGCAACAGGCCCGCTGCCGGTTTGCGACAGTCGCAGGCGCGCCGATAGGCGACCACCGGCGCGTCAGGCAGATGGGGGCAATGCAGCACGCCGTCGAAGTGCACATCGGCAGCGGCCAGTTCAGCGCGCAGATGGGCCGTCAACCGTTGGTAGTCGTCTTCGCCGTAGTAGCCGCGCGCGATGCCGCTCTGGTTGGTGACGACCACCAGTCGCCAGCCGGCAGAAACCAGCCGCTGCAGCGCGCCGACGACACCGGGCACGAACTCGAACTCTTCGATGCGCCACAGGTACTCGCGCTCGACATTGATGACGCCGTCGCGATCGAGAAAGACCGCGCGGCTGCACGACTGTTGGGGTGCGTTCATCGTCGGGACGGCTCCGCCGCCAGACTAGCCACCGCGCCGAAAGTCGGCCTGCGGCGTGGTCGCTGGGGTTCGGGCCTGCAGCATCCTGACGCGCAACGCGATGGCCTCGTTGCCGATCAGCGCCGCCAGCACCAGCGCGCCGCCCGACAGCGCGCTCGCGCTCGGCGCCTCACCCGCACCCAGCCAGGCCCAGGTGACGCCGAAGATCACCTCCAGCAGCGCCAGCAGCGCGATCTCGGGGCCGGGCAGCACGCGCGAGAGTCGCACCGCCAGCAGGCATGGAATCGCCAGCTGCACGACGCCGAGCAGCGCCAGCAGCGACAGATCGTGCCCGGAGGCACGCAGCGGCCACGACAGCGGCAGCATCGCGGTGGCGGAGATCAGCGCGCCGATCAGCACGGCGGGAAGCATGTCGGGGCCGTCGGAGTTGTCGTCGGGGTCGCCGGTGCCATGCGACACATGCTGCAGCAAGGTCCAGTTCACGGCACCGGCGATCGGCACGGCCAGCGCGACGCCCATGCCGAGCAGCGCGCCGGACTCGAGCTGCATTTCGTGCACGAACATCCAGGCGATGCCCACGCCTGCCACCGCGATGGCGAGCCAGGTGCGCCGCGCCAGCCGGTGGTTCAGCACGACGCGCGCGAACACCGCGGTGACGAGCGGCGCGATGGCCAGCGTGACCAGCACGTTGGCCACGTTGGTCAGCGTCACCGCGATCATGAAGGCCGTGTACATGACCGCCCAGCAGACTCCCGACACCCACTGCGGCCAGGTCGAGCGCGCCATGTCGCGCCAGAGCGCCGCCCCGCGCATGGCAGTCAATGCGACAGCCAGCGCCACCGAGGTGAAGGCGCTGCGCCAGAAGGTGACTTCGAAGCTGCGTGCCGAGTCCAGGTGCCGCGTGACCACACCCGCGATGCTCCACATCAGCGTGACCAGCACCATCAAGGCCACCGCGCGTGAGTGAGTCATGGCTGCCCCGCCGGGACTACGCGCCCTCGCGTGCCGCACGTTTGCGGTCGTGCTCCTTGAGATGACGCTTGCGCACGCGAATCGACTTCGGCGTGATCTCGCACAGCTCGTCATCGGCGATGAACTCCACCGCGTACTCCAGCGTCAGCTCGATCGGCGGCGTGATCTTGATCGCGTCTTCCTTGCCGCTGACGCGGAAGTTCGTGAGCTGCTTCTGCCGCACGGCGTTGACCACCAGGTCGTTGTCGCGCGAGTGAATGCCGACGATCATGCCTTCGTACACCGGGTCGCCGGCGCGAACGAACATGCGACCACGGTCGTCGAGCTTGCCGAGCGCGTAGGTGAAGATCTCGCCGTCCTCGTGGCTGATCAGGACGCCGTTCTTGCGGCCGTCGATGTCGCCCTTGTAGGCCTCGTAGCCGTCGAAGATGTGGCTCATCAGCCCGGTGCCGCGGGTGAGGTTGAGGAACTCGGTCGAGAAACCTATCAGCCCGCGGGCCGGTACGCGGTATTCGAGCCGCACGCGGCCACGGCCGTCGGGCTGCATGTCGGACAACTCGCCCTTGCGCATGCCGAGCTCCTGCATCACGGCGCCCTGGTGGGTGTCCTCGACGTCCACGGTCAGCAACTCGATGGGCTCGTGTTTCTCGCCGTTCACGTCGTGCAACACCACGCGCGGGCGCGAGACGGCGAGCTCGTAGCCCTCACGGCGCATGTTCTCGAGCAGGATCGTCAGATGCAGTTCGCCGCGGCCGGAGACCTCGAAGATACCGTCCTCGTCGGTTTCCTTGACGCGCAGTGCCACGTTGCTCTGCAACTCGCGGTCGAGCCGGTCACGGATCTGCCGACTGGTCACGTACTTGCCTTCGCGGCCGGCCAGGGGCGAGGTGTTAACGCAGAAGTTCATCGTCAGTGTCGGCTCGTCGATGCGCAGCATCGGCAGCGGTTGGGGGGACTCCAGGCTGGTCAGCGTGACGCCGATGCCGATGTCCTCGATGCCGTTGATCAGCACGATGTCGCCCGGGCCGGCGCTGTCGGCCTGCACGCGCTCGAGCCCGTCGAACTTGAGCACCTGGTTGACGCGTGCCTTGCGTGGTTCGCCTTCCAGCCCCTCGCAGACGGCGACATCCATCGCCGGCCGGATCGTGCCGGCGTTGACCCGGCCGATGCCGATACGACCGACGTAGCTGGAGTAGTCGAGCGAACAGATCTGCAGCTGCAGCGGCGCGTTCTCGTCGCCTTCGTGCGGCGGCACGTGGCGCAGCACGGCATCGAACAGCGCCGACAGGTCGCTCGTGACCTCGTGCTCCTTCAGGCTGGCCCAACCGTTCAACCCCGAGGCGTAGACCACCGGGAAGTCGAGCTGATCCTCGGTAGCGCCGAGCTTGTCGAACAGATCGAAGGTGGCGTTGATGACGTAGTCGCAGCGCGCACCCGGCCGGTCGACCTTGTTGACCACGACGATTGGCTTCAGCCCGAGCGCCAGAGCCTTGCGGGTGACGAAACGGGTCTGCGGCATCGGGCCCTCGACCGCGTCGATCAGCAGCAGCACGCCGTCGACCATCGACAGCACACGTTCGACCTCGCCGCCGAAGTCGGCGTGGCCGGGTGTGTCGACGATGTTGATGTGCGTGCCCTTCCACGTGACGGCACAGTTCTTCGCCAGGATCGTGATGCCCCGCTCGCGCTCGAGGTCGTTGCTGTCCATCACGCGCTCGGCGACCTGCTGGTTCTCGCGGAAGGTGCCACTCTGGCGCAGCAGTTGGTCCACCAGTGTCGTCTTGCCATGGTCGACGTGGGCGATGATGGCGATGTTGCGGATCTGTGAGTTCATAGGGTGAGTTCGGCCTCGCGGGAGCCAGCCGCCGCGCAGGCCTGCACTTCGGGCGGGCTGAGCAGGCGGTCGGCGATCAGTTCGCCGGCGGTGATATGGGCGAGGCCCAGAAAGGCGCGTGGTTGCGCAGCGTAGACACGCACCGACGGAGCATCGGCGTCGGACACACGCCGCCGCAGCCCGGTCAGAAATCGGGCGGCTTCTTCGCCGTCGAGCTCGAGTGCAGGTAGTTCGGCGACCAGCACGTCGGCCGGCAGCAGCCGGGCGTCACGCTCGGCTTGGCTCATGTGCTCGAGCGCCACGAGGTCCAGCGCGTCAGCCAGGCGCAAGCGGCCGCAGCCGGTGCGGGTCAATGCGGCCAGATGCGCGCCGCAGCCCAGTGCCTGGCCGATGTCGTCGGCCAAGGTGCGGATGTAGGTGCCCTTGCTGCACGCTACGTCGAGCACCAGGCTCTGCGCATCGAAAGCGAGCACCTCGATGCGGTGGATCCGCACCGGGCGCGCAACGCGCACGACGTCCTGGCCCGCGCGGGCGTATTCGTACAAGGCCTTGCCGTCCTTCTTGAGCGCGGAGTACATCGGCGGCAGTTGCTCGATGTCGCCGAGAAAACGCCGGCAGACGTCGTCGACCTCGCCGCGCGCCACGAAGACCGGGCGTCGCTCGATCACCGGCGTCTCGCGGTCGAACGACGCGGTGCGCTCGCCCAGCCGCAGCGTCGCCCGATAGGCCTTGTCGGCATCCAGACTGGCCTGGGCGAACTTGGTCGCCGCGCCGAAGCAGATCGGCAGCAGGCCATCGGCCAGTGGGTCCAGCGTGCCGGTGTGGCCAGCCTTGTCGGCGCGGAACAGCCGCTTGGCCTGCTGCAGGGCCTGATTGCTCGTCTGCCCGAGCGGCTTGTGCAGCAGCAGCACGCCGTGCACTGGCCGCCGAGGCGTGCGTACTCGAGCAGTCGTCATGATTCGTCGGGCGAACGGGTCGCGTTGGCGCGGTGGATCAGCGCGCTCAGTTCGGCCGCGCGCTCGGTGCTGCGGTCGAACTGGAAGTGCAACGTCGGCACGGTGTGGATCGACAGCCGCTTGAAGAGGCCGTTGCGGAGATAGCCCGCGGCCTCGTTGAGCGCGGCCTCGCACTCGGCCGCATCGCCCACCAGCAGCGAGAAGAACACCTTGGCGTGCGCATAGTCGGGCGTCACCTCGACGCTGTTGAGGGTGAGAAGCCCGACGCGTGGATCCTTCAGCCCACGGATCAGCTCGGCCAGATCACGCTGGATCTGGTCGGCGACGCGGTAACCGCGGTTCGGGGTGGACTTCTTGTGGCGCATGACAGGCAGACTGGACTACACGGCCCAGCCCCGCTCCAGCGGGGCTTCCCCAAGGGTCATGCGCGGATCCGGCTCTGCCGGTCCGCTGCACGGGCCCCCTGGGAGCCACGAAGGGGCCCCTGCGGAGCCCCGGGGCAGCGACCGCAGGGAGCGTGGGGGCTAAAGTGTTCTCGCGACTTCCTTGATCTCGAAGAATTCGAGCTGGTCGCCTTCGACGATGTCGTTGTAGCCCTTGATGTTCAGACCGCACTCGAAGCCTTCCTTGACTTCGCGCACGTCGTCCTTGAAACGCTTCAGGCTCTCCAGTTCGCCGGTGAAGACCACCACGTTCTCGCGCAACAGGCGCACGCGCGCCGAGCGGCGCACGGTACCGGCGGTGACCATGCAGCCGGCGATCGTGCCGATCTTGCTGATGCGGAACACCTGGCGGATCTCGGCGTTGCCGATGATCTCCTCCTTCTGTTCCGGCGCCAGCATGCCGGCCATCGCCGCCTTCACGTCGTCGACGGCGTCGTAGATGATGTTGTAGTAACGAATGTCGATGCCGTTGTTCTCGGCCAGCTTGCGCGCGCCCGCATCGGCGCGCGTGTTGAAGCCGACGATGACGGCCTTCGACGCGATGGCCAGGTTCACATCGCTCTCGCTGATGCCGCCGACCGCCGCGTGCACGATCTGCACCTTGACCTCGTCGGTCGACAGCTTGAGCAGCGACTGGCCCAGTGCCTCCTGCGATCCCTGCACATCGGCCTTGATGATCAGCGACAGCGTCTGCACGTCGCCGCCACCCATGTTCTCGAACATGTTCTCCAGCTTGGCGGCCTGCTGCTTGGCCAGCTTGACGTCGCGGTACTTGCCTTGGCGGAAGGTGGCGATCTCGCGCGCCCGGCGCTCGTCGGCCAGCACCATGAATTCGTCGCCGGCTTGCGGCACCTCGGTGAGGCCCTGGATCTCCACCGGAATCGATGGGCCGGCCTCGTTGGTCGGCTTGCCGTCCTCGTCGAGCATCGCACGCACGCGACCGTAGCTGGCACCGGCCAGCACGACGTCGCCGCGCTTGAGCGTGCCCGACTGCACCAGCACGGTCGCGACAGGGCCGCGGCCCTTGTCGAGTTGGGCCTCGATGACGAGACCCTTGGCCATCGCGTCGGTCGGCGACTTCAGCTCCAGCACCTCGGCCTGCAGCAGCACCTGCTCGAGCAGCGCGTCGATGCCCTGGCCGGTCTTGGCCGATACCGGCACGAACGGTGAATCCCCGCCGAATTCTTCGGGCACCACCTGCTCGGCCACCAGCTCGTTCTTCACGCGCTCGGGATTGGCCTCGGGCTTGTCGATCTTGTTCATCGCCACCACGATCGGCACGCCCGCCGCCTTGGCATGGTGGATCGCTTCCTTGGTCTGCGGCATTACGCCATCGTCGGCTGCCACCACGAGAATCACGATGTCGGTGGCCTTGGCGCCGCGTGCCCGCATGGCCGTGAAGGCGGCATGGCCCGGCGTGTCAAGGAAGGTGATCATGCCGCGCGGCGTTTGCACGTGGTATGCGCCGATATGCTGCGTGATGCCACCCGCCTCTCCCGCTGCGACGCGCGTGGTGCGGATGTAGTCGAGCAGCGAGGTCTTGCCGTGGTCGACGTGGCCCATCACCGTGACCACCGGCGCGCGCGGCTGGCCTTCGCCGCTCTGCGCGGCCTGCTCTTCCTCGCTGAACGCCTCGGGGTCGTCGAGCTTGGCCGCCAGCGCCTTGTGGCCCATCTCCTCGACCAGGATCATGGCAGTCTCCTGATCGAGCTGCTGATTGATGGTGACCATCTGGCCGAGCTTCATCAGGTGCTTGATCACCTCGCTGGCCTTGATCGACATCTTGTGCGCCAGGTCGGCGACGCTGATCGTCTCGGGAATATGTACCTCCTGAATCACGGCCTCCGACGGCGGCACGAAGGCCGGTGCGTCGTCGTTGCGGTCACCCTTGCGGGCGCCCCGCGGCGCACGCCAGCCTGCTCGCGCACCGCCGGTGTCGCCACGCGTCTTCAGCGTGCGCTTCTTGGCTGCGTCATCGGCCCAGCTCGACGACAGCTTCTCGGACTTGACCGACTTCTTGTCGCCGGGCTTGGCGCCGGCGGTGCCCGGCGCGGCAGCACCAGGCGCAGCCTTTGGCTTGTGGATCGTGCCCTTGATCCCTTCGGCTGCCGGCTTGGCCTCCTCGGGCTTCTTGGCCGTCAGCACCTTCTTGGGCGCGGCCATCATGGCGCGGATCGCCGCGGCCTCTGCCTCGGCTGATTTGCGGCGGTTGTCGGCCTCACCCTGGCGCGCCTTTTCAGCGGCCTCGGCGTCGGCTGCCTTGACCACGCGCAGCGCCGGCTTGGCCGGTGCGGCAGGCGCGACCGGGGCGACCGGCGCGGCTGGCGGCTGCGGCGCTCCTTCGACGGCGGGAGCAGCGGCCTTGGCGGTGACGTCGGCGGCTTCGCGCGCGGCGCGGAGGCTCGCCATCGTTTGCGCCAACACGGAATCGCGCGCGTTCATCTCCTCCATCAGGCCGGCGAGGTGATCGTACATGTCGGCGACGCTGATATCGGCTTCGGCGATCGACGTTTCGCGTTCTGGAATGACATCGCCCACGTTTTCAAACAGAGCGCGTTTGTCGCGCAACGCCGCCTCCGCGCGCTGCATGGCGGCGATAAACGCGGCCTCCTGGGCCTTCCGATCGGTGATGTCCTTGGACATCACGATGAACTTGCGCACACCGCCAGAGCGGCCGAGCACGCGGCGCGCATAGCTTTCAACCCACGCAACCGAACCGTCCGCGCGCATGACGCGATGTTCCACGCTGTGGCTTTCCCCGGCGGCGATCTCGGTGAAGTACGCCGCGAGCATGTGGCGGTCATCGTTGTGGATGACGCTGGTGGTGTTGACGCCGAATTGCTCGAACGTGAAGCCTTCCGGCCCGAAGATCGGAGTGTGATCACCGTACCAGTGTATCCTCCGCTCTTTGTAATCGACTTCCCAGACCACGCTCCTGCCCGCGTCGAGCGCCATGCGCAGGCGATCCTCGTTGGCGACGACAGCTTTGCGCGCTTCGACAAGAGAGGTGATGTCACGACCGGCGGCGAACACGCCGCAAATTTCGCCAGTCTCGTCGCGCCACGGGCGCGTCTCCCAGTCGAAGTAGTGGCGGCCCGCGGGGAGGATGATCTCGTCTTCGGGATGGCGCACGCCCTCGCCGCGCAGCGCGGATTCGAACGCGGCGCGCCAGCGCTCGCGGGGCATCGGCAC